>SXMN01000093.1 GCA_005777315.1 Verrucomicrobiales bacterium
TATGAAACTGGAGTGAGCGTCTCGGACGATGAACTGGCTCGCGTCCATATCACGCCAGCGAAGTTCCACGGGGAATGGAACTATGTCATCGAACCCCGTTAACTAACATTTGCTCAAGTTATTATTTCGCCCGCCCTTAGGATCTATCACTTCGACGCAGGCACGCCGGCAAGGAACGCCATCAAATCCCTCAGCTCCTCCACCCGGAGGCGATTCAATTGATTCGCGGGCATGAGCGACACACTCTGCGGTTTGATGGATTGAATCCCCGATCGTGCCAATCGCTGCACCTGCTCGCGATCCGAGATCGTCACCGCGGCGTCATTCTGCTCCGTGATGAATCCGGTGATCGTCCTCCCGTCCTTGAGTTCCACCTCGTATCCTTTGAACCGATCCGCAACTTGCTTGGAAGGATAGACAATCGCATCCGCCACTTCAGCACGATTCAACCTCCGCAGCACTCCCGCCAGATCAGGTCCAAACAGCCGCCCCTCGCGTCCAGGTGCGACGCCACCGCCATGACACTGATGGCAACCAAGGGCCTCGTAAAGCTTCGCTCCCTTTCCCGGATCACCTCCGGCAAATGAATCGGCCAGGAGGAACTTGTGCAGATCCTCGTCCTTCATCTCAGGACCTTGAGGGCCGTTCAATTCAAACGGTTTGTTAAAATACTCCGCAAACCAGCGTTGCCAGAATTGCCGCGCCTCGCTCCGAATCGCGTCGGTCACATGGGTGTCTGATGACCGGATCACATCCGCGTTCGGCGGGTTCGCCCGACTGATCGTCACCAACGCTTTCTGAGCTGATCGGAAAAGCGGCCGCCGATCCGCCAGGCGGCTGATCAATGCCCGCGCCACCAGTTCCGTTTCATCACGAGTGCGCGCCACATTTGCTTCCATGCACGAACGCACCACCTCGGTATCAACGTGGGAAAGTCCTTCCAGAATCATGGGGAGGTCGCTCGCCACCGGCTGATGCGCGACTATTCCTTGCAGAAACAGCGCCCGGAGCGCCGGATCGGTTGTTCGCGGATACTCCTGACGCAGGAAGGTATGCACAAGCGGTGTGCGCTGTGTTTTGAGAACTCGGGCGATGTTCAGCCTTACTGTAACGTTGGTCTGCTTCCCGTACAGCGCAATGATCGCTTCATCTCCCTTCGGCTCGCTGGCCAAAAGTCGCACCACCACTTTTCCAAGCTGACCAGAAAGATTGACTGAACTCTGCTCACGCAGCAGAGCCGCGCGATGCCGCGCGCCAAAATCATCAAGCACCGTCAACCAGGAGTCGGGAAACTCGACGCCCTTCCCGGAAAACTCCGTGAACCATCCCGACTGTTTGCTGAGAAACCATTTCACCAACCGATCTCCATCGGCAGCGCTCCATCCGCCGGAAAGCCGCGAGATCGCCTGTGCGAGATGAAACTGCGTCACCTCATCTTTCTCCCGCTCCAATTCGAGCAACAGTTCTGGGAATGCCTCCTTCACATCGAACTCTCCAACCAATCTCACCTGTTCCCAACGCACATCGCGGTCAGCATCCGGAAAACTTTTAAGCAAATGCTGGAACGCCAGTTTCTCAATTCCTCGGTCACCGAGCACCAAGCGCCGGTAAAGCCCCAACCCTCGCAAAACGTCGAGCTTCATGGTTCGACTCCGCATCGGCTGCGAAAGGATTTGCGCGAGGAGTATTTTTACTTGTTCATCGAACGCCTCAATAAGCGCTCCAACCCCAAGACGGTTGCCCCGGACATGTGCAGCTACCAGGCCCCTGAGAAGGATCGCGTTTCTCGCTGGTGCTTCAACTGACATCCTCTGACTGGGCTGTAATCCAAAAAGCCATTTTGGCCTCGACTGATGCGTCAGCGCCATCATGGCCGCGTATGCCACCATTCGATCAGCATCACCCAAAGCCGTGAGCAGCGGCTCACAGTCTTCCAGTTCTTTGCGAGTAAGCGCCTCGGCCGCCCTTCGGCGTACAAATGAATCGCGATCCTTTAGAAGGTGCAACAAAGGTCCATTGGAAGCCTGCTGCGAGATCCCCATCAGCCAGGCCGCCTGTCCACGCATCTCGGGACTTCCGTCTGCCGCAAGCTTGGTGGCGAAATCCGGAGGCAATCCACTGAACTCCGAGGCTGCCAGGCGCAGCGCTCTCAGCCGCTGCTCAATCGGAAGGTTCGAGGAAAGTGCCAGCACGTAAAGATCCGACTGCTGAATGTTCGCCATCCTCCTCAGCTCCACTTCACGCAGCCGGCTCCATTCCGCACCGGGCTGAGGAAGCGAAATGAGTTCGTCAGTTCTGTGTCGCCACTCATCATCGCTCTTCGGTACGCGAACCTCCGTCCACTTCGGTTGAATCGGGCGCGGGCCGCGTCGCTCCGGATCGTACATCAGTCGCCAGATGCCCTGGTTGTGGTCCGTGATGAAGAGGCTGCCATCTGGAGCGATCTCCGTATCTACAAGAGCGAAGTTGATAGGCCTCCCGGCACGATCCAGTGCTCCGGGCCGGGGCCGAGCCAGCGGTTCCATTGTGGCTGTCCATCGCGCCCCGTCCCGTTTCAGAAAGAACGCCACAAGCCGTCCGGTCGTCGCGTATTGATCATCGGACTCCCGCTTCCAGCGGTAATCGCAGACGATGAAACTGTTCCGGTACGTTTCCGGGAATTGCACGTGCTCATAAAATCGTCCGGAAGTCGGCGAGCCACGTCCCACTTCAAGCACCGGAGGGAGATTGTCGATGTAATAGGATGGCAACGCGCCCATATCATGCCAGCCCTGATCACCACCGGTGAGCCAGTGATTCAACCTCACTGGCCGGTACCATGGCAGCCCGACGTGCCACTCCATGTCGCTGTCGAAACTGAAGAGTTCGCCGAGATAATTCATTCCGAGACTCGGGGGATTCCGTCCACCCGAGCCGACGCACTCCCATTGTTTCCCGTTCGGCGAAATCCGGAACACAGACGCCTCACGTTCTGTCAGACAGGGAGAACTTGCTTCGGTGATGTGCTTCCGGCCTTCAATCCCCGATCCGTTCCCCGCCATGAAGTAGAGGTAGCCATCGTGACCTCGCAGGAGGGTATGCGCATCGTGATCCCCGCCCGTGTTGAACTTCTTGCCGACCCGCCCCGCATGGACAAGCGGTTTGCCCGACCGATACCCTGAGAACCTCTGAATCCCATCTCCACCAACCGCGAAGAGATTATCCTCCACGACCAGCAACCCCTGCGGGCCACGCCAGCCGAGCCCTTCGGCAATCACTTCGTAACTGTCGAACACCCCATCTCCATCCAGATCAATCATCCGCCGCACTGCATTCCCATCGCCAACAAGCAGGCGCCCTTCCCCATCAAACGTCAGCGCGTAGCTGCCGCCCGCCAGTTCAGCCGTCGCCGCGCGGTAAATACGGAAGCCCGGCGGCAGCTCGAACTGCTCATCAATGAAATCCGGCGCCGCCACAACGCTCGCCAACGTGATGAAATGGAAAAGGCAGGAGACCAGCCACGAAAGTTGCCGGGAGTGCATGGACCAAATCCTAGTCTGTCGCGCCTTCTCGTCAAGGCCGCGGCAGGATGATCGAGAGCGCCTCCAGTCCGCGTGTAGTTTGATGGATGCAAAATACTGAAGTCGGAAATGTGACGGATGAACTCAAGACCTGAACTTCGTTCCCTCAGCCGTTATCATGCAGTTCTAGCGCCCGTGAATCACACGGGCGGTCGCGTATGAAAGAGTTTTCAGCGGCGAAACCCTGGACGGAATGAATATCCCTGAGCCGTAACGATTCACCTGGAGCGTGGAATTCCGCGCTCCTATTGCATGCTCACGGCTGAGACACCACAATTTAACGAACATCCTGGCCATCCAGTCTGCGTTCCGATCCTTGCAATCCGTGTGATCGTCGTGCTTCACGGGCATGGAGGATTCGCTTGACCGATGCACGCGCAAATTCAAGCCTCAGTCATGCAAGACTTCCCGTTTGCCATGCCGTTCGCGGTTTCGTCAGGGGCTCATTCCCGAACTCAGAACGCCTACGCCAACATCGCAAACCGGGTCGGAAAGATCGTCACCGGAACTCCTGCCTACGACATACACACGCATCTTTACGACGCCGCCTTCGGACCGCTGCTGCTCTGGGGCATCGATGACCTTCTTGTTTACCATTATCTAGTGGCCGAAACATTTCGCCACTCGGACATTCATTACGATGCGTTCTGGAAGCTCTCGAAGACAGCGCAGGCCGACCTGATCTGGAGCACGCTGTTCATCGAACACTCGCCCATCTCCGAAGCCTGCCGCGGCGTGCTGACGACGTTGAACGCGCTGGGACTCGATGCCCGCAGCGGTGATCTCCCGGCTTTGCGACGCTGGTTCGCTGAACAGAAACCGCGCGACTACGTGGCCCGCTGCATGGAGCTGGCGAATGTGCGGACGATCTGCATGACGAACTCACCATTTGACGATGAGGAACGTCCATTCTGGGAGCGCGGCTTCGAGCGCGACGACTGGTTTACCGCAGCGCTCCGAATTGATCCTCTGCTTCTTTCCTGGCAGCAAACAGCGCCACGACTTTCCTCCTGGGGTTATCACGTCACCCATGAACTGACCGAATCCACGATCAGCAGCGTCCGCCGTTTCCTGGCCGACTGGACGCGCCGCATGGACGCCCGGTTTGTCATGGTCTCGTTGCCACCGGACTTTGCCTATCCGTCGAACCACGATTCCGCGCAGCTCATCGAGCGCGCCGTCCTTCCTCATTGCCGCGAGTTTGGGCTGCCTTTCGCCGTGATGCCAGGGGTCATCCGGGCCGTCAATCCCCTGCTCCGCATGGCGGGCGATGGCATGGCGCGAACCAATCTCTCAACGCTCTCCCACCTCTGCGCTCAGAATCCGGAAAACAAATTCCTCGCCACCGTCCTTTCGCGTGAGAACCAGCACGAGCTCTGCGTCCTGGCGCGCAAATTTCGAAATCTCCACATCTTCGGCTGCTGGTGGTTCACCAATGTGCCATCGATCATCGAGGAAATGACCCGCATGAGAATCGAACTTCTCGGCACCAGCTTCACCGCGCAGCATTCCGACGCGCGCGTGATGGATCAGATCATTTACAAGTGGAGCCACTCGCGGCAGATCATCGGCCGGGTGCTGACGGAGAAATACGCGGGCCTTGCCGCCGCCGGCTGGGAACCCAACGAAGCCGAGATGGAACGCGACGCCCGCGAACTGCTCGGCGGAGCGTTCGAGAAGTTTTGCGGAAGTTAATGATCTGACCCTGGGACAAGCTCCGCATGACTGTGAGCGCCACCAGCTCGGAGGCAAGGCGCGCAGAGAAAAGGATTCCTATTCCTCGCGAATGGATGCGTGTTCCGACAGATAGACCATGTCCCTGTTGTTTGGCGATGGGACCACGAGCGTCATGGATTGATTTTTCCATGGGAGCTTGGTCCGTGGATCCACCCATCGATGAACCTCCGCATGGCCGTCGGCAAAACTAAGACCACCAGCGCCGTTGTGAGTGCTGGCCGGATAATCGATGATGTGGATGCGCGAGCCGGCGACGCCGTCGTTCATCGCAACGGCCACGTCACCGAAGTTGATGCCGTCAGGATGTTCATCGATAAAGACGAATGCTTGGGAATGGCCCATCGGCTGAATGTCGGAGAGCTTGCGGAAGACGCGGTACTTTTTCTTTGTCAGATAACTCAGCCAGTCATCACGCGAATTCATGGCCTGGCTCATGGAAAGACTGCGCACTCGCGGGTGGCGCTGGCCTTTGATGGTGACGTAGCTGCGATCCGCGGGGCATTTGTAGATGCCGGGTGCCTGGGTGTAGGGCGCAAGCCTGGCGTAGTTCGGATTGGTGAGTCCGGCAACGTTCGTGTTGTGCGGATTGGTTCCACTGTAATCGAGCACACCGCGCACCCAGCCGAAGCCGTCTGAGGTGAGATCATTCCAGACAAGATTGTCATTGTGATCGTCCGCGTAGAGAACCCACGCCAGCGCAAGCTGCTTCTGGTTGCTCAGGCAAAGGATGCCATGCGCTTTCATCTTCGCCTTGCTGAGCGCTGGCAGCAACATCCCGGCGAGAATGGCGATGATGGCGATAACCACCAAAAGTTCGATGAGGGTGAATCCTTGGAAATGGGTTCGGGGTTTCATGGGTGAAAAGAGTGATATCACCCCGCAACCAGAAAGCCACCATGGATTATTCAGCGCCCCTGCTCGATAGAACCGCCTGCACCTTCCGGCATTGAGCGGCGAGCACCACGTTCCTGGCGGCGTAGCCATTGGAAATGGCGTAGCGACAGATATCCGCCGCATCCGCGTAGCGCTGCGCTCTCCAAAGACTCTCAATCACGCGGGACAACACAGGAATAGGAGCGGCGGTATCAACGGAAAGATCGGGTTTGCTGTTGCCCGCCGTCTCCGGCTTCATCGCTTCCAGCGCGAGCGAAATGCACCTGCCGTCATCACCTCGGTCCCACGCCAGTTCCGCCTGATAAAACTTGTACACCTGATGGTGGCGCGAATCCTTTTCCAGCAGCACCCCCAGGACCTCATCAATTTCCTGCGTGTCGGGGGTGAAGAAAACGGAGCGTTGCGTCCGATACGATTTCAGCAGGTAACCTGCGTACAAGCGGAGAGGTTGAGGATCGTTGCCGGCCTGCCGCACGAGTTGGTCCTTCATTCCACGATGACGCTGTACCTCCAGTTCGGCCGGTGAACCATGTTCGGAAAGTTTCGATGAAAGCTCGAGAGGCAATGTTGATCCCGGAAAATCCCGCCTCCACCGATGCAGAATAGTCGATAGCAAATCGTCATCCGGCACTCTGTAGGCCATCTGAAACCGGACAATCCCTTTGAGGTCGGCTTCGGTCAGCGCATGAGTCGGAAGCCACTTGCCGAGCATCGTCGAGGGTCGCGTCGAGAAATTCTCATCAAAGCGCACCCATTCGTTTGCGGCCTGCCTGACGAAGAAAGCTTCTTGAGCCCGGTATTCCAGCTCAGGAAAGTAATCACTGTGAACGGGCCCGTCCTGCGCGACCATGAAAGCCCCGTTCTGCGCGGAGACCAGTTCGCGCGACAGAAAGGTGATCATCCGGTCTGTGTCGATCCGTTTGAGGTCCGCTTGCACGGACGGCTCCGCAAACCGCCGTTGCATCGCCGCCATGTCGGGTTCAATCGGCTGCATTGATCCCACGAGCGCCAGGTCACTGACTGCCGGCCGCCAGACACTCACGAATGGGAACACCGAAGTAAACGTGCGCAACACGAGCCGCAGCGTCTCATCGTTCGTTTCATAGACCTGCACCCATTGCAGCATCAGTCCGTTCGTCCGCATCCGGTCACGGCAATTCTGGTAATACTCCTGGGTAAACACGCCCGCGACGCCGGCCATCCATGGATTGGAAGGCTCGCTGATGATCGTGTCATAGAGATTGGTTGTCGTGCGGAGGAATGATTTCGCATCATCCACCACAATCCTCACCTTGGGATTCTCGTGTACATTATTGTGGTGTTTGCTGAAGTGGGTTGCCGCTTCGATCACCTCTGGCGAGATTTCAACGACGTCCAGCCGCTGTATGCTTGGATGCGTGGCCACCGCCCCGGCTGTCATGCCGCTTCCGAGACCAACCACCAGCGCGTTCGTCGATTGCGGGCGCAACAGCATCGGTATGTGGCCGATCAGGAGTTGAGTTGAGAGATCGAGGTCCGTCCCCGCCTCGGTCTTGCCGTTCACCTTGAGCGCCAGAGTTTCCTTTTCACCGTCCATGACGGAGAACACGACCACCGAAGAACCAGCGCCATCGCGGACAAACTTCAGCGGCTGGAAGCGGGCCAGTCCTTTGAACTGCGATTGAGTCATGGTTACCTCCGCGTTCCGCCAGATTCCCAGCGAAAAGGCGCCATTCCATGCCTGGTTGAACAGCACGCCGGCCAGCCAGACCACGAGCAATCCGCCCGCAGCCATGCCAGCCCAGGTTTTGACCGGCACCCTCCCCCGCATGAGCGCACCGATGCCGATCATCGCATTGAGCACCACTCCCACGGCAAATGTCCGCGCCAATCCAAGCTGCGGCATGAGCCAGAGTCCTGTCACCCCCGTCCCCAGCACCGTTCCCAGCGTGTTCACCGCGAAGACACGCCCGACGGAACGCCCGGTGCGGCTCAATTCCGTGGTCGCCACGCGGCTGATCAGCGGCAGCGTCAGTCCTAGGCACAGCGTGGGAATGAACATCACCAGAAAACAGATGAGCGCCTGGAAGCTTTGATAAAGCGGATACGCCTCGCTCTTGCGGTTGAGCAAGGACGCCATCTTGGAAAACCAGAATGGCAGCAGCTCATAGAAGAACATTGAGCCAAGCACCGTCACGGCAAGTGCTATCTCCGCCCACGCGAACGCTTGAAATGTCTGTCGCAATCCACGCCACCGATAAATGACCCACGCGCCCGCCGCGATTCCGGCGATGAAAGTGATCAACATCAGCGAAAAGGCATGCGTGCTGGAGCCGAGCGCCAACGCCAGCAACCTCGTCCACGCCACCTCATAGAGCATTGCCACAAACCCGGACACTCCGATCCCGATCATCGCCCACCGAAGTTCTGCAGGGCTGAACACCTCATTGGGTTCGGACCGGACTGGCTGCTTCGGTTCATCCGCATTGCGCTCACCGGTGCGCACACTGATGGCCAGCGCCAGCAGGCCCGCCACCAGGTTCAAAGTGCCGGCCCCAAACACAGTCAGCTCCAGCCCAACTGCCGGAATCCACCAGAAGTCAGCCACAATGCACCCCACCACCGCCCCGGCGCTGTTGATGAAGTAGAGGGCGGCGACTTTCTCCCGAAGTTCCGCGAGCGAACGGGTCACAAACCGCGTGAGGACTGGAAGCGTCGCCCCCATGAGCATCGCCGGAAACAGAATGGCCGCGAGGCTGAAGGCAAACTTCAACAGCAGAGCCATCGCACCCACGGGTTCCCATCGACTCGCGAGCGACACGTAGCTCGAATGACAGAATTCGTAATAGCTCGGGAACAGCAGCGCGTACACGCCGATTCCCAGTTCAAGCCAGCCATAGAAAGCGAGCGGGCGAGCCATCTTGTCGGCCCAGATGCCGGAAACGGCGTTGCCGATGGCCAGCCCCGCCCATGAACGCAATCAGCACCGCCACCACGGCATAACTCGTGTGGCCAAGAAACAGCGAGAGGTACCGCATCCAGGCCAGTTGGTAAATGAGGCCGGCCATTCCCGAGATCAGGAAACAGAGGATCACCAGCCAGAAAATGAATCGTGAGGATCGTTGCATGAGTTAAAGAAAACCGAGCGGGTCACGCCCAAACTCCCGAAGGTTCCCAGCGCGCCAATGCCCCGGACCCGGTTGTTTGCTCAGTGGAATCATTGCCGACATCTTGCCCGACAGCGCGCGAACTAGGGAAGGAATTTCCAACGACAGACGTGATTGAGCCGTCGAGGATGGGAGTGTGGACACTAACTTAATCAACTCCGAGCCCCCCGAGGCGTCGCAACCTGCCATGCGAGCTCGATTATTCGGCCGGCAATTACGATGCCACTCCGATCAATAATCCAAAGTTCATGCGACGCCAATTTGGGGAAGATTCGATGGCGAAAAAGATTGTAACACTCCACTTGCCGACACTCGCGCTTTCCCCTGCTATTTGCAGTCCGCCTCTATATCTTTCAGCACTTTCCTGACTTTCCTCGATGACGGCGTTTCATTGTCGTACTGAGGGCTATATGCGCTGAAATCGCCATCTTTCATGTCCTTGATGCGCTCAGGGTCTATCGCAATGTCAACGGCGTCGTCCAACGGCACTAATTCCAACCAGAGCTTCCCCAAGGTGTCGCCCAGGGGTTTGCCTAGCCGGTAATCGATGATCAGGGTTACGGCGACTCCTGCTCCGACCGCCACTGCCAACGCAGGGAGCTTGCCATTCGGGTCCGTCCTGTTGACTGGATCATTGCCCACATAGGCGTACAGGTTGGCATCCCCGCCATCGAACAGCATCGGATCCTTCGCCGTCCACCTCCCGACTTCCGCATCATAGTCCCGCGCTCCGAAGCGGACGAGTTTGGTATCGCGGTCATAGAGCCCGCCGGCGAAGCCAAACGGTTGGAAGCCGGGGTTGGTATCTTCTGTGACGTTTCCAAATTCGTCATAGTCCACGCGCTGGGCGACCGTACCCGTCGCCACGTCAATCACGAGCCGCGGGCTGCCGAGATGATCGGTGATGATGCGGTACGTCACGCCGCCCTTGATCATGTAATCCGGCACGTTGATGTGCGTGGCATAGACAAAGCGGCTCACAACCGCGTTGGCACCGTCGAGTTCGGCAATTGGTTTGAGGCTGTCCTGGTAAAGGAAGCCTTGGACCAGGACGCCATTGACCTTCTTCCCAATGCGTCGGTTACTCCCATCCACGACATAATCAATGACACTGCCACCCGGCAGGGTGACATGTTTGAGATTCCCGAGCACGTCGTAGTCGTAGGTGGAAACAAGGGCACCGGTGGTCCTGGTCTTCAACTCGCCGTTCGCGGTGTAGGAATAGGTTGTTCCACCATACTGGATCAGGCGGTCTTGAGCGTCGTAGATCGGGGCTGTGTTCAAACCACGGGCGGTCAGCCGATTGCCGTTGCCGTCGTAAGTGTAGTTCGCAGTCGCCGTGTCGTCCTCGATGACTTTCACGAGCCGGCCAGCGAGATCGTAAACGTATTCGAAGGTTGTTGTGGACCCTGCAACAGTCTCGGTCTTGGTGGTGATGCGACCGATCTGATCGTATTGAAACCGGGTTTTGAAAATCTCCGACCCACTGACGTTAACGCTGTATGCGGTCATTTCGCCGAAGCCGTCATAGCTCCATGTATCGGTGGCGTTACCGAGTGTGGTGCCGGTCAACAAGCCGTTTTGTGGATTGCGGCGCAAGACAAGGTTTCCCGCCTGAGTGAGCAGATTGTCCGCATCGTAATGGAAGGCGATGGCAGCGGCGCCGTTGATGCTGAGCGAGGCGACGCGGAAGTCGTTGTCGTAGGTACGACCGGCATTTCCCGCGACCGTCCCAGTCCAGGTGGTCTGGTCGAGCAACGAACCGGTGTAACTGTAGGAGAGTATGTCGCCATCCGGCATCGTGATGCCGGTCAGCTTGCCGGTCGTGGGATCGTAGGCGTAGCCAGTGACTCCGGTCGGCAGAGTCAGCATGATCAATCGACCACAGTTGCAGCCTCCGGCACTGTCGTATCCAAAGTCGAGGACTTGTCCATCCAGTCGCGTGATGCGGGTCAGTTTCTTGTCTGTGTCATAAGTATAGCGCGTGCTGTTACTGCCCGCGCCAACATCGGGCGGAGTGTACTCCTTTTGCAGATCCACGCTCGTGTAGGCGAATTGATGAGACGGTCGCCCCGGCGGGGTGACCGAGGTGAGATTACGGTTAGAGCCGTAAAGGATTTCGCGCCCATCGGGCAAGGTCTGACGGGTGACGCGGCCCACAGTATCGTAGGCCAGGTTGAGCTTACGACCCAGTGGATCGGTCACGGTGTCCAGATAGCCAGCGGGGTTGTACCTGAGATTAGCCGTGCGTGTGTCTGCGCCGATCCCCTGGGTGACGCCGGTAATTCGACCGCGCGTGTCATAGGTGAGGTCGTTTGCCAGAAGTCCTGCGGATTGTGTTTGCTGGACGCGTCCGAGTTTGTCGATCACGACCTTGCTTTCCCGTCCAGCGGCGCTGGTGCTGGTCACCGTCCGGGTCGCGGCGTCATAGCCACGGGTGAAGGTGCGTCCGTTGAGCGTCATGGTGTCCGTGAGCTTCGTCAGGCTCAATACGTTGCCGGGGTCTGAGAGCGTGGCGCCGCGGGTGGTCGTGATTGTTTGAGCGAGCCCGCCGGCATTCCGTAGCGTCACACTCTTCGCGACCGGCGCCAGCATGCCCCAACGCGGGTCGGGACCGTACTGGATTGTGATGATTCCACCATCGGCGTACGTGGTCTGCTTGCCGCCGTCGGAGCCGATGACGGTCACGGACCTGGTTCCGCTCGGTTGGGTCACTGTGCGACGGATGGTGCCGGTGGACAACCGTTCCACTTCATAGGCACGGCTGCGACCGAGCCCAGACGTGGTGGTGACGGTGTAGCCGTTGTTCTGCTCGGTGCGCGCCAGTGAAGTGCTGCCGCCTGCGGGATCCTCATCTTTGATGAGACGGCCGAGGGCGTCGTAGGTGAAGCTGTGGACATGGGTGAGCGGGTCAACCAAGCGCTGCAAGAGTCCATCCGCAGAGTAGCTCATGGCGTGCGCCTCGGCCGCGGGATTCGCCGCGCCCGCCAGCCAGCCGTCTGTGCTGATGGCCAGCGCCGTACGCTGGCCTCCGGGAGCAACGATGGCAGTCGGCGTGGTGCCAGTTCTCTCCACCTTCGTCACATTGCCGCCGCGGTCTGTGATCGATGTCAGATAGCCCAAGGAGTCATAAGCGAACTGGTAACGCACCGCGCCATTGAGAGCATCGAGCGTCTTCAAATGGCGACCGCTGGCGTTGAAGGCATAGGCTTCGCTGCCATCCTCGGAAGACAACAGAACGTCAGAAGCGGAAAAACCTGGCAACGCAGACGCCACGCGGCGGATGCGGTGGTGGCCAATGTCAGCAATGTAAAGGTTGCCGTCCGGTCCCAAGGCGATGCCCGAAGGTTGTTGCATATACGCACCCACCGCCGGCCCACCGTCGCCGCCAGACAGATCTGCATTCTGCACACCACCGCCCGCCACGGTGGTGATGATGCCATCAGATCCCACGCGGCGAATGCGCTGAGTGCCTGCGTCCGCGATGTACAGGCTGCCGTCCGATCCGAAGGCAACGCCTACAGGACTAACATTCGCCGCCACCGCCGGCCCACCATCGCCGCTGAAGGCAGGGTTGCCGGTGCCCGCCACGGTGGTGATGATGCCAATGGGGTCTATGCGACGGATGCGGCTGTTGTTGATGTCGGCGAAATACAAGCTGCCGTCCGGTCCCAAGGCAATTCCGGAAGGGAATGTTAATCCCGCATTCACCGCCGGGCCTCCGTCGCCGCCACTGCCAGTATCAGGGTTGCCCGCCACGGTGGTGATGATGCCATCGGGTCCGACACGGCGGATGCGGTGGTTATCCCAGGGGACATTCTGTCGATTGATGCCGTTCGAGATGTACAGGCTGCCATCCGGTCCCACAGCCACGGAGCTGGGCCCTCTCAGCCCTGCAGCCGTTGCCAATCCTCCGTCGCCACTGAGACTTTCCGAGCCATTTCCCGCGACGGTCGTAATGATGCCATCCAACCCCACGCGGCGGATGCGATTGTTGAAATGGTCCGCAAAGTACAGGCTGCCGTCCGGTCCCAAAGCCCCGCTTAAGGGGACGCCGATTTGCGCGGCCACCGCCGGCCCACCGTCGCCGCTGAAACCAAAGGTACCGGTGCCCGCCACAGTGGTGATGATGCCATCAAGCCCTACCCGGCGAATGCGGTAAAGGTCCGCGATGTACATAATGCCATCCGGTCCCACGGCCACGCCTCCAGGGTTAATACTCGTCGCCACCGCCGGCCCGCCGTCGCCGCCGCTGGAGCCAGAACCACCGTCGCCTGCCACGGTGGTGATGACGGTGGGGAGGGAAGAAGCCATCACCCCGCCACGGCGCTGCCGACCGTCGCCGAGCAGCAGCGTGCGGGAAACAGGATCGTAGGCGTGATGCACACTGAAACTCCAACCGCCCAGTCCCAACGCACGGGCATCCCATGCACCCACCACTTTGGTCCACACCCTCGAGAAACTATAGGTGCTCGCCTCCCGACTAAACGAAACCGCAGTTCCTGCCGCTTCTGCCCGGCCAAAGCTGGAGGTAAAGCCGCTTCCAACGGTGTAGTACTGTGGCGCATAATCGTAATTCAGTCGCACTTCGGCAAGTTGCCTGCCTTGCGTCGTCCGTCCGTAACAGTCCTTGCCGTCCCAGTTCACTTTATAGCTGAGATTGGGCGCGGGGGCCAAAGTGGCTTGATACAATCTTCCGGCGACGCTCACTTCGACGCGAATCCTCTGCAGACTCCCCGGGATCGCGCTCTCGCTCAAAGGAACTTCAAACGTATATGCGTCCTTGCGGCCCGGCGTGCGCAGGCTCCGGTAATGCAGCCGCCAAGGTGTACCGGTGACAGGCACCGACTCGCCAAGCGACTGATCCTCGACACCGATAATGGAGCCGCACTGAAGGTTCACGTCGTCCAGCGGAGGATCATCCTCATTCGGTCCGGGCGGGGAAATCGCATCGGGTGGCGGGCCGTAGGGCCAGTTGCCGTCCCACGGCGTGAAGTGGGTGACGGGCATGCGCCAAAGCGTCTGGCCGGATGGGTAGAGTTGCGCCAGGCGCGTGCGTTCCTCCTCCGAGATGGTGAGGGCCGCCAATTTCATTGCGTCATCGGCGGCAGCGTCGCCGTCCGTGTCCAGATCAGCCATAACTCCGGTGATGCCGAGCACCTTGATCACTCGTCCGTTGGCCGAAGCGATCCACTGTCCTTTCTGGCGGTCGTAGTATCCCGTCGGCACTGCCCCGCCCACCGGGAAGCCAAGGAAGTTTTCGACGTACACCGGCAGGGGGCGGTCAAACTGAACCGAAGTGGCACCCTAGGCAGTCGCTTCGTCGGCGCTCAACTCGACGCAGTAGGTGTAACCGCTGCTGGGAGGTAACGCGCCGGGCATCGCGGCCGGGCCGTTGGCACCAACGGTGAACTCGGTGGCGCGGACGTTCAAGGAGCTGACGATCTGAGTCGTGCCATTGGGCAGAACCAAGCTTGCCCCGGTGCCAGGAGGAAACAAGAGCGTCGCCTTGCGAGCCCCGTCGGCATCAGCCTGCAGGCTGCCCTGGTGGACTTGCATGGGAGAGTTGATGCCGAACGCGACGGATGTGACGAGTGGATCCATCTGGATCATTACCACGTCCTGCACCATCACGTAATCCTGCCAGGGCACGTTGAGTTGCCGCTGCACAGGGCAGAAATCGGTCTTCTCATATTTTACAGTCAGAAGGCCACCGCCGTTGACAGCCAGATCAAACATGCCGTCGGCCCGGCTGAAGGTCTGGCCGAGTTCGGGATGATTCAGAATCGAGACGGTGACACCTGAAAGCGGAGTGTTATCGCGCTTTAGAACTTTGCCACGCATTACCGCGGCGCGTTTCGCTTCAATGGTGCCAGGCGCCACGCCGGTTTGGATCGGATTCGGCCCCGAGTATAAAAACTCCGTCGCCCCCGCCAGCGACGTCACGACGCCTTGCGGTACCGGCGGAGCAATGGTGGCGGGATCCGGTGACAAATTCCCATTCCGTGTCGCCAGGCGGAAGAAACGAACGCCCGTGGCACCACTGAGAACGATCGAAAGTTGCTGGCCGACCAACTGCGGGACTTGCAACACGGGCGACCACTGGCCAGCCGCAGGCAATTGGTCCGCCTGTTCCAGCACGAAACCCGTGGCGGTGTTGGACCATGACAGACGCACCTGGGAGTCGGCGCTCACATCCACGAGCAGCACGGGCGGCGACTGCGCCACACTGGTGACGACACCACAGGCAAAGATGACCGCGAAAAGAAGCAGCAGTCGTTTCATGGGATTGATTTGTGTTTGCATGGCGAAGCACGGTCCTTTTGGAATTCATCAACTCAACCGGACCTGCTTCGTTTCAGCAAGGAGCGTTTTCCACTGGTCGGCTTGGTTGATTTGCGTCTCCTACGGATTGAGCACACGCGCGGTCCCGTAGCGCAGAACTGGGGGTCTCGCCGGGCGCATTTGCCACTGACCGCAGACGCACCCAGATGCCGGTGGAAGGTTGAAGTGTGATCGCCGGCCACAACCCGATCTGCTTTCCCGGAACATCCGTAAACGCGAATCGTTGTTGGATGACCGCGAGCGCGAGCGTGGCTTCCATCATTGCGAAGGCGCTGCCGATGCATATCCGCGGACCACCGCCGAAGGGGAAATAAGCGAATTTGGGCATGCCCGCCGTCGAGCCGTCCAACCACCGCTCGGGCCGAAACGCATCCGCATCCGGAAACCA
>SXMN01000094.1 GCA_005777315.1 Verrucomicrobiales bacterium
ACTACCTTCCAGCCGTCCGTTGGGAACAGTCCGCACGACCCGACCTCTCCACTCGACCCACTCACGAAAGCACCAATTCAAGGGATTTGAACCGGTCACTGTCTTTTCAGGTTTACCCCGCTCTTTCTGAGGTCAGAGCATCCTTTGCGTCACTCAAAGAACGAATCCACGGATGCCGCCCTCTGGCGATGAAAACCTCCAATTCACGAAACCAGCTCAAAACACCTGCCGTGTTTGACTTTTCAAGTTGATCATCTGAGAGTCGTGGCACTTCAACAAACATGAAAGCTCTATCCCTGATCACCCTGTTGTCGTCATTCGTTGCATTTCCACAGTCCGCATTGCCTCAGGC
The DNA here is from genome assembly GCA_005777315.1 of Verrucomicrobiales bacterium. GTDB lineage: Bacteria > Verrucomicrobiota > Verrucomicrobiia > Limisphaerales > F1-12-MAGs170 > F1-120-MAGs170. The sequence goes on from SXMN01000094.1 coordinate 353, forward strand.
CTTGCAGACTTCTCCGCGAACGTCTGCGGAGAAGTCAGGGAAAACGGTTCAGTCCGTCCTGACCACTTCAGTTCGAACCAGAAAATCCGATTCTGATCTGCTTCGCAAACAGGTTACTTTTACCGGGTTCATGGTGGACGCTGCCAAGACAAATTCGTTGTCGAGGATGTTGAGCTTGCGTCGGCCTGTGGATCCAAAGAGGGATGGGGAAAACGTAATTAACGATCCTGTTACCGGACGCATCGCGGGAGTGCGATTTCTTTCGATTAATTTCTGATCCAGATGGTTTATTTGCAACCTCTCGCAGGAAGCGGTTCGAGATTCATCAAGAGCATGGCACTGCGGCCTCTGGTCGGAGAAGAAGTGTGATGGTGGAACCTATTGAGTTGTTCAAACGAACTTCCTCTTGTACGAGGTTTGGCCAATGTTGAAACCCGCGCTAGGTAAAAGGCTTGGATCGCTGCTTCGAGGTGGTACCCACACGCAACGTGATTCTCAGGAAGGAGGTGGCTCTGACAACACTCAACAGGTACTGTTGGGGCGTGGAATGAGAACCTTGATCGATTCCTCGGGAGCTAATTCATCGAGGACGATTCATGATGAATGCGCCACCAATCGTCACCCCTCCCCTAAGTTTCAGCTTCCCAGGTGGTACCTCCTTGCGGCTGATCTCGTGCTGCTGGTTGTCGCCGCAAGTATCGTCCATCAGACCGATCATCTCGGACTCGAGAGATGGGTTGTAATAGGGGGAATCGTTGTGAGCGGGGCGGCGTGTGCGCTCATGGCCGCCATCCGCCCGCTTCCGATGGATGACAATGGCGGTGACCCGCTTGATGACTGGACGGTGCTTCGGGACGGATCTGGGGGAACCGAAAGGATAGTCATGGTTCATCGTGTTGGACTGGCTTTTGCATGCGAGATCAAACAGATCCCCGGCGGAAGAATCGAAGTCGTTCCCATCTCCGCAGAGCCGAATTCCAATCTTACTGCCAAAGAAATTCATCGCCTGACATTGGAAGCGGCAAATACATTTCGAAAACTTGAAGCAACTCGAGCGACTCGATTGAGGTCTTCGCTGGGCAGTTTCTAGCTGATTAGACACAAAGCCATCGTTGACACTCCTTCGGTCCATGTTTACGTTCTCCCAGTTTTCAAAACCCAAAACGAACATGTTACTTCGAATCAGCCTAGGCATCGCAATTCTGGCCGCGATTGGAGCACTATACATTGGCCAGGTCGAGTTGGCACCCAAGATTGCAGAACTCAAGACCGACCTCCAGACCGCTCAAACCGAACGGGACGACTCTCAGAAAAAGGAAAAAGCAGCCGTAGCGGAAGCCAAGAAATCCAAGGCGGACATGGATTCTGCCAAGAAAGAGCTTGCTGATACATCTCAAGCACTGGACGACAGCCGGGCTAAGCTCTCAGAACAGCAGAATCGAGCGAACAAGCTATCCACGGATCTCACCAAGACGACTGGCGAGAGAAATGAAGCCCGTGAAGAGCTTTCCATCTGGAGAGCAGCCGGACTCACTGTGGATCAGGTGCGGGAAATGAAAGCGCAGATCGCGAAAATCAATGAGGAACGCGAGGCAATCGCAGGGGAAAACACCATTCTGATTCGGAACAACCGGCAATTGAAAAATCGTCTCGCGATCTACGAAGTTGAGGATCAGAAGGAACCGGAAATGCCAGCAGGCCTCAAGGGTAAGGTCTTGGCGGTGGATCCAAAGTACGACTTTGTAGTGTTGGACATCGGTGGGAACCAAGGTGCAGTCGAACGAGGAAAACTCTTGATCAGTCGGGCCGGAAAACTGGTAGGGGCGGTAAGAATTACCAAAGTTGAACCTACTCGCTGCATCGCTAATATTATCGATGATTTGAAACAAGGCGATGTTTTAGAGGGTGACCAGGTGCTCTATTAAACACACGTGCCAATCCCCATGCCGATGAAACATATCCGGCGAGTTAATGAGATGCTGACGGTGTTGTTTATTCTGGGAATGCTGGGAGCAACTGGTTGCTCGACGACCCGTGACACGGAAAACGTCTCAGAGCGCCCATGGAATGCGCCCAAGAACTGGGAACATGGTCTTCCTACGGGTTTGATGGATGGTCGTTGACACTAAATGACGCTGCGAGAGATGCACTGAGGACACAGCGAACGCTGATTTCCTAACAGTTCGCTTCTACTTCGCAAACTCTATGCACCGGGTTTCACGAACCACAGTAACTCTAATTTGCCCTGGGTATTGAAGCTCGGTTTCGATCTTCTTCACTATGTTCTTTGCGAGAAGATACGCCTGTTCATCTGACACCTTGTCCGGTTGGACAACGACTCGCAGCTCGCGTCCTGCCTGCACGGCGAAGCATTTCTCGACCCCTGGCAGCGAGAGCCCTATCTGCTCAAGGTTTTCCACACGCTTGATGTAGGTCGTCATCGTTTCAGAGCGAGCACCAGGCCGCGAAGCACTGATCGCATCGGCTGCGCTCACTAGAATGCCCAACACGGTCGTATGTGGAACTTCGTCGTGATGCGAGGCGACACCGTTCACCACATCATCCGTTTCACCATGTCGCTTTATGAAGTCCGCACCGATGATGGCGTGCGATCCCTCAATTTCGTGATTTAATGCCTTACCGATGTCATGTAGAAGTCCGGCTCGCTTTGCTGCCGTTGCATCCACACCTAGCTCGGAGGCCATGAGGGCCGTGAGATGAGCGACCTCAATCGAGTGGTCCAGAATGTTTTGCGCGTAACTATGCCTGAACCGGAGCCGCCCAAGAGTTTTGACAACCTCCGGATGCATCGGCGGCAGCCCTAGTTTGAAAACGGACTCTTCTCCAGCCTTTACGACGGCTTCGTCTACTTCTGTGGTTACTTGAGCCACGACTTCTTCGATCCGGGTAGGGTGAATGCGCCCGTCTTGGATCAAGCGTTGCATTGCTTCGCGGGCAACTTCACGGCGAACTGGGTCAAAACCGGAGAGAACTACGGCGTTTGGCGTATCATCGATAAGTACGGTTATGCCTGTGGCACCTTCGAACGCGCGTATGTTCCTTCCTTCTCGTCCGATGATGCGTCCCTTGATGTCTTCGCCTTGAAGGGCCACCGTCGCCGTAGTTGTTTCGAATGTATGGGTGCCAGCATATCGCTGTATCGCCAGACTGATGACCCGGCGGGCGTGGTCCTCGGCACGGCTCTTCACATCTTCCATGATGTGGCGGGAAAGACTCATAGCTTCGTGCTGGCTCTGCTCCTCGACCTCCTTGAGCAACGCCGCCTTGGCTTCGTCTTCGGACCAATTGGAAATCTGCTCAATCTGCTGCTTGCGCTGCGAACTCAATTCCATCAAGTGTCGCCGCAATACTTCCGTTTCCGTCCGGCACCGATCGAGTTCTTGCTGGTGGGTCCGAATGGATTTTTCCTGCTGAACGAGGCCTGTGAGTTGTGAATTAATCAGATTCTCACGTTCGCCGAGCCGCTGCTCACGCTCGGAAAGTTCCAAGCGGCGTGCGGTGAAGGCCTTTTCATTCTGCTCCCGTAATTTGATGATCTCCTCATTGACTGAGAGTCGAGATTCGCGGATGAGGTTTTCCGCCTGTTGACGTGCGCCATCCAACGTGCCTTTTTCGAGCGCCAAAGCAGATGCAAGGAGCCTGCGCTCCTTCCTCCGGAGAAGGCTGTATCCGACAGCTGCACCCAAGACAATTCCGACGGTGCCTGCCATCCAAAAAGTATCCGCAAAAATCATTTTCAGGACGCACAGCGGCCAAACGTCAGCCATCGAGTGGGCGTCAATAACGTACTCATTAACACATCATGCGGTTCCGCCGGGACTGAACTTAGGAGTTGCTGATCAAAGGCTACTCCACACTTTATCCCGACAACGGATGCCAGCATCTGATCGTAAAACCCTCTTCCCCGCCCCAGCCGGTATCCGCGCTCATCGAAAGCTAGTCCAGGCACCAGCACCAAGTCCAGTTGGTTTAGCGGCATGACTTTCGCTGCAGGTGCAGGTTCCAGCACTCCAAACTGACCTGCAACCAACTCAGATTGAGATGGCTCCACTAAAGCCGCCGAGTACGAGTATAAGTCTGCATCAAATCTGGGGAGGCAAACTAACTTGCCAGAAGTCACCCCTTTTTGAATTAGCGGCAGAATATCCACCTCGCCTTTCATGGGAACGTAAAGCATCACGCTTGACGCAGATTCCCAAGCGGACTTTGCCTGCAAGCTCGAACAGACGTGATCGGAACCCCTCGCGGCAAGATCCGCAGACATCTCTGCTAGAATCTGCCGCATTTCGCGTCGCAAGTGCGATTTCGCTCCCTGCTCTGTAGTAGGATGGCGGCAAGTCAGTTTCAAGCTGGCCTTCGTAATTCCGCTTGAGCCGCACGCCATCGGTCGATTCGTTCTTTGATCTTCTTCTCCACTCCTTGATCTGTTGGCTCGTAGTATCGCCTCGTCGCGCCCAGATGGTCTTGGGCTACAAAGTGATCTGGATGGTCGTGCGCATACTGATAGCCCTGGCCATGTCCAAGACGCGTTGCTCCAACATAAGTTGTGTCTTTGAGATGCTTAGGCACAGGCAGAGTTCGTCCCGAACGGACATCGTCCAATGCTGCATCGATCGCCTTGTAGGCGCTGTTGCTCTTGTTGGCGGTCGCAATATAGATAGTCGCTTCCGCGAGAGGAATTCTAGCCTCTGGCCATCCGATGAATTCCGAGGCTTCCATCGCAGCGTTCGCCAATATCAGTGCCATGGGGTCTGCCAGACCGACATCTTCGGCAGCACAAATGACAATTCGCCGGGCAATGAACCGTGGATCCTCTCCTGCCTGAATCATCTTAGCCAGCCAGTACAACGATGCGTCAGGGTCACTCCCGCGCATCGATTTGATGAAAGCCGAAATAGTGTCGTAATGAGCGTCGCCGTCACCATCATACACGATCGCCTTCTTCTGGATGCTCTGTTCAGCAACGTTGAGAGTAATGCGGATGATTCCGTCGGACGCGGGAAGCGTCGTCAACGCTGCAATTTCAAGCGAGTTCAAAGCCTTACGAGCATCTCCATCCGACATGGTCGCAAGATGTTGAAATGCTTCGGGTTCGGCCCGGATTCTCAGGTGTCCCAAACCTCGTCCAGGGTCCTCCAAGGCGCGCTCGAGTAATTGTCGCAACTCCTCAACTGTCAGAGGGAGCAATTCAAACAGTTGTGATCGCGAGACGAGTGGTGAATTGACAAAGAAAAATGGATTATGAGTGGTGGCACCAATCAGTCGAATTACTCCAGATTCCACGTCAGGCAGCAAAACATCCTGTTGGGATTTATTGAAGCGATGAATCTCGTCCACAAAGAGGATTGTTGATTGTCCGGTGTTGTGCAGACGGTTCGAGGCTGCTGATATGACCCGTCGCATGTCGGCGACATTGGATTCGACACCACTCAGACGTTCAAATTTGTTACAAGTCTGTCTTGCGATGATTTGGGCGAGAGAGGTCTTACCAGTGCCAGGAGGGCCGTAAAAGATAAGCGATTGAATTCTGTCAGCCTCAATCGCGCGGCGGAGTAACTGGCCAGGGCCAAGAATATGAGACTGACCCACATACTCAGATAATGAACTCGGACGCATGCGTGCCGCGAGTGGCATTGGGGAACCATGCTCGCCCTCCGGGCTCGGAATTGGCTCCACCGGAGGGGCGGGCTTCGCTTGAAACAATTCGTCCTGCGCCATGAGTCAAACCTGAATCGACTTTGGAGGAACAGCCCCCCTTGAAGAGCCTGCTTAAGCAAAAAACCCCGCCGTAATGCCGTGTGTAAACAGTTCCTTTGAACTTGCTAAGAAACAGGTGGAACCGACTTGTCAGCTTTCGACTTCCAATCAAGGCCTGTCGTCCACCAGCTAAGTGAAGGTTCCGTCATCAGTAACTTTACGGTTCAAGGACTTTGCTTCTTACCACGAACATGGCAGGGTAAATTCAAAGTCAAATTTCTCAAAGACCAATTGTGAATTTGTGCGGACTGCCTTAACCGACCTTACCCCGCACTTTCTGCGCTTGAGAATCGTCCTTTGTCAGCACTCTCTCAAGGGAAAAAGTGTGAAAAAATTTAAGACAAGTTCTAATTCGCCGCAGATTATGCTTCACCACCGCACCCCGCGACAATCATGTCTTGAGCGATTAGCACTAACTTTGTCTCGAACCTTCTGACTCACGGTGTGTCCATGCCAATTCCTCGGCATTGTCGTTGTCGTGATGTCTGCTGAGTTCTGGCGGTTGGCAACATCATTTTTTGTGGTGTTCCTCATAGTGGGAACGCAGCGGATCGCCGCCAAAATCTCTCTCCAAATCGCGCCAAACCGCATGAACGTGATTGGCATTGTTCTGAGTGTTATCATACTCGATAAGGAATGATGGTCCTTGGATTCGGTAGTAGTGTCCTTTTCCAGGCTCGATGGCACCGGCCCACGCGAAGCTGATTTTGGCCGGAGAAGTACTACGAATCTTCTTCAGATCCTGATCAGCAAGCTCACCCCGGTTTCGAAATACATACTCCTTGACCACATCCATGAGCATTTGTTTCTGATCCTTTGTCATTTTGCTCATCGCCAAACCAGATGGGCTTAGAACCCTGGCTTTCCGATCCGCAGCGGTGATGATGTCGGCGGGGGCGACATTGGTGTAGATGGCGATGCTACGCTGAGTGTCGTCAAGAGAACGAACCAACTGACGTGCAAGATCTTCCTCACGGCTCAAAACGCGAAGTCCAGCTCGTTGTCCCTCTCGAACTTCTCCAGGATTCGTTCCCAAGAATGAAGGCGTCACCGCGATACTGGCGCCCTCGACCAAGGTGAAGTTAAGAGCCAAGTGATGCCCTTCCCAACGCCATGCCCACGTATCCTTTGTGCTCGGTTTGCTGAAAATGCTTACGAAATAAAGTTCAGGGTCTCGGACGGGGCCTTTGCCTTGTTCAATCTCGGCCAGAATTTGTTCCAAGCTCATTATGGTGGAAGCCTTCATGAAGCCCCGCTGGCTCAAGGCGGTGTTGAGAAGCGCATGAGCCAGGTGTCGCTGGGCCGGTGTCATTTCCTTGAGGGGAAGTCCCTTTCTAGCGCGTGGAATGAAATGCCAGTTGAGGCGCTCGTCGTCCTTGAAGTCGAATATAGCCTTCGCTTTCTGCTCCGCCGTGAGGGCCGCGAGAAAATGTGTTGCGGCGGCGGTCATTTCCTCTGCGGGACCATGTGCACGGGCGGAGTCCGGCAGAAGAAAACAGGCGATGGCTAGAAAAAATGCGTATATGTGTGTGTGAACAGAATGCATGGGACGAAGTCAATTCAGTTACCACCAAAAGGGCAACAGGAAAAAAACCACTGAAAAATTGAAGGAGAACAATTGAGAGGAACTTCAGCCTTGCGCCTTGGTGCAGGTGTGCGAGCGTTGATCAAACGTTTTGGAACCGACCCATCAATAAGAGGAGAGCATTGTGTGAGCTATCGAGAGTCCATCCCCAAAAACCCGCTTCACAAATACGGCCACTGGATCAGCCTCAGCTTCTGGCTGGCGCTGTTCGCCTGCATTGTGCTGACTAGTTTCTATACCGTGCCTGCGGATTCGGCGGCCATCGTGCAACGATTCGGGAAGTTTCTCCGCACCGAGGAGCCTGGCTTGCGTTTCAAGGCACCTTTCGGTGTGGATCAAATTACTCAGATTCCAATTCGCCGGCAGCTCAAGCTGGAGTTTGGCTTTGCAACGCCCGACGCATCCAACCCTTTCCAACACGGTCAGGATCCCGAAATGGAGAAAGCAATGGTCACGGGAGATCTCAATGAGGCCCAGGTGGAATGGATCGTTCAGTACCGCATCAATGATCCGAAGCTCTACCTTTTTGAGGTGCGAGACCCTGAAGAGACACTCCGCGCGGCATCGGAAGCGGTCATGCGTGAAGTGGTGGGTGATCGAACAGTGGACGAAGTGATTACCGTCGGAAGACAGGAAATTGAAAATGAATCCAAAGTTGTCCTGCAAAAAGTTGTTCAACAGTATCAACTGGGACTAAGCATTGACCTGGTGCAGTTGAAGAACGTGAACCCTCCGAAGCAGGTGCAGGCATCTTTCAACGAAGTAAATCAGTCGCAACAGGAGAAGCAACGTTCGATCAACATCGCCAGCGGCGAGTACAATAAAGTAGTCCCACGGGCCCGTGGCGAGGCGGCTCGTTTGCTGGCAGAGGCTCAGGGCTACTCACAGAAGCGGATCAACGAGGCCGAAGGAGACGCGGCGCTTTTCAATGCCGTCTTTGCACAGTATCAGAAGTCCCCTGACGTGACCCGACAGCGCATCTACTTGGAGACGATGAGCGAGGTGCTCCCCAAAGTCAGTCGCAAGGTTATCGTCGACGACAAAGGCCAGCAAGTGCTGCCCCTATTGCAGCTCCATACCGGAAAGTAAGATACCATGAATCTCACGTCCATGCTCAGGTCTGTCGCCGTTGCAGTCACGGTTCTCGTGGTTCTCATCGTCGCCAACATATGTTTCTACACGATCTCTGAAACCGAGCAGGTAATTCTGACCCAGTTCGGCAAGACGATGGGCGCACCAATCAATGAATCAGGCATTCATTTCAAGTGGCCCTTCATCCAGACGGTGAACCGCATCGACAAACGCATCCTTGAGTGGGATGGCCGCCCGGGCGAAATGCCGACGCGAGATAAACTCTACATCATCGTAGATACCTTCGGGAGATGGCGCATCAGCGATCCGCTCCAATTCTTCACCCGGCTCCGGGACGAACGCAGCGCCCAATCCCGTCTGGATGACATCATTGGAAGCGAAGTTCGCAATGCCGTTGCCAAGCATGATCTCATCGAAATCGTGCGAACCGACAAGAATCGCACGCCGGCGGTAGATGTAACTCTTTCCGCTGATGCCGGCCAGATCAGCCGTTTCCTTCCAATCTCACTCGGCCGAACAGCCATCGAAGGGGAAGTCGTTAAGGCTGCCGCACCCAAGCTGAAAGATTTCGGGATTGAATTGATCGACGTGCGATTCATGCGAGTCAATTACAACGTGGGTGTCAGCTCAAAGATCCATGAACGCATGACCAGCGAACGCCAGCAGATTGCCTCGCGTTTTCGATCTGAAGGCGAAGGCGAGGCAGCAAAGATTCTTGGCAATAAGGAACGGGATCTCCGGCAGATCGAGTCTGAGGCCTACAGGGAGATTCAAAAAATCCGTGGCGACGCAGATGCCAAAGCGACCGAGATATATGCCCGCGCTTATGGAGGCAGTCCCGAGGCGGCTGAATTCCACCGCTTCCTCCGTACGATGGACGCATACAAGAAGACCCTCGATAAGGACACGACCCTGCTGCTCTCCACGGACAGCGATATGTTTCGCTACCTAAAACAGCCTTTCATCACGAATCCTCCGAGTGTGAAGTAATAACGGATCATCGGCGTTGAGATATGTCAGTCGATTGCCTTCCGCTGCTCTTCTTTCAGTCGCGAGGGTTGGGACCGCTGAAAACAATACAAAAACAAGTGCGCCCAACAGCATGACATGTTGCGAAGGGATCATGTCTTAAAGCTAGAGCTGATTGATCCATTCGTGGAAGCTGGGAAAAGTTGAGGGTGGTCGATGCACAGCGTTTCGTCTCTATGGCAAGCTGCTCCACCGGCTTCACGCCTTCCTTGCACGCACGGCCCTGAGCAGCGCCTTCATGTATCCGATGCTGTAAGCCCAGCCGGTGCGCGGCCCGCCGACCATCGTCGGCACGTGATCGGCAATTACTGCGCCGCGAAAGTCCACTTCGTGAAGCGTCTTCATCAGCTTCAACATGTCGGTGTAACCGTTATCCACGAAGGTCTCGACGAAGTGCGGGATCGGAGCGCTGACGTTGCGAAAGTGAATCTTCCATAGCTTGCCCATTTTCGCGAAAGCCCGCGCCGCCTCGAACACATCCTTGCCCATGTGCTTGCCGCCTTCCATCCAGGTGCCCGCGCAAAGGCAAACGCCGATGTTCGGGCTGTTGGCAATTTTCAAAGCGCGCGCGTAACCGTCGAAATTGCCGAAAATGCAACGCGGCACTCCACCCAGCTCGGGCACCGGCGGATCATCCGGATGAATGCCGATGCGCATGCCCAGCTCCTCTGCCAACGGCACTACCTGCTTGATGAAGTAGGTGTAATTCTCCCACAACTCTTCCTTGCTAAACTTGCGTCCATGCGTGATCGCGCCTTCGAAGACGTTGGTTCCCCAGTAGCCCTTCGGATTCTTGCTCATGTCGAACGCGCGCGCGGAGGCATTGCCGCGAGTCGTTTCGCGAGCACTGCTCCAGATGCCATTCCCCATGTGCGCGTAAGTGGTGTAGGAGATCCCGGCTTTCGCGAGGTTCCGCAGGTAGTTCTTGTACTCCTCGATCTTCTGGTCGCGGCCCGGGAGGTTCAATGTCACCTCGTGCATGTTGTGGACATTGCTGTTGCCGATGTTCCACACCTTCAATCCGGCAGCTTCCACGCGCTGCTTCAAACGAACAAAATTATCGAGCGTCGCCCTGTCGCCACCGGTGGGGATGTTCACGTATTCGACACCGAGCTGCTGAGCGAATTGAAGATCCTCATCGCTGGCGTTGGTCGAGATTTGCAGGGAGATTTTGACGCCCGGAGGCAGCGGAGCCAGCTTCCCGGCCGCGCGGAGGTCGAGCGGATTCCAGACGGCCATTGCGGCGGCCGTGCCGGTGAGTTTCATCAGGAAATGTCTTCGGTTCACAGGCTGAATGAGCGAAGTGGCGGTGAGAGCTTTCGGGTTTTGCATAAAGTAAGTGTTCACAGTGTTCGCATGACTCCACGGGAGGTAATGGCGGCAGCCTGCAACGAACGACGGATTGTTTCAACGCGAAAACCGGCTTTCTTCCCTGGCGAAACCTGTAGGATCTGGCCGACCTTAGCCCGTCGCGAATGCCTGATAGATGCCCGCATCCCCTCACCAATGCCATGATGATGGTGAGCACACCTCCGCCTTTACCCGCTCGCAGAACAATCATCTCCCACATGCTCGCTGCGCGGTCCTGGATCTACTCCGTCTCGATCCAATTTCTTCGCGTGACTTCACGGAAAACGTGTCACATATTCCGCCGCGCTATGAAGATTACCTTTGCATTGTTGATGTCCCTGATGTTCGCGATGGTGGCCGCACGCGCCGCCGACGCTGAGAAGAAAGATGACAAGAAAGCCGCTCCCGCCGCCGACTCCCCTGCCCCGGCCGCGGTGAAGGAAGTGGCCGTCATCAAGACGACGGAAGGCGACATGGTCGTCGAGTTCTGGCCGGATGTGGCACCAAACACGGTTGATAATTTCAAGAAGCTCGCGCGAAAAGGATTCTATGACGGGACTGCGTTTCACCGAGTCATCAAGGGGTTCATGATCCAGGGCGGCGATCCGCTCACCAAGGATCCGACCAAGGAAAGCGCATGGGGCACCGGAGATCCAGGGTACAAGATCAAGGCGGAGTTTAACGAGAAATCCCACGTCCGCGGCGTCCTCTCGATGGCACGTTCGCAGAACCCCGACTCAGCCGGGAGCCAGTTCTTCATCTGCCATGGCGATCCCAAGTTCCTCGACCGCCAGTACACGACGTTTGGCAAGTTGATCCAGGGGGATGATGTGCTCGAGAAGATCGCCACCACAAAGACTCATCCGCCGGATCGACCGGACAAGCGAATGGGCGTGGAGAGCATCAAGATTCTCCCGGCGGATTCCATAAAATCGAAATAACAACTCCGTCAAATCGATCTACCAGTGAATAAAATCGAAAACGAAGTGGCAGTGATCAAGACGTCCGAAGGCGAGATGGTCCTCTCTTTCTGGCCTGATGTCGCACCGAAGACCGTCGAGAACTTCAAGAAGCTCGCCAAACAGGGGTTCTATGACGGAACCGCGTTTCATCGGGTTGTGAAGGGTTTCATGATTCAAGGCGGAGATCCATTGACGAAGGATCCTGGCGCGGAGCATTCATGGGGCACGGGCGATCCCGGCTACAAGATCAAGGCCGAGTTCAACGACCGTCCGCACGTGCGCGGCGTCATCTCAATGGCGCGTTCGCAGAATCCCGATTCGGCCGGCTGCCAGTTTTTCATCTGCCTCGGCGACGCCAAGTTTCTGGACCGCCAGTACACCACCTTTGGTCAACTGACCAAAGGTGATGAAGTCCTCGGACGTATTGGCGATGTGCCGACCGTTTCTGGCGGAGGTGGCGAGCGAAGCAAGCCGACGAAGCGCATGAATGTGGAGAGCATCCGCATTGTCGCCGTTCCATGATCTGATCGGGGATGACTCGCTCATGGATCTGGTCATCCTCGCGCAAGCCTTGACGGCCATGGGTTGCCCATCGGAGAAGTCGCAGGAAATGGCGGCAATGCTCGACAAGCGAGCCCACCAGCTCGCCGCCGAACGAAGGCAGACTTACGAGCATGCGCTGACTCATCTGCTCGGGCTGATGCGGCAGGGTTGGGCAGCGACAGAGCGAGGTCTGTGAAATGTGCGGAGCAACAACTTCCTCGGGCAACCGTTGCTTCCGGAACTGGTCTGCGTTAGGTTTATCGACATGATTGCGGCTCCTGCAGAATCTCCGGCAGCGGTTGAGTTCGTCGCACCCGTCGTGCCACGTCCTTACACCTACGACGATCTGGTGGCTGAGTTTCAGGAATCAACCCAACCCGGCGAGCTTTGGGATGGGCAACTCGTTATGTCACCCACACCTTCTTATTCTCATCAGAAAATCGTATTGAGATTCTTTCGGGTTCTGGACGATTGGGTTCGTGCCCGACAACTCGGAGAGGTGGTGAGCGCCCCGATCGACATGGTGCTCTCGCCGCATCTGGCCGTGCAGCCAGATGTGGCGTTCATTGCAAAAGAGCGCTTAAACATCATCCAGCGCGTGATCATGGGGCCGGTAGATCTGGCCGCCGAGGTCGTCTCGCTCGGAGGCCGCAACCGCGACCGCATCGAGAAACGCGACCTGTACGAGCAACATGGCATTAAGGAGTATTGGATTATCGATCCCGAGCCGGAAAGCGTCGATGTGCTGCACTTGGAAAACGGCCAGTACCAGCTCGCGCAACGCTATGGCAAGGGCGGAGAAGCCGCCTCTCGCCTGCTGCCCGGCTTCCGTGCGGCGGTGGATTATTTGTTTCACGGTTGAGCCCCCGGTGGAGTGGTTTCAACTGCCTTTTTTAGAATGATTCGTCCGTGGCCCAAGCTTGTTTCCAAGCCCGCCGGTGATTTTCGCATCTTCCAGGTGCGGACAGATCGCAAAGTTTCACCTCGCACCGGAGCGGAGCACGAATTCCACGTCATCGATTGTGCGAACTGGGTCAACGTGGTCGCGCTGACACCTAACGATCAATTGGTGATGGTCGAGCAGTACCGTCACGGCTCGGGAACTGTCGAACTCGAAATTCCCGGCGGCATGATCGACGCGGAAGACGCGACACCCGTCACCGCCGGTGTTCGTGAGCTAAGGGAAGAAACCGGTTACGAAGGCGGGGTACCATTCCTCCTTGGCGAGATATTTCCAAACCCCGCGATTCAGAGCAACACCTGCTACACCGTGCTGGTGCGGGATTGTCACTTGCGCCACGTCACGGAGTTCGACCACGGCGAGGATATCATCACACGGCTGGTCCCAGCTTCGGAAATTCCTTCGCTCATTGCCGAAGGGAAGATCCGGCATTCGCTGGTCGTGGTGGCTCTGGCGCACTTCGACTTTTGGCGGCGGCGTCAACTCGCGAAATAGGCGCTGCTACACGTAGAGCGCCGCCTTCAACTCCAGGACTAATACGCTCATGAATGGGTAGCGTTTGTCCATCTCACGCTCGATGCATTTGAGGACGATGCGTTCCAGCGCCGGCGGAATGTCTGGATTGATCTGACGGAGCGGCTGGAAATCGATGGAGCGGTCCAGTTGCCGCCGCAGGATTTCCTGTGGTGAACCGCCCGGAAATGGCTTCACGCCCGTCAAGAGTTCGTAGGCCATCACGCCGAAGGCAAAAATATCCACCCGATGATCAATGGGCTGCCGCAACAATTGCTCCGGCGCCATGTACGCGGGCGTTCCAGGATTGTCGGAAGTCTTTTGAGGTTGCTCCGGTTTTGGTTGCGACAGGTCAAAATCAACGAGCCGGACGTTTCCGTTGCGAGTCACCAGGATGTTCTCCGGCTTGAAGTCGAGATGCATGAAACCGCTGTCATGCACATGTTCAAGCGCCTCTGCCGCGTCGATCAAAATGTTGCCGAGCTGCTCGCCCAACACTGGATCGCCCAGCGCCATGAGCTGCTTCAAATTCGCGCCCTCGACGTATTCCATCGCCAGAAAATGCGCGCCATTGATCTTCCCGTGTTCGACGTAGCTGATGACGAACTCGTGATGGTGGATCTGCGACAGCACCTCGCACCCGCGCAGAAAACGCTTGCGGGCCGTGAAATCAAAAAACGAGCTGGCTCGCAGGTGTCTGAGGGCGAAATGCTCACCACTCGAATTGGTGGCGAGCCATATATCCGCCGCGCCTCCGCTGTTGATCAATTCCTGCAAGCAGTAGTGCCCAAACGGCCCCGGCTGGAGCTGCTCCTCTGATTTTCCCTTTCCGAATATCGACATCCGCCTTTTAACTAACGACTCGCCTCAAGCCGGTCAACTCGACGGACCTTCAAAGGATTAAATGCTGGGATGCCTGGAGGCATGACGTTCCGCGGCTTCGTAGTTGGATCATCACAACCCCTTCCTCGCGATCAGTTCTTGGGCTCGTTTCAGGGCATCCTCTACATCCGCGCAGACGCTCTCATCGCCAAGCCACTCGATGTTGTTCCTGGTCACGGCTCAGCAGAGCCGGCGGAGGAAAAGGAAAAGCCGGTGGAGGCCACCGGCTTTTCAGGAAGCATGGAGTCTAAGATCGCTTCGAAACTCAGTTCACCTGGTAAGTGGCGAGACGGAAGCGCTCGAGGTCTCGGTCACCTTTCTTGGTGTTATTATCAGTCCCTTTGAGCTTTTGCGTGGTCGGTTCACGCCAGCGCCAGGTCTCTGCGTGGCCATCGGCGAACGAGAGGTTGCCGCCATTCCCGTGCCGGCTGGCGGGAGTGTTCTGCCAGTATCCATTGTTCGGCACCTTGGCTTGCACCGCGAAGAAACCGTCGTCGATGCTGTCTTTGTGTTCGTCAACAAATACAAAAGCCTCCGTGGGGCTGGGTTTGTTGATGCTTCCGCTCTTGAGGAAGAATCCGATGCCGGGATTCACGAAATCGCAGCAGGATACGTCACCGCCCATTCGTCCACTCATTGAAAAGCTGCGCACACGGATGATGCTCTTGAGTCCCTGTTTGAAAGCGACGTCGGCCGGGCATTTGTAGATTTCCATCGAAGTGTTGTACTGGTAGAGTCGGCCATTCTTGATGTCGAGTTGGTTGGTCCAGCCCGGCCCGGTATTGACGTTGCCGCCAATCCAGGCGTTGGTGGTGCCGAGGAAATTTCGGACGACGTTATCGTTGTTGTCATCCGCGTAAAGCTGCCAGGCTAGTTGCATCTGTTTCAAGTTGTTGATGCACTTGATGCCGGTTGCCTTCGATTTCGCCTTGGAAAGCGCGGGCAAAAGCATCCCCGCCAGAATCGCGATGATGGCGATGACGACGAGAAGCTCGATGAGGGTGAAGCCGCAGCGGCGCAAGTGTGACGGGTGTTTTTGGCCATGCATATTGTTCATAGACTCGGGTGTCATCCAAGACGGGCAATTTTGGTAATTTAGAGCGCGTCCGCTTGAAAGGTCAATGCCGCTGAACTGGGCTTCTCGCCGCCCAGGGGTGAAGTGGCAGGTGGAATTCCTTTCGGTCAGCTCGTGCAGGAACTTTAGCGCTGGCAGGTAGGCTTAAAAGGCCATGGCACTATTTCCGAGCCCCGTTTCAGGGCTTTCCCAAAGCCCAGCCTCGCGCTTGGGGCCGAGCTATTGGTTGTAGGCAGTTGCTCTTTGAAAGCGGGCGAGGTCCCTATCGCCTTTCTTGCCGGGTTCATCCCAAGTCTTCCGTTTGCCCGTCTCCGGTTCGATCCATTTCCAGAACTCGGCATGGCCATCCGCAAACGATAGGGTTCCGCCGTTTCCGTGTGTGCTCGCGGGGAGGTTTTGCCAGATGTTTTGGAAGCCTTTGACCGCAAAGAATCCGTCTTCGATGGTATTTGGATGCTCGTGAATGAACACATTGGCGCTGGACGGGCCCGGCCGGGTAATGTCCGAGGTTCTCTTGTTTGGTCCGAACTCCTTCGCCTTGGGATCCTGCACCCAGGATGTGTCAGCCGCGCCGTAGCGGGATGCGTCAGATGCATCGGCCCCTCCCATGCGGCCGTTCATGGTGTAGGTTCGCACCCGGTAAACCTTCTTGCCCCCCAATGGCTCCGGCGGATCATTCGGGCAACGGTAAATCTCGACAGAGGTGTTATAAGGAAACAGCGTGCCCGCTTTGATGACCTCAACATTGGTCATGCCAGGTTGCCCTTTGCCGACGTTGACGGTGCCATCGATCCATGCCCTCTTGTCTCCAACCCAGTTCTTTACAAGATACTCATTGTTGTCCCCGGGATACATGTACCAAGCCAGCGACAATTGCTTAAGATTGTTCACGCATCTTGTTGTGCCCGCCTTCGTCTTCGCTTTGGACAAGGCCGGCAAGAGCATTCCGGCCAGAATCGCGATGATGGCGATGACGACGAGAAGCTCGATGAGCGTGAAACCGAGGCTCCGGATGCGGTTGGATGGCGATGATGTTGAGGTTTTTTTCATAGACTGTGCCTGCTGCTTGGTTATTGGGATTGGCAAAATCTACATTGGTTTAAGGATGTGCGTCAATGGCCTTGCATGAGCTTTTTGCCGCCCAAGAGGAAGGCAGCTTTGATTTGGCAACATCCCCGGGAAGTTCGCATCACCGAAACTTTCAAATTCAAAACCTCAATCTTCTTGCACCTTGCACCTTACACCCAACTTCCGCCTTTGGGCTGGCGTCCATTCAGGAATCTGTTACTCGTCTCTCTGGAAACAAATTCAAATTCGCGCCATGAAACAAGCCCTTCTTTTCTCACTCGTCACGCTCACCCTGACCCTGACTGCCCCACTCAGCGATGCTCAACCCGTCGGTCCGATGGGTGGCCCTCCCAGAGGTCCCAAGTTCAGCGGGGCCATGAACAAGTTGTTCGGTGATAATTCTGCGTTTTCAGCGAAAATAGAAATGAACATCCAGGAGGCGGGACGCGACGAGAAAATGACCATCCCAGGAACGCTGGCTTTCCACGACGGGAAAAGCCGCTTTGAGATGGACGTCGCCGAGACGAAGGGCGCGCGCATCCCGCCCCAGGCCGCCGCCCAGATGAAAGCCATGGGCTTTGGAGAAATCGCTGTCATCGCGCTCCCGGACAAGAAGCTTTCTTACATGATCTATACTGGAATGGAGTCCTACGTTGAGAGCGCGCTTTCGGATGACGAAGCGGCGGGGCCGGAAGCCAGGTTCAAGATGGACTCGACGGAACTCGGCAAGGAAACCGTGGATGGCCACCCGTGCACAAAGAACAAAGCCACCATTACGAGTGACAAGGGAGTCAAACATGAATCGACCGTCTGGAATGCGTCGGACCTTAAAAATTTTCCGATCAAGATCCAGTACATCGAGGACGGAAAGAACGCCATCCTGTCCTTCACCGAAGTAAAGTTCGACAAACCCGACGCCGCAAAGTTCGTGGTGCCTGCCAAATTCACCAAATATGGCAGCATGGGGGAACTCATGCGTGGTGTCATGATGAAGCAGTTTCGCGGCGGCAAGTAGGATTCACCCCCCTGCTCCCCACCCGCCCCAGATCAACCACGGCAACATTCAACGCTCCGCCTGTTCCATGAAGATTCTGTGCATTCACGCGCACTTCGACGACTTTGAGTTTGTCGCTGGCGGCACGTTCGAGATCTGGAAACGCAAACTCGGCCTCGACCTCCGAGCCAGAGTGGTGGTCTGCACCGACGGAAAAGCGGGGCACCACTTCAGGACGCGCGAAGACACCTCACGCATCCGCATCCAGGAACAGGAGTCATCGGCTCGGATGGGCGGCTACGAGTTGGAGATACTCCGTTTGCCGAACGGGGAGATTCCGCGAGAAGCCTGCCTTCAAGTGGATACACCGTTGCTGGCGGCACTTTGGAAGTGCATCCGGGAGTTTGAGCCGGATTACCTTTTCTGCCCTCCCATCCCGAATGACATGCTGGCGGGCATCCACGTCGATCACGTGGCGGTCGCGGAGGCGATCCGCAAGGTCGCCTACATGATCAATGTCCCCCACGCTTTCACCCCGGAATATCCGGCGGATGAAACGACATCACAGCCCTGCAAAGTGCCTGTCATCCTTAACGTGTATGACGGTTACATGGCAGGTGCCAACGCTCGCGACATCGCAATTGATGTCGAGGATGCGTATTCCAAGATCTCCGAAATGACTTTCTGCCACCAATCCCAGATCAAGGAGTGGCTGCCGTGGGTTGACCGGCATCAGATGAAGGCGCCTCGCGATTTGGGCGGTTGGTCCACCGAACTTCGCAAGCGTTTTCTCCGGCAGAACAGGGAATTGGGCATCCATTCGGAGCGGGCTCATGAAGTGTTCAACGTGACGGCGTGGGGTGTTGTTCCAACCATCGAAAAATTGCTGCACGATTTCCCTGGAATATCTGTCGAGTTCTCCGGTCTCCAGGAGCTCGGTCTGCGGCTTGCGAGATGGCGAGGCGAATAGACCGGGGCAACTCGCACTTCCACATCGCTTCCATGTCCGCCGAACGGCATCAACGCAGCCTTCGCGTCACGCTGGCCGGCCTTGCCGTCAACATCGTGCTTGTGGGGACAAAGTTCACGGCGGGAGTTGTCGGCCATTCTCATGCGCTTGTCGCGGATGCGGTTGAATCCTTCGCCGACATCATCAGCTCGTTGATTGTCTGGCGGGGGCTTGTCGTTGCGGCGACCCCGGCGGATGAGGATCACCCGTACGGACATGGCAAGGCAGAAGCCATCGCCGCCGCTGTTGTCTCCTCGATGCTTCTGCTGGCTGCCGTTTGGATTGGAGTTACCGCAGTACGGGAAATCATCCGGCCGCATCACCCGCCTGCACCATTCACCATCCTTGTTCTGCTGGGGGTCATTCTGATCAAGGAAACCCTCTTTCGCTTCGTGTGGAGCGAGGCCAGTGCTTTGGAGAGTTCTGTGGTGGAGACAGACGCCTGGCATCATCGGAGCGATGCCATCACTTCCCTGGCGGCCGCCATCGGCATCGCGGTTGCCTTGATAGGAGGCAAGGGCTACGAGATGGCGGACGACATCGCCGCGCTCGTCGCTGCGGTGATCATCGCGTGGAATGGATGGCGGCTGCTGCGGCCTGCCCTGGATGAATTGATGGATGCGGCGCCCACTCGATCCGTATCCCAGGTCATCCGCTCGATTGCCAGCGGTGTGAGCGGAGTGGAATTGGTGGAGAAGTGCTACGTCCGCAAAATGGGCTGGCATTATTATGTGGACATGCACATCGAACTGGCACCGGAGATGACCGTCCGCGAATCACACGAAATCGCGCATCGAGTCAAAGACGCCGTTCGCGGAGCGATGCCCAAAGTGGTGGATGTGCTGGTCCACATTGAACCTGCAGGCCATTCCTCGCCGAAATCTGAAGACTGACGGCAACTGAGGAGACTGTGGGATAGTCTGCACACCTTGCCGGCGGCACAGGTTCATTTGCTTCATTGCTCTCTTGGACAGAGGCCGCTGCGGGCATCCTTCCGCATTCGCCCCTCGCATCTGCGGCACCCGCCATCTTTCGCAGCCTGGGCCACCGCAGCCTCAACAACCCGGCACTGGAATTTCGACGGTGCTTTTCGGTTTCACAAGTGGCGGCGGCTCAAATCCGAACGCTTTCAGGAATCTCTCGACTGGAGCTCTAATCCTTGTTTCGCGCCGCGTGAATGGATCGATGTAATTCAATCCCACAGCGCGAAGAGCCATCGGATACTCCAGCACTCCCTTTGCGCTCTTCGGGGGAAGTCCCGGGGCAGATCCGTACATCGGGTCTCCGACAATGGGGTGTCCGCTGGCTTGGAGATGCAGGCGAATTTGATGCGTCCGTCCGGTGAATGGGTGCGCCTCGACAAGTGTGTGTCCCGCTCGTGATTCGACGAGGCGAAACGACGTCTCTGCCTCCTTGCCCGTGCTTTCGTCCACTTTCATGCGCCCGATGCAGGCGGGGTCTGGGGCCAGATTCAACCGGATGGTCCACTCGGATTTCTTGGGCACGCCCCGCACGACAGCCAGGTACGTCTTCTCCATGCGGCGTGATTCAAACAGATCTCCGAAGGTGTTGACCCCGCCCGCGCTCTTGGCGAGCAAAAGTACGCCTGTCGTTTCCGCATCAAGGCGGTGCACGTTCCGGAGAAATTTCAGATTCCTTGAACGGGCCCAAAAATCACGAGCCTCCAGGGAGGATGCGATGGCGGCCGCGAGATTGCGGTCCGTTCGCTGCCAGTCGAACGGCACGAGCATCCACCAGGCGGGCTTGTCGATGGCCATGACGGAACGATCTTCATAAACTATTGGGATACGCGTCAGCGAGCGGTCGCCGCGCAATTCAATGTAATCAAGTTTTGCCAAAGGAATTGTCTCCAGGGTTTGAAATGCAAAGCGGTCAGTAAGCGGGTCTCGGCAGGGTTTGCCAGCGTAGCACCTTTCCGCCCGAGAAGACGACCTCCGCTTTCACGTAATCATGTATGTCGTGATAAGGGACCGGAGTGGCATGGCGAAAGTATCCGCGCGCATGCCCCCGGCCTCCGGAGCGCCAGTACCAATCACTGTGAAGCTCGCTCCCTTGATACAGCCAGGTTGTAAATCTGCCGGTCTCGTTTTGCTGTTCGAGAATCTGGACAGGCTTTCCCCAGGAAAGGAACACCGCATCCTCACTCATCCCGGTTTGGATCTGCCCCGTGTCCACCAGCCGGCGCTCTTCTTCAGACAATGCGGCGTATGCCGACCATCGTTCCTGCTTCCGGGTCTCCAGGGTGGAAGTTGCGCAACCTGATAAAATGCCGACAACAACCAACAAGCATCCAACCGCTGCCGCCCACCGAACCAGCATGAATGCTCCGATGGCCGGTTCATGAAAAACTTCCCTGCTCAAGGCCGATGCATTGGGGCCATGAACCTCAGTGACATCGGTGCACGCCTGGGGTTCAGCACAGGGTTTTGGAGGACACAGAGGCTTGGCAAGGAAGCAAGTCGGTTCTTCCCTGTGTTCTTCAAGTCTTTGTGCTGAAACTGGCGTTTCCTGACAGGTGAGACCGGCAGGTCCGGCCTCCGGGACGCGATCAGACACTTCGCCTCGGCTTCTGGCGTAACGATGCTGCTGCTGATAAAGCTCGAAATGGAGTCCACTCATGTCTTCGGTCGAACACGTTTCTACACGCACCTTGCCCCCAAAGAAAGAATTCTCATTCGAGACTTCGCGGTGACGTCGTCATGGGCGGATGATTTGACGCAGCCGGAGGCGCTTGCCACAGTCTCCGCCCCATGGCGCATATCCATTTTGCAATCGATTTCACTGTCGCAATCTTTGTCGTTCAGAACGGCAGAGTGTTGCTGATTCTTCATCGCAAGCTTGGAAAATGGCTGCCCCTCGGCGGACACATCGAGTTGGATGAAGATCCGGAAATCGCGGCTGTGCGAGAAGCGAAGGAAGAAAGCGGCCTCGATGTCGAATTGATCGGCGAGCGGCCTCCCACCACCGAGCCAGGCACGCGCGCCCTTATCGCGCCGAGGTTTTTGGACATTCACCGCATCACCCCGAGCCATGAACACATCGGGATGATCTATTTCGCCCGGCCCAAGGGAGGTCAACTCTCGCTCGCTGAGGAGGAACACCATGACATCCGCTGGTGCTTGCCAGATGAACTCAATCAGCTCGACCCTCCATTGAGCAACGCGGTGAAATGGTATTGCCTGAAGGCGATCGAGGAGATCGAGAGCTGAAGCGTACGAGCAAACCGCCTTCCTCATGACACACCGCCAACTAAAAACAGGCTATCTTATCATCCAGTGGCTGAATTCAATCAGTACGGCGTTCTATGGCTATTACCTGTTCTTTCTGCTGGCGCGTCAACATGGGTTTGGCAATTTTGGCAACCTCTGCGTCTCGGCCACCTTCGGATTCGTTTACATATTCTCATCCTTGCACGGCGGAAAGTACGGGCAACGTCACGGCTACTTCAACGCGCTGCTAACCGGCTTCATCGGGATGATCATCTCCATGATCGGCGGATATTTCACCACTTCACCCGCAGGACAAATCGGCTGGATGATGTTATGGACCTTTAGCGTGTGCTTCACCTGGCCATCCCTGGAGGCTCTGGTGAGCGAAGGTGAAAGTCCGCTTGGCGTGCAGCGAATGGTCGGCATTTACAATCTCACCTGGTCGAGTGCAGGCGCGCTGGCATACTTCAGCGGTGGAGCCCTCGTGGAATGGCTGGGAATGCGGAGCATCTTCTGGCTGCCCGCCATGGTGCATTTCGTCCAGATCGGTTTATTGCTCTGGCTGCGAGAGAAGGCTGAGGATGTTGTCCCCTCGAAATCACCTCCCATTCCGGCTGGCAACGCCGGCGCGCGCATCGAACTGACTCCACGTCCTATTGCCCGCTCAAAGATGTTTCTCCGCATGGCGTGGACCGCAAATCCCTTCGCCTACGTGGCAATCAACACTCTGGCTGCGGTCATCCCGGGTTTGGCGGGAGAACTGCATCTCACGCCAATGTTCGCGGGCTTCGTTTGTTCGATCTGGTTTTTTGCGCGATGGTTCACCTTTCTGGCGCTGTGGCTCTGGCCCGGCTGGCATTACCGGGCGCGATGGTTCTTCGCTGCGTTTGTCCTGTTGATCAGCTCGTTTGCGTCGATCCTGCTGGTTCCCAGTCTGGCTGTGATCATCATCGCGCAGGTGGGGTTTGGTGTCGCTGTCGGCCTGATCTACTACGCTTCGCTCTTCTATTCGATGGATGTTGGCGAAGCGAAAGGAGAGCAGGGAGGAATTCACGAGGCAGCCATCGGGCTCGGTATTTTTCTTGGGCCTGCCGTTGGTGCGGGCGCGCTCAAGGTTTTCCCATCATCACCCCACAGCAGCACCATTGCTGTCTGCGTCTTGCTCTGCGTAGGGCTGGCGCTGCTTGCAGGGACGTACCTTCGTGGAAACCGGCGTCCGGCGGCGATCGATTCAATTCCGGAACGCTGACCCAGTTTCAACCGCCTCGGTGCCTTGCGGAGCCTTCAGAGAATCGTTGAATCACGGGAGCATTCACCTCATCGTCCATCGAGTGAGTGAATCGAACAAAGCGGACTTCGATGTTGCCATTATCGGAGGAGGCAGCGGTGGCTATGCCGCGGCAAGGACTTCGGCTTTGAATGGACTGAAGACGGCCGTCATTGAAGGAGGCGATGACGTCGGCGGGTTATGCATTCTTCGCGGCTGCATGCCGACCAAGGCTTTGCTTTACGCCACGGATGTCCTCCATCTTGCGCGCAACGCGGCGACATGGGGAGTTCAGACAGGGCAAGTGTCGTTCAATCTTGCGGCGATCATGGCGCGAAAAGACAGACTCATTCGCGAATTCGCCGATTATCGCCGCGGCCAGTTGACTTCAGGCAAGTTCGCTTTCTTTCGTGCGAATGCCCGTTTCGTGGATGCGCGCAAACTGGCGTTGAGCGATGGGACAGTTCTCAGCGCGGATCATTTCGTCATCAGCACCGGATCGATCACTGCCACTCCTCCCGTGCCTGGCATGGACACGACCGACTGCATCACCAGCGATGATGCGCTGAAGATGACGTCGCTTCCTCGATCGCTCGTCATCCTTGGAGGAGGCGCTGTTGCGATGGAATTTGCGCAATTCTTTGCGCGGTTGAACGTCGAAGTAACCCTGATTCAGCGGAGCCACCAGGTTCTGCGTGATTTCGATGAGGATGCGGCGCGCGAAATCGAACATGTATTCGTGCGCGAGGGAATCACACTCCACCTTGGCACCCAGTTGAGGAATGTCGCCACCGACGGCGCTTCAAAAGTCGTTGAGTTCACCAAGGACGGCGCGCCAATTCGCGTTGTTGCGGACGAGATCTTCAACGGCCTCGGACGATCACCCAACACGGCGAAGCTGAACCTGGAAAACGCTGGCGTCTCAACCGAGCGCGGCCGGATTGTGACCAACAGCCACATGCGGACTTCGGCGCCTCACATCTATGCGGCGGGAGATTGTACCGGGCCGCACGAGATCGTCCACATTGCGATCCAGCAAGGAGAAATCGCCGCGCACAATATCGCCCATCCCACGTCTCCTCGGAGCATTGATTATCGCTTGCTGACCAGCATCGTTTTCACGGATCCGCAAGTCGCCTCGGCAGGCTTGACTGAGAAGGAGGCGCGGAACAGGGGAATCCCCTATTTGACTGCAAAACATCGCTTCGATGATCACGGCAAATCGCTCATCATGGAGGCTCGCGAAGGATTTGTGAAATTGCTCGCTGATCCGGTCAGCGGTGAGATCATTGGAGGCAGCATCGTCGGTCCGATGGGTGGTGAACTTCTTCACGAAATCATCGCCGCGATGAACAAACACACAACCGTTCACGAACTGGCTTCGATGCCTCATTATCATCCCACGCTCGCGGAGATCTGGACTTATCCGGCAGAAGAACTCGCGTCACAAATCAACAAGCCCGTTGCTCAATGAAATTCTTCCCATTCCTTGTGTCCTGCGTCGCCGCCTCAGCGGCCTTGCTCACCGCCAGTTGCCGGACTACCGTCAGCCAGACTGCGACGTCAGAGCTCAAGGGTGCTCAACTCAACCCGAAGTCGGCGATGTACGTCGGCATTCCCGCCGACGCCCCAGGGAGGAAGGGGCCCGTTTTGAATTCCGGCCAAAAGGCGGCAGAGCTCATTCGCGATGCCTTCGGCAAATGTGCCCGCCAAGCATGGATTGGCCGCAGGATGGAAGTCTTCGATGATGCGCTTGAGACTGCGCGCAATATCCGGGCTCATTACCTGGTTTATCCAACCTTGATTCGATGGGAAGACAGGGCAACCGAATGGAACGGCCTGCCCGACAAGGCGGAGATCAAGATTCAGATCGCCGACTGTGCCACTGGAGACATAATCCATTCATCGATCTTGAAGGCCACCGGCCCCAACATGAGTTCCGGGGATGAAACCCCGGCAGAAATTCTCGTTGAGCCTGTTGCGAAATACGCTGCCTCCGTTTTCCAAAAGACCCACACGCCCACGGCGCTTCCTAAATCGGCCTTCCCGTAAAGGATCCTCAACAGTGTTTCAGGACTTTTCTCAAATGACATCACTGGCGATCATTGAGGAAATCGGTTCTCCGCTGTTTTCGGCTAGAGATGGACACCGCGCTCCAGCAGTACAGCTGGAAAGAAAGCACGAGACTATCGGCCCGTTCATGTTTTCCACCCCAGCCCCCTGGCATTGAGTCACGCGCTTACAAATCCGATTCCACCAGCCCGGCAATTTTCATCTGGTGTTTGAGCAGTCAATTTTCAACGGGCGATTGCCGTGAACCGGAATTACAATCCGTTCCTGATGACCTTCGTTGGTGAAAATGTGATGGCTGCCGTTGATACGTTTGAGAATCTAGCCGCGCTTTTGGATGACGTGGATGAACTCTCTGCCGGAAACTTGTTTCACACCGTCAACTCCAACACTTCGTCGCTGGGATTGGTTTCCCTCGTCTCGTCACCGACAGAAAGTCAGAGGCCGATTGCTTCGTGTAGATTGGCTTTCGATTCGGCGAGGGTCTCGCCCTGCGTCAGGCAACCCGGCAACGCTCGAACTTCCGCCCAGTAACCGCCCTCTTCCGCCTTGTGAACAAAGGCTTTCAGCGTCATGGGATTTTTATGCGCCGAACTCGCCTGACTCTCAAGCCATGCGTTTTTGAGATTGGCTCTGACCTCCGTCTTCCGCTTTCTGCCTTCGGCCTTTGAAACCAGCGGGAGCACCGGCGGCGGATTGAAGGATGAGTGTGATCGGGACAAGGCGCAGTCCGGCGTGGGATCGCAGGCAAGTTCCGGAGGCGAGCGAAGTTCGGAACTGTTACGCAGCCAGCTCGCGTGAGCGGGGGAAGCGCCCGCACACCGCGTCGTCCACCCAGATATCCTCATCGAGTTCTTCCCATCGCAACGCCAACCCATGCAGCCTGAGCGTGACCTTTTCGAGTTGGGCCGGAGAGGCGTTGGCGAGCAAGGGGTACTTGCTTGCGGGGAAACTCACCTGACGTTGGTCAGCCAGTTCCAACCAGATGCGGCGATCCTGGACCCAACAACGCACGGCGGCAGTTTCTTTCTCAGTTTCCATGGCGCTCAATATAGGCGGCAATCAACGCTGAGCAATGCTCTTCCACGAGCCGCTGGATGCGGGTTAACTCAGCGCTCGCAAACCCGCGATTGGCCGCCATTGCGACCGGGCGCAGCCAGAACTTGGCTTCCATGTCCTCGCGGGTCACGTGAATGTGCGGCGGCTCATTCCCCTCGCGGCTATAAAAGTGGAAGCGATACGGGCCAATGCGCAACACGGTGGGCATGGCTTGAAGTGTGAGTAACGGATTTTCCAGTGTCAACGCCCCCGCCGGAGCGCTGGCGGAGCGCGAAGCACGATGTCTTGAGCAGTTTTCAAATGACTTCCGACCTCTCGCCGCTGACTTCAGCCTTTGAAACCAGCGGGAGCGCTGGCGGTGGCTTGATGGCAGAGCGCGTCAGGGCTTGGCAGCAAACAGAGGAATTTCCGACTGCGGCTCGACACAGCATCGGCGATACAGTGGGAAACAAAGCACGAAACTATTGACCCGTTCATGACCCGTTCACGGCGGTGGGCATCATGCCGCATTAACACTTGCCGGTGCGTGACGGCAAATTTAGATTCCAGCCATGAGCAAAGCTAAGATTTTGCACGAATTGCCCAAGTTGGGATTGCAAGAGCGGCGCGAGATTTTTGAGCGCATCGGCGAACTGGAAGACCAGGACCTGCTCAAAGGCGGCGAACCCACGCCTGCGGACAAAGCGCTGCTTGACCGCGAATTGGAGGAATATCAGCGGAATCCTGATGCCGGTTCGACGTGGCCGGAAGTTGAATCCCGTCTCCGTAAACCAAGTCGCCCGTGAGTTGGCGGGTCATCATTCGGCCCAATGCCGAAGCAGACGCGCGCGAAGCCCGGCTATGGTATGAATCCCAGCGGACGGGATTGGGTGATGAACTGCTGGAGGAAATCCGGCACGCCATTCGTGTCCTGGAGGAACACCCGGACCGCCGCCCGATTTACTATCGCGGCTTTCGTCGTTTGCTCACCCGCCGTTTTCCCTACAAACTTTTCTACCGCATCGAAGGCGACCGCGTCGTTGTCTTTCGCATCCTGCACGCCAAACGGGATCATGAGTGGCAATTGGGCGATTGATTCGTCGCATCGGCGGACGATGCGGAGTCGCCGATGAACCCCGTAGGAGGCGAAGGCAACGAGGCTCAATAATTTCTGCTTTCTGCTTTCTCTTTTTCGCTTTCTGCCTGCGGCCCTTGAAACCAGCGGGAGTACCGGCGACAACTTGGAAGTTGAGTGCATCAAGGCAATTCACCAAGCAGTGGAGATTTCGACCGCGGCTCAACACGCCGGCGGCGGTAAAGTCGGAACTTTAGCACGAAACTATTGACTGACCCGCTCACGAGGATTTTGGAGTGCGGAATTCCGCGCCCTCCGACCTCTGACTTCTGCCCTCTGGCCTTCAACCTTTCATCCTCCGCAGAACTATTTTGGAGAACGGCCTGCCTGCCGCTTTCAGCCTTCGGCCTTTGAAATACCAGGAGTGTTCGCTGAGAGTTTTGAAATCCTTTCCACATCACTTTTGGTAAATGACTTCTTTGACCACATCACAGAACGCGCCGTCTTCAGCATCGTCGGCATGCTCGACAATATAGGTAGGCTTTCCGTTTGTGAATTTGGCGGTTCCGCAGAATGCGAAGCTGGCTCTGATTGATTTCATCGTCACGAGTTCGGAAAAACCTGGTTGCCGAATGCGTAGATCACGCGTGGCAAGCAATTCCGTCATCCGCATTTCCACATGTTGGCCCCACGCGTCGGTAGTGTGAGACTTTTGATCCATGTCTTTCAATCCTACTGCGATTGCGTAAGGCTCCACTCCATGCATCCTTCCGACCCGATGATAGTATTCGCAACGGCCAGTAAATTTCTCGTCCAATAAGCACTTCAAAAAGACTTCGGTGACTTCCGTCTGATACGCGTCAACTCGAGTCGTCAGCTCGAAACACAATGCGTAACCATACTGCTCATTTGTCATTCGCTTCGGGCACAAGGTCCATCCCTCGTCGTCGTCAGGCTCGTCCCACTCTTCCAATTCGTCTATGAATGATGGATCAAACTTCTCCCGAACCAGCCGAGCCATAATGGTTCCGTAACGTTGGAGGTAGTAATGCCACGCAACAGAGTGTTTGCTTCTTACTTCCGGGTCACGATCCTGCGCCATTGTCATGTACATCTTCTCCAAGATTTTAATCTCTCGTTTCAGCAGCAGAGCATCTGAGCCAGGAATTCGATCGAAATCCACATGAGGAACACCCTCCCAACTCAATTCGGCTAATTGGGAAATCTGAGGTGCCAACAAGACAAACTGGAGGTCTTGACTGTGGAAGACGGTTTCAAACGTTGAGTTCAGAGATAAGAGACGGGAATCCAAGAAAGTGCCAACCGACTTGATCTGCTTTTCGCGACGATACACCTCAATCAAACCAGCACCGTAGAAGCAAGACGATTTGCCCAACTCGAAATGCTCGAATTCCCCTTGCGTAATCACCGCTCGAAAGAATACGTCGATTGCTGAAAGGCGGTAAAACAAGTCCTGGCAGAACTCGCACAAGAACATGACAATGAATCCTTGGTTTTCCCCATCAAGTTGGCATGCGTTGTACACGACAATCGTATCCGAGAATACGATCGTTCGGAAGTCGCCGTGCTTCTGCATATTCGCAGTCGCAACAATGTGGTAGAGGGCCGGAATGACTTCTGGCCTTTTCCGAACCAGGGCAGAGAATCCCAAAATGTCGATGTAGAGCAGATATTTGGAATGGCTTTGAACTCTGTGCTTTGGCAATTTGACTTCACTCATGGTGACGGGCTTACACAACCCAAAGTCGGCGAGCAAGTCTATGGGGGCTCGTGAACTCTTTCATTTTCCGCCAGCATGAACCCGCGCGACGATTCTGCGATCATTCGGCACCCGACAGGTGGGGTCGCCAAAGTCAAACAGGGCACAAAGCGAATCTTGTCCGATCTGGTCAGGGATATTCTCTCGATTGCGCAGGAAAAATCTCAGACTCAAAGTCTGCCGGCAACTTCATCACATACCGACGCTGATTTGGAAAGCTGGTACTGGAAGGGAGAGGCACACTACTATGGCACCGGTGTGCCAAAAGATTACGTTGAAGCTGTGAAGTGCTACCGCAACGCAGCGGAACGGGGGCATGCGCACGCGCAGTTCAGGTTGGGGGTGTGCTATTCAGGAGGTGAAGGCGTTCTGCAGGATCACGCACAAGCCGTCAACTGGTATCGCAAGGCAGCAGAGCAAGGTTACGCCGACGCTCAGAACAACTTGGGCCACTGCTACTACGACGGGTGCGACGGTGTTCCCGTAGATAAGGAAGAAGGCCTGCGATGGCTAAGCAAATCGGCCGAGAATGGTTGTGTACTAGCTTGTATCACATTGGACACTTTTTGGAAATCGGGCCTAATCGATTCAAAAGATCATGAAAAAGTTTTGCATTGGCTCCGTAGAGCAATCGAGAAGGGAGATTCAATCGCTGTTGCCTTTTATCCGGAATTAAAAGCAAACCTTTCAGAGCTGCCACCCAAATGAACAAAGCGAGCTGGATTCTTTTGGACACGGAAACGACCGGGTTCTCCGCGCCGATTTTCGTCGTTGAGTTGTGCGCACAACGGATGCGCGGCTGGCAGCCTGACGGCGAACCATTCCGCAAGTTGCTGAATCAAAATCAGGAGATTCCCGCCGAGGCTTCGCGCGTTCACGGTTACACGCGTGAAATTCTGGAGCGCGACGGCGAACCGGCGCATCAGGTTTATCGGGAGTTTGCCGAATACGCGGGCGGGCTGCCGCTCGTCTCGTTCAATCTCGAATATGACCTGGACGAAGTGTTGCAGCCGGAGTGGAAGCGGCTGGGCATCGGCGCGATTGGCAGTCGCGGGTTTTGCGCCCTGCGGCTGGCGCAGCGGCTGCTCGATCCCGTGCCCGCTGGCAACTGCAAGCTGCAAACGCTGCGGCAGTATTATCGCCTGCCCGAACGCGGCGCGCACACGGCGCTGGGCGACGTGCAAACGGTCGCGGACTTGATGGCGCAGGTGCTTCGCCCGATTGCCGGGCATCGCGGGTTAGATACGTGGGAAAAGCTGGTCGCGTTTGCGGCGGAAGAATGGTTTCCGTCCCGCATCGCTTTCGGGAAGCACAAGGGACGGTTGATTCAAGAGGCCCGCAAGGACGCGGAGTTGCGCGGCTGGCTGGACTGGCTGGCCAAATCCGCCAACGCCCGCAACGCGAAGATGGGTCGCTGGTATTTGCGACAACTGGAAATGGCATCCGCGCCACCGGACACAACGGTGTTTGCCGCGCCGGAAATCGAGCGCGAATCCAAACGCGGCGTCGCAACGCAAACCGGCCACGTCGGGCTGGTCATTTACATCAATCCAGAGTTGGAGCAATTGCGGCAGTTGGTGGCGGGCGCACGGGCGCGGCTGGCGGAATTGGGAGTCAATTTCACGAAGGAGAAATCACGCGTGGATGTCATGCAGGCGGTGTTGTTCCGGCAATTGCGCGGGCATTATCAGCAGCGCGACCGGCTGCGGCTCATCGTGGACTACCGGCGGAAGTTTTTGGATTCGCTGGTGCGCGGCGGCGAGGAGGATGCGAAACAGGCGGAAGCGAATTACGAGCAGGCGAAATCGCAGACTGACAAGGATTACGAGGAGACGGCGGCAGCGGTGGCGGAGAAGAAACAACTCACCGCCGACGAGGAGGCGGAACTGTCGCGGCTGTGGAAGAAGCTGGTGAAGTTGTATCACCCCGACCGCTTCGCGCACGAGCCGGACAAGCTCGAGACGTATCACAAGCTGACCGCCGCCATCAACGAGGCGAAGGACGCGGGCGACATCCAGACGCTGCGGGAGATCGCGGAAGACCCGCACGGTTTCATCCTGCGCCAGGGCTGGGCGACGCTCGATTTCAGCGACGCGGCGGAACTCGCGCAGTTGCGGCGTCTGCATGAGACGTTGCAACTGGAAATCATCGCCGTGCTCGAAGCGCTGAATCGCCTGCGGGAAAGTCCCGATTACGAGCTTTGCCAGTTGAGCGAAAAGAAACCGGGCTTGCTGGATGAACTGGCGGCGAAAAGAAAGCAACTGCTGGAAAAGGAAAGCAGGGAGTTGGAGGAACAGGCGGACAAGCTGGCGGAGGAAATCAAGGAATTATCCGACGAGGAAACTTCGCGGATTCTTTAGCCGTAACGATTCGATAGGAGCGTAGAGTTCATTCCGCCG
This sequence comes from Verrucomicrobiales bacterium, assembly GCA_005777315.1. Classification (GTDB taxonomy): domain Bacteria; phylum Verrucomicrobiota; class Verrucomicrobiia; order Limisphaerales; family F1-12-MAGs170; genus F1-120-MAGs170. The sequence continues at coordinate 32,053 of SXMN01000094.1, forward strand.
CAACGCGCGACCACTGCTAGAAACAAGGGCTGGAATTGAGAGTCTGCTGGCAACATGTGGCGTTGATCCGGACTGATAGCGTTACACATGGTTCAAATCAGAGCAGTTCAACGGCCCTGCCCAGTTCTTCGTCCGTGTTGTAGAAGTGTGGTGAGAAACGGAGGTGCTGCTGGCCAGACCGATCAGCGCGGAGAGATGCCACGATTCCGGCCGCTTCCAGCTTTTGGTGAAGCGCGGCCATGTCCGTGCCGGCGCGGAAGAAAGTCATGATCCCGCTCGCATTGGCCGTCGGCGCGGACGATTGAAGCACCGTGTAACCCTTCGCCTCGATCAACGGCACCAGCATCGACCGCTTGCGCAATAATTCGGTGGCGATGTTCTCGACTCCCACTTCCAGCAGTAATTCCATTGCAGCGTTGAGTCCCACCAAACCGAGGAGATTGTGACTGCCCGCTTCGTAACGCGCGCCACCAGGTCGAGTCTTCATCTCTTCCTGGGCGACGTACTGGGGACAATAAACGTTGTTCCAACCCCACACCATGGGTCTCAACTGATCTTGAACTTCCTCACGCACGTAGAGGATGCCCGCGCCACACGGTCCAAGCATCCACTTGTGAGAGTCCGCAGCCATGAAATCAAAATGCGCCGTGTTTGTCGGAAACGCCCCCACTGTCTGAATGCCATCCACGCAAAAGAGTATCCTTTTCTTGCGGAGGTACTCCCCGATTGCGGTCAGGTCGATCCGCCATCCCGCGAGGAAATGGCAGGACGCCAGCGCCACCAGCCGGGTGTTTTCATCCACCTGTCCCATGATGTCCACATCACGGATGCGTCCCAGCTCGCGCACATTCAAGAAACGAACCTGCACTCCGCGGTCCGCGAGCTTCATCCATGGATATACGTTGGAGGGATAATCGTCGAAATAGATCACCACATTTTCATTCCGCCGGAACTTCAAGCCTCCAGCCACCATGCTCAGTCCGAGCGATGTCGGTCCCACAAACGCGATCTCCGCCGGCTTCGCGCCGATCAATCGCGCGGCCCTCTCCCGCGACTGGCTCAGGCGCATCGCCGGCAGAAGCGTCTCCTGATCTCCCAGAGTGGAGAGCCTGGCGTAGTCGCAGACTGCCTCTGCCACCCGCCTTGGCACAGGACAAACACCCGCGTGCGCCAGAAAGACTTTCTCTCGCGACACGGGAAACTCGTGTCGGCGCAATTCCTCGTTCGCGTGAAGTTCAGAAATGTTCATTCTATCGTGGTCTGGCTTCAAAAGTTCTTCATCATCTCGCCGTAGTAATTCGAGTAAAAGGACAGAACCTGGTAGGCGATCGCAAGCATGATACCGAAATAAACGATTCTCGGCGTCCATTGCGCGACGATTTGAAGCTGGCGCGAGCCTTCATCGCGAAAATGTTTATAGAGCCTTCCGAGTGATTCCTCGAGTTTGCCGCTGACTTCGCCGCTCGAATACAGAGCAGTAAACATGTCGGGAAAAACGCCGCTCCGACGCACCGCTTCGGATGGTGTCATCCCCATGATCACATGGGCCTTCCAACTTGCGACGGATCGCATCAAGGCCGGCGAACCACTCGATGCCACCGCAAGATCCCAGGCTTCGACGATGGATACCCCGGCGCTGATTAATCCTTCGAGAGCAGCACTTAGCCGCGCCAGCGCGAGATTTCGCCGGGCACTGCCGAGGATTGGAACCCGACCGAGCAGCCATTCAATCCGGGCGCGCCAATGAACGCCGTGGCGGCCCTGGGTCGCGTAAACCAGTGCGAACACCGCCGCGTAGATCGGTAGGAGTATCGCGAGCTTTGACACCAGAAAGGGGAAGATCTTCCCGTCAAAGATCAGCAGCTTCAGCATCACGGGAGGGAAGATAATGATGGCGAAGTGAAACACGAAAACGGGATAACCGAGATTCGAGATGATCACACGCGCCAGCCTGGCGCGTTCCTCGTAATGCTCGGACAAGAGACGCAGACAGCCGTCCAGCCGTCCGCTTTTCTCTCCAGCGGCCAGAAGAGCGAGATCGAACTCAGGCAACCATTTGCCTGTTGCGGCCGCGCCTTCGGAGAACGTGGAGCCCGCTTGAATGCGTGAGATAATCTGAAGAAGCTGAGGACGGACTGAGCGTGAATGTGCCGTCTGAGAAAGCATCTCCAGCGCTTGGAGCATCGGAAGGCCGGCGGCAATCGTCGAGCCGAGTTGGTGATACAACCCTGACCGCCGGCTTAGCTGGCCGGGCGTGACGATGAGCGCCATGTCTCACCCGCCCCACGCGGATCAACCGACCGCTTTGTCGAGCATGGACTTCAGGTCACGCTTGCTCTTCGCCCCCACGACCTGATCGATGACTTCGCCACCTTTGAAAATCAACAGGGTCGGAATGGCGCGGACGCGATATTTTGCGGCGAGTCCTTGGAATTCGTCGATGTTCACTTTTCCAATTTTCGCCTTGGAATCGAACTCCGACGCCAGTTCATCAAGCACGGGCGCGATCATCTTGCAAGGCCCACACCATTCGGCCCAGAAATCCACCAGGACAGGGACCGGGGAATTCGCGACCTCCGCGCCAAAGTTAGCTTCGGTCAAAGTGACAATGTTAGTTGAGGACATGAATTATCCTTTCGAAGGGAAAATTTTTGAATCAATGACAACCAGTCCGAACTGTCGTACTCAGGACTGTGTCAGCAAAAACAGCCGAACCACTGCTGCGATGCCAACCACCGCTGCCACGAGCGCAAGGACTGTATCGAGCGCGCTGACACGAGCGCCAGCCGGGGCTGGGCGGGGCGTTGGGCGGGCAGGAGCTGCGGGAGCCGCTGCCGCTGCCTTTGGTGAGGCTGAAGGCGCGTGACCAGCCGCGGCAGGAGCAGCGGGCGCTGGCGCTGCTGCCGCCATGGCGGCGGGCGCTGGAATCTTGATCGTCGGCGAGGCGGTGGGCTTCGGCGGCAAATTGATTCGAACGGTTTCCTTTTTAGGCTGCACTTTGGAGGCTTCGGCAGGCTTTGCAGCGGCGGCACCAGCGGGCGGATTTGGGTTCTCTTCGGACATATGTGTTAAGTGGGGCGAACCTAGTTTTGCGACCGCAGAGTGTCAATCGCTTATTGAGGGTTCGCTCAACGACCCAACGGCAAAAATGCAACGGTGAACCAGTTCAGCCCACGGGTCTTCTCTCAGTGATCCAAAGGTTTGCTTTGTAATATCTGGCGGCTGGATTTAACGATGATAATAATATGCGCCAAGTCATGAATGCGATTTCACTCAGAACCGCCGTGGTCCTGACCTGTGCGCTTTGGGCCGGCATCAGCATGGCGGCGGAGTCGCCGGATTTCTTGCGCGAGGTACGCCCAATACTCTCCTCTCATTGTTTCAAATGCCACGGCCCGGACGATGCCACGCGCAAGGGGGGCGTGCGCCTGGACATGCGCGAGCCTGCGCTCAAGTCCGGTAAATCAGGTGAGCCGGCAATCGTGCCTGGCAAGCCGGAGAAGAGCGAGGTGATCGCCCGCATTTTCACCGCGGACGAAGATGATTTGATGCCACCCTCGAAAGTAAAGCATCCCCTCAGCCTCCAACAGAAGGACATTCTCAGGAGATGGATCGCCTCTGGCGCGGATTATCAACCACACTGGTCTTTTGTGGCGCCCAAGGCCGTGTACCCACCCGAAGTGCAAGATCCAGGCTTCGAAGTACGCAATCCCATCGACGCTTTCATCGCAGCGCGACTCAAGAGGGACGGATTAACCACCTCTCCCGAGGCCAGCAAGCTGACCCTGGCCCGCCGACTGCATCTCGATCTGATCGGCCTCCCGGCCACACCGGAGGAAGCGGACGCGTTTGCGAAAGATGCGAGGCCAGATGCCTACGAACAGCTTGTGGCAAGCCTGCTGGCGTCGCCGCGTTATGGCGAGCGGTGGGCGCGCAAGTGGCTTGACCTCGCCCGCTACGCCGACACCAACGGCTATGAGAAGGATCGCAACCGCAGCATCTGGCCGTATCGCGACTGGGTCATCCGCGCATTGAATGCCGACATGCCATTCGACCAGTTCACAGTCGAGCAGATCGCGGGCGATTTGCTGCCGAACCCCACGCGCGAACAAATTGTCGCCACTGGGTTTCATCGCAATACGATGCTCAACGAGGAGGGTGGGATCGATCCGTTGGAGTTCCGTTTTCACGCCGTGGTGGACCGCGTCAACACCACCGGCACGACATGGCTCGGCCTGACCGTGGGATGCGCGCAGTGCCACACCCACAAATACGATCCCATTCTGCATAAGGATTACTACCAACTGATGGCGTTCCTGAATAACGCCGACGAGCCGGACCTTGATCTCCCGGCCGAGGACGCCAGAGAACAGCAACGGAGCCGAGAGGAACGCGCGACGAAACTTCTCTCGGAACTTTCCACGCGATGGCCGGTCGAGATGGAACCCTTCCACTGGGAACAAGTGACTCCAAAGATCGAGCGCCTGGAACAGGGTGAAGACGCCAGGCTGTTGGAGGATGGTTCCCTGCTCTTCATCGCTCCGGGAATGGATCGTAGCGATGTGACGGTCAGTTTTATGGCGAAGCTGACCAACGTCACGCATCTCCGCCTCGATGCGTTGACTCACGATTCTCTGCCGGGCAAAGGCCCGGGCCGCGCGCCGCACGGAAATTTTGTCCTCTCGGAAATCACTGTAAGCCGGACGCTGCTCCACGGCTCTTCCGCAATGGAGCCCGTAATGATTCGCAGCGCGAAGGCCACCGCGGAACAAAAGGAGTTTCCAGTCGGCAACGCCTTTGACGGCAAATTGGAAACAGGATGGGCAGTCCACGAGGCTGGAAAAACCTTGAACGCGAATCACTCGGCCACGTTTCAGTTCGAAAAGCCCATGTCGCTGGATTCCGACACAAGAATCACCGTGCGTCTGCAGCAGCAACACGGAGGGAATCACACCATCGGGCGGCTTGCGATCAGCGTTGGCGTACCGGTCAGTGACACGAGACCGGAACTCGCGCGCAGGCAGGAGGCTTTGGAAGCCGCGTACACGCAATGGTTGGAGCGTGAGCGGAAACGCGCGGTCACCTGGACCGTCCTACGACCCACGGGGCTGAAATCAAACCTTCCCCTGCTCTCCGTGCTGCCGGACAATTCCGTGCTGGCCAGTGGAGACATCAGCAAGAGCGACGTTTACGATCTGGCCTTCACCAATCTGCCGGGCCGCGTCACCGCCATCCGCCTTGAAGCGCTGCCCGATGACAGCCTGCCGGCGCATGGTCCCGGCCTGGCGTATTACGAAGGGCCCAAGGGCGATTTCTTCATGGGTGAATTTCAAGCGGTGGCGGATGGCCGGCGGGTGAAGTTTGTGAAAGCCTCGGAGAGTCATGCCAAAAACAATTTCGGCAGCGGTGCCAGCGCCAAGGCAGCAACCGACGACGATCCGCAAACCGGATGGAGTTGCGCGGACCGCCCCGGTGAGATGCACCACGCCGTGTTCGTTGCAGACGAACCCATCGAAGCCACCCGTCTCGACGTCAAGATGCTGTTTGGACGTCACTACGCCTGCTCATTGGGCCGATTCCGCATCTCCGTCACCAGCGCCGAACACGGTGCCGAGGCGGGAAAGATCCCAGAATCAGCCGAACGACTTTTGTTCGTGCCGGATGCCGGGCTCACGGATGAACAGCGTGCGGAGTTGCTCGAAAGCTTCCTGCTCAGTGCACCGGAGCTGGCGAAGCAGTCGAAGGAGATCCGCGACCTGCGCAAACCTTCGGCTCACACCACGACACTGGTGATGCGTGAGCGTCCCGCCACGGCTCCACGTTCAACATTCATCCATAATCGCGGCGAATTCCTCCAGCCAACAGACCGTGTTGAGGCCGATGTACCCCAATTCCTGCCGCGCCTGCCCGAGCATTCAAAGAAGGACCGCCTCGCGCTCGCGAAGTGGCTGGTTTCGCCGGAGAATCCACTGACCGCTCGCGTGGTGGTGAACCGGCATTGGGCCTCTTTCTTTGGCACAGGGATTGTGGGAACTCAGAACGATTTTGGATTCCAAGGCGAGCTTCCAAGCCATCCTGAGTTGCTCGACTGGCTGGCGGTTGAATTTGTAAAGCAAGGCTGGTCGATCAAGAAGCTGCACAGACTCATTGTCACGAGCTCTACTTATCGCCAGCAGTCGCGGTTCACACCGGAGTTGCTCGCGAGGGATCCGCAGAACCGCCTCGTAGCCCGCGGCCCTCGCGTGCGGCTGGATGCGGAGATCATTCGTGACTCGGCGCTGGCTTCGAGCAGCACATTGTCGGCGAAAATGTTCGGGCCACCCGTGAAACCGCCACAACCAGATGGCGTGACCGAGGTGGCCTACGGCTCTGCCAGATGGGAGGCAAGCACGGGCGAAGATCGCTACCGCCGGTCCCTTTACACGTTCCAAAAGCGAAGCGCACCTTTCGCGATGTTCAACACGTTTGACGCGCCGTCGGGTGAAACCTGCCTGGCCAGACGCGAAACTTCGAACACGCCACTGCAGTCTCTGACCTTGCTCAACGACATCGCGTTCGTCGAAGCCGCTCAGAAACTGGGCGCGCTCACGGCGAAGCAGACCGGCGACGATGAACGAAAGGCTGAATTCATTTTCCGCCGCGCACTCACGCGCCTGCCTTCCGCCGCCGAAAGGGCCGGGCTGGTTGCTTTTCTCAACGCCCAGCGCGAACGACTGAAGACCGGCGGGTTGAAGGCTGCGGATCTTGTCGATGACGCCAAGGGCGACTTCACGGAACAAGCCGCGTGGACTGTCGTGGCGCGAGTGGTCCTGAATCTTGACGAGACAATCACGAAGCAATGACTCCATGAACTGCGAATCACATCATTTCCAGGAGCGCGGGCTGCCCTTGAGTCGTCGCTGGTTTCTACGCGAATGCGGCATTGGACTCGGCAAGATCGGCCTCGCGTCGCTGCTGACGGATGCTTTCCTCGCACGCGGGGCGGCTGCGGCGGCATCCGGTGATTTAATGACGCCGAAGCAGCCGCATTTTCCGGGGAAGGCCAGGGCGGTCATACACCTCTTCATGGCAGGCGCCCCGTCACAGCTCGATCTGTTCGATTACAAACCGGAGTTGCTCAAGCTCGAAGGAAAACCATTACCGCCCTCTGTCATCGGAGGCCAGCGCTACGCGTTCATCCGATCAGATGCAGCAGTGATGGCACCCCGTTTCAAATTCAAGAAGTATGGCCGGAGCGGCGCTGAACTGAGCGAGATCCTTCCGCACATCGGTTCCATTGCGGACGAGATCTGCCTGATTCGCTCGATGAAGACGGATCAGTTCAACCACGCGCCGGCTCAAATTTTTTTCAACACCGGCTTCTCTCAACCCGGGCGACCCAGCATTGGCTCGTGGGCGACCTACGGCCTCGGCTCGGAATCCAAGAACCTGCCGGCTTATGTGGTGATGAGCACCGGTTCAGGCATCAGTGGCGGCGCTGCCAACTGGTCGAGCGGCTTCATCCCGACAACATTCACCGGCGTGCGCCTGCGCAACCAGGGCGATCCCATCCTGAATGTCGCCAGCCCGAAAGGCGTGGACGACAGACTCCAGCGCGACACGCTCGACCTGGTCCGCTCCATGAACGAGCAGCAACTCGGCGCGGTGGGCGATCCCGAGATTGCCACTCGCATCAACTCCTATGAAATGGCCTTCCGCCTCCAGACCAGCGCACCGGAGTTGATGGACTTGAAGAGCGAAAAGAAGGAGACGCTGGAGCTTTATGGCTGTGATCCGGACAAACCTTCGTTTGCTCGTGCCTGCCTGCTGGCGCGGCGGATGGTCGAGCGCGGAGTGCGGTTCATCAATATCTACCACGAAGGCTGGGACGCTCACAGCGACGTCGTGGGCAATCACACCGGCAATTGCAAAACCACCGACCAGGCGAGCGCGGCGCTGGTGAAAGACCTAAAGCGCCTCGGTCTGCTCGATTCCACTCTCGTCATCTGGGGCGGTGAATTCGGCCGCACGCCCATGATTGAAACCAATCCGAGCCTCGGCCGTTCCATGGGCCGCGATCATCATCCGCAGGCGTTTACCTTGTGGATGGCCGGTGGAGGCGTGAAGCGCGGACTCAGCTACGGAGCCACGGATGAACTGGGCTTTCACACCGTGGAGAATCCCGTCCACGTCCACGACTTGCAGGCGACGATTCTCCATTGCCTGGGCTTCGATCACGAAAGGCTCACCTACGAATTCCAAGGCCGCCGCTACCGCCTCACCGATGTCCATGGGCATGTCGTGAATGACCTCGTGGTGTAGTTTGCATGCTTGAGCCCGGGGAGACTCAGGCAACTCCAGCTAAGGAGGTCCGATCGTTGAGATGCGCACTGGATCTTGACGGGAAACCCTGGAGGAATCAGAGCGGAATCGTCCACCACGCGGCTGTCTCCACGGCCAAGACTACCCCAACACTTCCTTGATCACATGGCCCTCCACATTGGTCAGTCGGCGTTGGACGCCATTGTGCTCAAACGTGAGCTTCTCGTGGTCAAGGCCAAGGAGGTGCATGATGGTCGCGTTCAAATCATAAAGCGGGTGAATGTTCTCCACAGCGCGCTGGCCCAGTTCGTCAGTAACGCCATGACTGACGCCTCGCTTGACACCGGCTCCTGTCAGCCAGCAGGTGAAACCGTCGGGATTATGGTCGCGACCTTGCGCTCCTTTCTGGAAGAATGGCATGCGTCCGAACTCCGTGCACCAGACGACGAGCGTGTCGTCCAGCAAGCCACGCTGGCGGAGATCGCGGATGAGCGCTGCCGCAGGCTGGTCGAGTATGGCGGCGTGTTTGTCGTATTGCTCTTTCAGTTTGTTGTGGCCATCCCAGTTCAATTCACCGCCGCTGGCGTAAGCGCCATTAAATAGCTGGACGAACCGTACCCCCTTCTCAATCAGCCGGCGTGCGAGGATGCAGTTCCTGGCAAAGCCAGCCTTGATTGGATTCGATGTGTCCTCCGCGCCGTAGCTTTTTAGAATGTGCGCCGGCTCTGTGGAAAGGTCGCTGATCTCAGGAACGCTGAGCTGCATGCGCGCGGCGAGTTCGTAACTGGCGATGCGCGCCGCCAGCTTGCTATCACCGGGGTGGCGCTCGAGGTGGCGCTCGTTCATGCGCCGCAAGATCGAACGTGCCGCGCGGTCCTCTGCAGGCGAAACCCCGGGCGCAACCAGATGGCGCACCGGATCCTCCGTGCTGAAAGTCGTGCCTTGGAAGGCCGCTGGCAGAAAACCGGGGCCCCAATTGTTCGAGCCGTTCTGTGGGACACCGCGCGGATCAAGGATGGAAACGAACGCCGGCAGATCCTGGTTTTCGCTCCCGAGCGCGTAACTCAACCACGAGCCGAGGCTTGGGAAACCATCAAGCACGAAGCCGGTGGAGAGGAAATTCTCGGCCGGCCCATGAGTGTTGCTCTTGCTGGTCAGCGAATGAATGAAAGCGATGTCGTCGGTCAGCTCGGCGAGATGCGGAATCAAATCGGAAACCATCTTCCCCGTCTGTCCACGAGGACGAAAATCATACTGCGGCCGCGCGAGATTCCCGGCGGGGCCTTGAAACGTCACCGCCGGTCCACCGGGCAACGGCTTGTTGTCCCACTTGATCAGCTCCGGCTTGTAGTCCCACGTCTCCAACTGGCTTACGGCCCCGGCACAGAAGATGACGATGACGTTCCTTGCCTTCGCGGGAAAATGAGGCAGCCGCGGCGCATACGGACGCGCGGGATCGATGATCGGCCCATTCATCGCGAGCAAACCGTCGAGTCCGAGCAGGTTCGTCAGTGCAATGGAACCGAGCGCGGTCGCGGTGCCGCCCAGGAAACTGCGGCGGTCCAGCAAATGGCGGCCGTGAGTGGAAAGGTGTCCGGTGTCGTGGTTCATTTGTTGAACCTTCTGATTTTTGATTTTGCCACCCTCCGCCATTCTGCAAATTTCCTGCGGCCTTGGAATTCAAACACCGCGCTGTGGATGGCTTTTATAAGGCGCTGGAGGTTCATGGCACGAAAAGAAACTCGTTACTGTTGAAAAGAGCCCGACAAAGCGTCGGCAGCCCATGCGCGGCCACGATCGGTCGAACGTCCGACAACTCGGCAACACTTGGGTTGCGACTGAGCGCGAGCTGGTAGGCGCGGCGAATCTGTCTGGCGATGTCCTCGCCTGCCTCTGTTCTCACACGGCCCGCGAAGGCATCGGCCTGCTCGATGGTGAAGCGACTGTTGAATAGGTTCAGCGCCTGGATCGGCGTGGTGGACTCGCGGCGGCGAGCTGTGCTCTGTCCGGCGTCCGGGCAGTCGAAAGCGCCAAAGACAGCTTCGCGCTCGCGACGGACCTTGTGCGCATAAATCATCCGGCGCAGGCCATCACCGCTGAAGGACTCGACGGGGTTGAAGCCGCTCAATCCACCGCGATTGTTGAACAGATCGAAGCCTCGGCCGCCCATCTTCAGGTTCAGCTTCCCGCTGACCGCGAGCATCGAGTCGCGGATCGGTTCAGACTCCAGCCGCCGAGACGGGAATCGCCAGAGCAGACGGACGTCGGAGTCGGATTGAACGGAGGCCAATAGAGGCGACGGTGAAGAGGGCCGCCGGACTTCTCTGCCTTTGTTTCCTCCTGTTGAAGAACCCTGCCGATACGACGCCGAGAGCACGATGAGACGGTGCATCTGCTTCACCGACCAGCCGGAGCGCACGAACTCCGACGCCAGCCAGTCGAGCAGTTCAGGATGGGACGGTCTCGCACCGTTTCGGCCAAAGTCGCTCGGGGTTTCCACAAGGCCGCTGCCGAAGTGGCCCTGCCAGATGCGGTTCACCATCACACGCGCAGTGAGAGGATTCTCGACACTGGCAATCCAATCAGCGAGCGCCTTGCGGCGCTCCTGTTCGGGCGTGTCAGGAGAGAGTTTCATCGAGCCAAGCACCCTCAGCACAGCGGGAACGACCTCCTCCTTCGGCTGCTCCGGGTCACCGCGGTTGAGCAGATGAATCTTATCCGGCGTTCGGAACATTCCGGCGAACGCCAGACGCCCCTCTGTTGTTGCCTTGATGCTTCGTTCCAGCTTCTTCTTCTCATCCACCAACCGTGTCGCCTCCTTCACTTCCTCCGCGGTGAGTCCGGCGGTGGAAAACAAGGATGCTTTGTTTTCACCAGGCACAAACTTCGCGCGATCGGACGACTCCGCGACGATGCGCCACTCCCCTGCTGCATCGGCGACTTCGATGACGTAATTCGTCGCAAGCCGGTCGCCAAACTGCGCGCCTCGGTCCCGCCCCCACACGATCCGATCAATTTCTTGCGCCCGGGCCAACTCCAGCACCACCCACCCTTTTCCTTTCTCGTTCGACATCCAGCTTCGTGAGTTGCCGTAATGGCCATCGTTGACGAAGCGCAACTCATGATTGTCCGCAACGACGGTGTCACCCGACGACGTGACCGTGGCGCCCACGCTGGCGAGTGCAACATTCGCGCCTGAAGTGTCGAAGATCTCCAGTTCGTCGAGGCATGGCTCCAGATTGTTCGTCTCACGAATGGTGAAACGCACGCGCTTTGCTTTTACCCTGCCAAATCGGTCAGTGTTGACGCGTGCATTTACCGGAGGACGTTCCACGCCGGATCTGGCCAGCGGCGACAGTCGGGAGAGTTCCCATTCAACTTCACTCATCCGTTTCGTCAGACGCATTTCCTCGGCGCGCATTGCATCCGCTTCCGGCGAGCGCAGCTCGCGGTCGCCATACTCCACACCCGCGAAGAATGCCTGCATCGAGTAATAATCGCGCGCGCTGATGGGATCGAACTTGTGGTCGTGACACCGCGCACAACCCACGCTCAAGCCGAGAAAGGTCTGGCCGATGTTCACCACGATTTCGTCGAGGGAATCCTGCCGGGCCAGGCGCTTGGAAACATCGTCCGCCCCAATCTGCCCCGGCAACAGCACGGACGCCGTGATGAGAAAACCCGTCGCCGCATCCTCGCCAAGCGCATCACCAACAATCTGTTCCTGGATGAAGCGCTCATACGGCGTGTCGTTGTTAAAGGCGCGGATGACGTAGTCGCGATAGGGCCAGGCGTTCGGCCGCTCCGTGTTCACCTCGAAGCCATGCGTATCCGCGTAGCGCACCACATCCAGCCAATGCTGCGCCCATCGCTCGCCGTAGCGCAGCGATTTCAGCAGTTCATCCACCACACGACCGTGAGCATTCCCCTGGCGGTCTTTCATGAAAGCCTCCACCTGATCCGGTGAGGGTGGCAGCCCTGTGAGGTCGAATGAGACGCGTCGAAGCCAGGTCACACGATCGGCTTCCGGCGAGGGCTTCAAGCCTTCCTTTTCCAGTCGAGCGAGAATGAACCGGTCCACCTCGTTGCGTGGCCAGCGGTTGTTCGTAGTCTTCGGGGGCACCGGACTGGATACGGGCTGGAAAGACCAGTGCTCGCTCTTGTTCTCCAATTGCATCAACTCCGCCGACGCCCCCGACACGCTCGAAAGGAGCGATAGAGCAAGGGCAAAGCAGGCGGGCAAGGCTGAGCTGATCATCAGCGACCATCATCTCCAGAAAGGCAGCGGATTCAACGCGGGATTTTTGATGACCAGACCTTTTCTACTTCAGCTTGCTCCAATCATTCCCGACCGCGTAGTTTCCGGCGGTGCCAGAATTTCCGCCAACACAGCCGCCGCCTGCGGTTACAAAACTCGCGACACTTTTGCGGCGGCTTGGCAGCTCTCTGCTGTTATGGGGTGTTGTCCTGGGCTCGATCTTCTCGGGAAACAGGTTGGTCGCGGACTATTTGTTTCTGGGGCTGATGATGTTGATTGCCTGGCTGGGGTTGCGGGAGTTTTACGACATGGCGGAAAAGCGAGGGTTGGCGTGCTTCCGCGTCATGGGAATTGCCGGCGGACTTCTGCTGATGGCCAGCACGTTTTATTATGTCACCCGGACCCGCAGTTTTGTCCTGCCACCGGCCAAGGCGAACGATTTTGAGACCAGCATCATCGTGATCTTCGTGCTGGGGCTTTGTGTACGGCAGTTGATCTCGAAATCGAACACCGCCGGATTGATGGCTGTTTCCACCACGCTCTTTGGGCTGATGTACGTTCCGTGGCTTCTGAACTTCATCCAGAAGATCAATTTCTTTCCTCGAATCGAAGGCCAGTATTACGTCCTGTATTTTATTCTGGTGACGAAGTTCAGCGACATGGGCGCCTACTGCGTCGGTTCATTGATCGGTCGTCACAAGATGATTCCCCGGATAAGTCCGAACAAGACATGGGAAGGATTTGCCGGGGCGATTCTTTTCTCTGTCGGTGGAAGTCTGGGGTATGCGCAGCTCGCGAAAACACATCTTGTAGGGATGAACCTCTTTCATGCGGTCGTACTCGGCGTGATTCTGAGCGTGGCCGCCGTGGTGGGTGATCTGATCGAATCACTATTCAAGCGTGAAGCCGGAGTGAAGGATTCCGGACGTTTCTTTCCCGGCATCGGAGGCATGCTGGATTTGATGGACAGTCTGCTGTTCAATGCGCCGCTGATGTATTTGTATCTGCGGCATGTTCTGACCCATTAGCACTCGATTAAATGAAGCGCGTTGTATTACTCGGCAGCACTGGATCAATCGGCACCAGCACCGCCAAGGTGGCCCTGGATCTTCCGGACAGAATCCGACTGGTCGGGCTCGCCGCGGGCAACAATGCAAAGCTGCTGGCGGATCAGGCGCGTCAGCACTGTCCAGAAGCGGTTTCCATCACAGATCCAGCTCAAGCGACCAAACTCCGGGAGGCATTCGGAGATTCGATGGAGGTTCATCAAGGGAGCGAGGGCTTGATCAAGCTGGCGACGCTCCCCTCGGCAGATATCGTGCTGATCGCGATTGTAGGAACGGCGGGATTACAGCCAGCACTGGCCGCAATTCGCGCGGGCAAGGACATCGCGGTTGCTTCCAAGGAAATTCTGGTGATGGCCGGAGAAATCGTCATGAGCGAAGCGCGAAAGCATGGCGTGCGAGTGCTTGCCGTGGACAGTGAGCATTCCGCAATCTTCCAGTGCTTGGATGGCAAACCCTCCAGTTCGGTGCGAAACCTCTGGCTCACTGCGTCGGGCGGACCTTTTCGGAGCAAGACCGACTGGCCGAAGGAGAGTTTCAGGGACATCACTGTTGAACGGGCATTGAAACATCCTTCGTGGGTCATGGGGCGCAAGATCACGCTCGATTCAGCCACGCTGTTCAACAAAGGGCTGGAGATGATCGAGGCGCGCTGGCTTTTCGACATCGAAATGGGGCGCGTGCAGGTGCTGGTTCATCCCCAGAGCATCGTTCACTCGATGGTTGAATTCATCGATGGTTCGATCATCGCGCAGTTATCCACACCGGACATGTGCCTGCCGATTCAATATGCATTAACCTATCCAGACCGCGTTTTGAACGAGCGGGTGCAGACGAATCTCGCAAAGCTTGGCCAGCTTACGTTCGAGGAACCCGACCTTGGCCGTTTCCCGGCGCTCAAGCTGGCGCGTCACGCGGGGGAAGTGGGCGGAACGTTGCCCGCAGTCTTGAACGCCGCGAACGAGGTGGCGGTGGAAGCGTTTTGGGACAATCGCATTTCTTTTGATCAGATTCCAGAAGTGGTGGGGCGGACATTGGATCGCCACCGTGTCGTGGAGCATCCAGACCTGGATCAAATCCTCGCTGCGGATGGTTGGGCCAGAACCAACGCAGTTGTGGGTTAGATCAAGGATGTGCCGCTGGGCACCCGGACGACGATCGTGCCAGCGATCATGTCATGCCACGATTGCGTGTCCCGATCCCAGCCGACCCAGAAGAATCCTAGGAAGAGCACCAGTCCTGAAAAGAAACTGGAAAGGCTGCGAACCAGGGCCACGGAGAAATTCACCGGAGCGCCGTTCAGACGCACGACCTTGATCCCCATGACAACGCCCCCGATCGTGGTGCCTTTCCAAGTCCACATCGTCACATGATACGCCACCCACAGGAGGAGAAAGAAGGGACCTGTCAGCGAAATGAGCAGTGAGAGCAGGATAAAATCGAGGAAGGTTGCCAGGAATCTTCGCCAGAATCCCGCCCGCGGCATCACCACCAACTCCAGAGGTGGCGCGGTGGAAACTCCAGGAGGAACGTCGCTCGGAGTTGCTGAACCGGCGGTTGTCGAGGCACTCATTACCACGACCGGTGGAGGCGTGAACGGGACTCTCGAGTCTTCACGGCGCATGGCGCGGAACGCAGCAAGCACCACACCCCCGAGTCCGAGCAAGGTGGCGAATCCCCAGGCGAGGTAGCCCACCACGGGAATCATGTAGATGACACAGAATAGCGCCGCTCCCAGGAGGAGCATGAGCAGGAGTGCTCCACCTTCGGGCTTGAACTGGCGGATCAACTGTTGCCCCGTGTAGGAGTACACAGCGGTCTTACCGACGAGAAAGGCCAGGATGGTGGCGCAGGCAAGAAGGAAGATCACGGGGATGCCGACCACTGTTATCAATAAGAGGACCGCTAGCGGGGCAATCAGCAAGGCTGCCAGCACTCCGGTGAAAAAGGCTCCCACAGGCCGATCCTGCATGGCGAGGACAGAAGCCTGCACAGGACGCGGGAAGAGCAGTGCCATCATCGCGTAAACCAGGAGGAATAATCCGAAGACACCCCACACCCACGGAACCTGTGGGGGCAACGGACGCGCAAGGAACACGCCTTGGGTCACCCACTGCTGCAACCAACCGAAGTCAGGCAATGCCTGGTTCAGGCTCACAAAATAGCGTTCGCCCCCGATCATGGATCCAGCGTCTTCGTCAAAGGGGCCGCCAATCACAACTGCTTCCCGATGAATGTTCGCATCCGGGCCCAGTTTCACTCCGCCAAGCACCACAACGAGGTTGCCTTGAATCTCGCCATTCACTTCGGCTGTCCCTGAGATCACGACGACATCGTGGCGTACGATGCCATCAATCTTCGCGTCACCGGCGATGACGACAACATTGTCTTTCGTTTCCTCGCGCTGAACGACAACTGGCCGCCCGATCTCCACCACCTCGCGATTGTGGCGTTTGGCACGAATGAGATTGCGCTTCCTGACCCCGGTTTTGATGGCGGGCTCGTCAGCTTCGTCACCCTTGTCAGTCGGTTGGATTACGGCTGGCTCTATGGTTTTCTCCGATGGCGAAGGTTCCTGAGCGACGGCCGTACCCGAGCTTTTCAGGAAACCAAAGCAACTCAAACCCAGACAGACGAAGAGGAAGGTGAAACAGGCTTGCTTCATAGGATTAATGCCTTTGAGCTGCCACGCGGAAGCAGGCGGTGCCGAGGGCGACGCAACTGAGGTACATCATGAAGACGACTGAAGCAGCACCGATGATCCAGGACTGCTCGAGACTTTGCAAAGCGAGCATGGCGGCGATTGAGAGTGTCGCGACCAGGTCCAGTAGTGGGCTGAGTGCGTGCAGATAATTTCCAGCGACATTTGCCGTATGATCCATCAACTGCCACTTCGACATGCTCCTCAGCACAAGCAAAAGCGCCCCCCCGCAAGCCAGCGCCGCCGGGAGAAGCAGCATACGTGCTGTGAACGGCCACTCCGTCCATGCCTGCTTCCACCAGCACCGCTTCCGTTCTTCAATACTCTTCAGGACATCCGGGATGAGGTTTGCTGGAGCCTGATGTTCCGGAAGTTTCAGCAGTTCCTTGTGGATGAGTTCAGCCAGTATTTCTTGGTGAGTCTTGTTCATGGCAGGTTGCTCAGGCTAGGAGCGCTTGTGTGTAGCGCATCGGATTGGATTTGTTCATTGCCGGCTTCGTCGTGTTGACGACGGATGGCGCTTTGTATTGCTCGAACTCGTCATCATCCCCGAGAGTGAGATCGAGTTTCTTGCGCAGGGCTTCCCGGCCTCGAAAGATATCGGTCTTCACCTTCGCAAGGGAGATGCGAAGTTTGGATGCAATTTCCTCATAGCCGAGATTCTCAAAGTGGAAGAGCACGAGAGGAACGCGCTGTGCCGGTGGAAGTTTTTGGAGCGCGTCTTCCAGCAGCCGTCTTTGATCCGCTTCATTGGCCTGATGGCTTGTGGTTTCCTCGGCGGGGATTTCAAAGATCAGATCGTCCCCGCCATCCGGAGAGAGCATCTCCGAGAAGAACCGCCAACGCGCACGATAACGAGTGAGGTGGTTGAGGCAAAGGTTGCGGGTCACCGTCTTGAGCCAGCCTCCAACGGTGGGGCTTTGGGAGAGGTCGCTGAAGCGCTCGTAGGCCTTGAGGAACACCTCCTGAGAGATGTCCTTCGCGTCGGTCTCGTTCCCGAGAAGCCTGACGGCGGTGCTGAATACCATGTTCTGGTACGCTTGCATGAACTCTGCGAACTGGTTCGTTTCTGTCATTGGCTGTGCCGGTTGCTTATCGGCGCATTCTAGCCCAAGGACACGCGCTGACGCAAAGGAGTTGCAGAAAAGATTGAATTCTCTGACTTCAATGCTCCCTGAAAAACCACTTGGCAAGCGGCTCCCCCGGCAAATACTCACCGCATGGCAAATGTATCGGCGCGCAGCGCCAAGTTAAGGGCAGCCCAAATCGCGGGAACTGGAAAACTTTCATCCGATCGGACAATCCAGACCCGGACTGGGATCGTCATTGGCATCGAAGGTGGCGGAACACGGACTGTGGCGCTGGCTGTTGATGAGTCTGGAAGCATCGTTCGAAGAGTTGAAACCGGTCCGGCTAATCTCCGACTTCTGACAGACATGAAACTCCGGCGACGGTTAGCGGAAGTTGCCGCGGAATGTCCGTCTCCAGATGCGTTGGCGATATGCCTTGCAGGCGCGCGGAATGACCAAGATCGGGCCAGGATTCGTGAAGCTGCCGCACGGGTCTGGCCGGGGGTGGCTTGTCATGCCACGAACGATCTGGAGAGCGCCCTGTCGGCTGGAGAACATGCCGGACCCGAAGTTGCTCGATTGCTGGTGTTGAGCGGCACAGGTTCCTGTTGTTACGGCCGCGCGCGAGATGGTAAAGAAGCGAAGATCGGCGGCTGGGGGCACATTCTGGGGGACAAAGGGAGTGGCTATGAGATCGGTCTCAGAGCGCTCAAGGCTGTTGTTTACTATCTCGATCGGGATGGAGTGTGGCCGGCTCTTGGCCAACGATTGCTCCGCAAACTTCAACTCAACTCTCCAGACGACCTGATTGGGTGGGTGCAGCAGGCTGGCAAGGAAGAGATCGCCGCGCTGGCGTTGGAGGTTTTTCAAGCTTCACAACAACGGGATCGCATCGCGCAGGACATCTTGAAAGGCGCCGCGCACAGTCTCGCGAAGGATGCGGTCGCTTGCGCGAAGAAACTGGCACCGAGAGGTGGCAAAGTTGAGTTCGTTTTCGCCGGCGGTGTGCTGATCCAGCAGTCCCGTTTCAGGCGGCAAATTGCACGATTGATTTCTGCATCGTGGGGTGAATGCAGTTGCGTTCCGCTAAACCGCGAAAGCGTCTGGGGAGCTGTGATGCTGGGAAGGAGAATGCTTGAAAAGACAGACTTCGGGAGCGTTGCGGGAGGTTCAGTCGCAGGACGAACGAAGAATGATGTCTCATTGGTTCCGAATGCAGAATTGCTCCCGGAATCCAGCCGACTGTCCCCCACGGAGCGCCGCAATCCTCGGTCCTGCCACCTCAATGAGCTTTCGCTCAGGTCCGCAGTCAAGTTGATGCTCAGGGAAGAGGGAGCAGTTGCGGAAAAACTCTTCACGAAGCAGCGCGAAATCGAGCATGCCGTTGCGCTCATCGTGACGGCCTTCAAGGCCGGAGGGCGACTCTTCTATTTCGGTGCCGGCACAAGCGGACGGCTTGGGGTTCTCGATGCAAGCGAATGCCCGCCGACTTTCCGCACGCCTCCGGATATGGTTCAGGGCGTGATTGCTGGCGGACGGACCGCGCTGTGGCAGGCGGTGGAAGGCGCTGAGGATGATGCTTCGGCCGGCGCAGCGGCTGTCCGTTTTCGCAAGGTGACGAGGAAGGATGTGGTTGTGGGAATTGCCGCCAGTGGACGAACACCATTCGTATGGGGTGCCCTGCAAGCAGCTCGCGCTAGAGGGGCGAAGATCGTCCTCGTCACGTTCAATCCACATCTAAAATTCAAGGCACCACTGCAACCCGATGTTGTCATTGATCCAGATTTGGGCCCCGAGATTCTGACTGGTTCCACACGCCTCAAATGCGGCACCGCCACAAAGCTGGTCCTGAATATCTTCACCACGCTCGCGATGACGCAGCTTGGAAAAGTCGTAGGCAACCTGATGGTGGATTTAAACCCGTCGAACGTGAAACTCCGTGACCGCGCCGTTCGAATCCTTCGGGAACTCACCGGCTCCGATGAAGCGACAGCGCGGCGTTCGCTGGAGCAGGAACGATGGGTGGTCGCTCGCGCGTGGGAGCGATTGCGCCGTTAAAGCGGACACGACTGGATTCCGCTCTCCTGCCAGGGGTGGTCTTCAGCGTCGAAAGATTGTGGCAGCCGGGATCAACCCCTTTCAGAGGTTGCGGAGGATTCTCTCGTGCAGCACTGCCTGGGCGACAAAGTGTGAGACTCCGGTGGAAAGCGCGATGATAATTGAGGTGACGAGGTAAAGACCCAGGCCTTTGGTTTGTTCCGGTCGGAGCATCAGAGCGACCCCATGATACAACGCTGAGATCGAGAGCAGAACACCCAGCCCCCAGCAAAGCCATGACGGGATGGCCGGCAAGGCGTCCAACAAACGCATCAGCACGAGCGGACTGATGCCGTAGGCGACAGCTCCGAACGATTGAAAGAAGAGCGTGCGGATATGAAAACTTTCAGCAACGGCGTGGAGAACGTAAGCGCTGAAGAACACACAGGCGGTCAAAAGTCCGACTTGAGCGATGGCGTAACGCACGGCAACAGTCTGGGGAATTCTCACCAGGTTTTCCGCCGCGCCACGTGGTTCGCCCCAGTGCATCAGCGAATAGGCTTCCACGGCGACACAGCCCAGCATCAAGGGCAGAAAAGATACACAGAGAACGAAAAGAACCCCTCGTTGTGCTTCCGCAATTTTGTTCCACGTGCGGAACGGCGCAAATATCAATGCTATTACCCTGATCATGAGGGCGGCAGTCTGAGGATGCACTCGTTGATGACAACGAAATTCAAGCGAGTTTTTGGCAATCCTCTCGTGAGAGGTGATGGAGTTTGACTGGAAGCTTCTCCACAGAGGCCGCTAATCTCCACCTATGGCCACGCGTGAGTCTTCAAATTCTGGATGCTACATGAAGAGTTGCTTCGTGCTCTTCCTTCTCTCCGGCGCGGCCGGGCTCGGTTACCAGACGATCTGGACGCGTCTGTTCACCAATGCGCTTGGGCACGAAGTCCCGGCGATGCTTGCTGTGGTGGCTGCGTTTTTCGGTGGACTGACGCTTGGGGGCTGGCTGGGAGATTTTCTCACAAGCCGGCTCAAACTGGCTGGGGCGCTCTATCTTTGGTTGGAGTTGATCATTGGTTGCTGGGCGTTGGTGACAATGAGCATGGTCCCCGTGGTGGACGCTCTCGGAGCTGGACTGATTGGCGATGAGCCTTCTCTCGTGCGGCATTGGCTCACGGCCTTCGTGGTTCCGTTGATCGTTTTGCTTCCTGCCACCTGCGCGATGGGAGCAACCTGGCCGTCGATGATCCGTTTTGCCACGCAAATGCTCGGAGATAAGAGTATTGTTGGAACACTCTACGCGGCGAACACGGTTGGGGCTTTGGCAGGTGTAGGCTTCTCGACGTTTATGATATTGCCCAGATTGGGCTTTCGTTCGTCTTTGATGGTCTTTGCATTCGTCAATTTTGTCTGTGCAGCCGGAGCGTGGTGGTTGGTGCGTCGTTCAAATAATGAGGCGGATCGCATCGGGAAGCTGGCATCGAGTGGCATTGGGAAAAATCTGGCCGCAGCTTCTGGCAGACTGACTGGCTTGAGACACGACCGGGGCATTGGTTTTGAACGAGGAGATTTGCCCGGAGAGCAAGCAAGGAAAGGCATCGGCGGACGATCTTCTATGGCGCTCCTTTTGATGTCAGGGTTCACGGGGTTTCTGGGCATCGGTTGGGAAATTGTGTCGATTCGAGTCCTCGCCAGCGTTTTGGAAAACACGGTCTATACGTTCGCCTCAGCCTTGATGGTCTATCTGCTGGGCACGGCAACAGGCGCCGCGTTTTACCAGAATCGGTGCCTGAAGGTAGAGCCTTTGAAGCTGGAGAAAATCTTGTTTCTTGGGCTGGCTCTGACCTGCGTGCTGGGAATGATTCCTTTGATGTTTGCCCGCGGTATTTACGATTTCGTGCGCAGCATTCTTGGATTGTCCGTCGCAAGTGGGATTGCCGCGGAAGTTTTTGTGGAAGCATTGGTGTTGGCTGGCCCAGCCTGCTTGATGGGCGCATTGTTCGCGCACCTGGTTCAACAAGCTGCCAACAAAGGTACCTGGGTGGGAAGTGCTACCGCGGCTAATACATTCGGATGTGCGCTGGCGCCGTTTGCATTTGGTGTCCTGCTGATTCCCCTGGTCGGTTTCAAGTGGTCTCTTCTGGGATTGGTGACGGGTTATCTGCTACTGGCTTGCATCCACCTCCGCGCAAATTGGCGGGCGTTGATCCTTCTGCCGAGCCTCATCGGCTTGCTCCTGCCGCGCCATCTTCAAGCACCATCGTTGCCGCCGGGCGGGGCGTTAATGAGCTATCACGAGGGTAGAATGGATTCCGTGGCCGTCATCCGTTATGCGGATGGCAATCGCAGTCTTGTGGTCAATAATCGCTTTGCGATGGGAGGGACTGGAGCAGCGCTTGCCGAGAGGCGCCACGCCCATATCCCCCTGTCGCTGCACCCGGCGCCGAAACGCGCTTTGTTTCTTGGACTTGGCACAGGCATCACCTTTGCCGCCAGCGCGGCCCACCCCGGACTCCGTGCGGACGGTGTTGAGCTGTTGCCTGAAGTCGTGGAAGCCGGCGGTTTGTTTTCTCCAGAGAATTCTACAGGCAACGCGGGCGAGCGGTTGAAGATCCATGTCGCGGATGCACGTCGATTCGTTCGCGCCACAACCAACCGGTATGATGTGGTGGTCGCCGATCTGTTCCATCCATCGCGTGACGGAGCCGGCCTGCTCTACACGCTGGAACACTTCACGGCGATCCGTTCAGTTCTGGAGGCGGAAGGAACATTCTGCCAATGGCTTCCCCTGTATCAACTCGACGAAGACGTCCTGAAAACCATCATTCGGACATTTCTTGAAGTGTTTCCCAACACGAGTGCCTGGTTGCTGCGTTACAATATAGACACTCCCGTGCTTGGGCTGATGGGAACGAAAGAACCGCGGACTTATCCGCCCGACTACCTGGAGCAACGGGTCATTGACGAAGCGTTGCTTACCGCGCTAAAGAGCGTCCAGCTTCGGAATACTCTGGAATTATTCGGTGGATTTCTCGGAAACACGGATGCGATTCGCCGCTTCGCGGGTGGCGGATCCCTGAACTCCGATGATCATCCCATTGTGCTCTTCAGGGCGCCGTCATGGAGCTACGGCCCGAGACGGCCAGCTCATGAGCGATTATCACTCGTAATCCGAAACTTCACACCGAGTCCGGCATCGCTGGTCAATGGCACGGACCATCGGAAAATCTCATTCGTTTCCGAGTTGGGCGATTTTATGTCGGCGCGTGATGTTTACATACAGGGTTTGGTACATGAATCGAATGGGCTGGAACTTGCGGCTGTGAAAGCTTTCGTGGAAAGCGCCCGGCGCAGCACCAACTTCACGCTGGGCTATGCACATGCTTTGACGTGGGCCCGACAGAACTGGGAAGTCAATCGAGTCCAGGCCAAGTCAGTTTTGGAGGAACTCGATCAGACTCAACCTGGGCGTGGAGTGGCGAGGCGCATGTTGGAGCAGTTGGAGAAACAATAGTTGGGAAGCTTGTCCACCGGATTATTGAGCCCGACTTCCTGCGGGAAAAAGGTGTCCGCGAAAACAGTTGAATTCAGGTCGTGGCTTTCTACTATGCGGCCCGCGTGGATTCCCACGCACGATTGGTCGGGACGTAGCGTAGCTTGGTAGCGCGTCTGAATGGGGTTCAGAAGGTCGTGAGTTCAAATCTCACCGTCCCGACCATCTTTATTTTCTTCCTTTACAAGGGTTTACATCTGATTTTCTGCTTGTGGTTTTGGGGCATTTCGCTTGACCCGTCCTAGCGAACGTCCTAGCCCAGAGTTATTATGAAACCGAGGAAGAAGGACTGGATCAAGGCAACACGACGGAACGGTCATGCGATCCCAAAACTTTGGATCCGATCCAGCGGCACTTTCTACGCCCAAATGGCCGTGCTCGATGAGTCCACCGGCAAGAATGTCACTAAGAAAATCTGCTTGAACACCCGAGACATCAAAGTGGCTCAAGAGAAACTTGCAGGGTTGGTTTCAAAACGATCCGAAGGCGAACTTAAACTCCGTGACGACGGCCCCGTTTTTGAAGATTTCTTGCCTCATTTTTTGGAGATTAGAAAGCAGGAACGAGGCATCAAGACGTTTCAAAACGAGAAATGCTTCCTCGGTCAGTTCCTGGAGTTTACCGGAACCAAGAGATTGGGAGAAATCACGGTTCGTGACATCCTGAATTACCGGACCAAAATTCTAAAGGGCAAAGTCACCCCTCACACTGCCAATTTGAATGTCACTGCGATCCGTAACCTTTTCAAGCAGGCGATTGCTGAAGGTTTGATAGATGAGAATCCGGCGTTGAAGGTCTTAATGCTGGATCACGTTCCCAAGCGGAAATCACTTCTCACCGACGATCAAATTGCTTTGCTGGCCAAGACGGCAAGAGAGGTTCTTCCGATGGCAGGTCAACAAGTCTCTGATTGGATTCTTGTCATGGCGTACTGCGGGGGAAGAATGAGCGAAGTCCTAAGTCTCGAGTGGAGTGACATTGATTTTGACGAGCGGAAATTAACCTTCCGTCGTGAGACGGTGAAGTTTAAGTCCAAATCTCGTTCAGTTGATTTCAATCTGAAGCTGGAGGCACAACTGAAGGACATGTTGGCTCGTCGTGATCAACAATCGGAATGGCTGTTCCCATCCACGAGAGCGGCAGGAATGAGGGTTGGGGAATACGGTCACGACTTGGCGAAAGTCACGAAGAAGGCGGGGCTGTCTAAAGTCACGAGCCATTTCTTCCGACATTACTTTATCACCACTTGTGCCAAAGCCGCAGTTGCAATGAAGCTGGTGATCGATTGGGTGGGACACAAGGACTATCAGATGGTCAACGAAGTTTACACCCACCTCCCAAAAGAATTCGGGCAAAGTGAGGCCAAAAAACTTACTTTTCACACCGAGCCCCAAAAACCCAAAGTCAACAAATACGTGGGGAAGTTCTTCACGTAAACCATAGACCTGAGCCCCACCAGCTCCCGCCACTGGATACTTGGGAAAACTCTAATTATCCCACCAATTGGGATTTAGTTTCAAGTGGGTGATCCGAGCACTTATTCCAGCAACCGCATCACTTGATTTCCACGTCCAAAGAATCCGTGCATGGTGTGGGTCGTGTCCGCCGCCTTAAAATAATAGCCCAACATTCTGCCGGCCCTGTCGAAAATTTGGATCTGCGTCGAGTTCTCCATCGTCCAACCGATCACGGAGTTCGTCCGGTCAAAAATGTTCTTTTTCATGCTACTCAATTCTACATTTGGATGTGCTGTCCAAGTTGCTCTTTCAATTTCTGAATTAGTGCTGGTTCCATCGCTCGGTAAATGTCTGGAATTGATAAAGTGATTACCTTTTTGCCCTCAAGAAACTGTCCGAATTTTTGCCTAACAGTCTGCTCATGCTCCAACTCCATGGCGAAAATCATATCCGCCCACTCAATCATATCTTGGCTCACCACCTTACGGGCCGTGTCTTCGGTACCAGCGGATGCAACTTCGTATGCCGCACAATCAACGAGAATACGCTCGGCAGTTAGACTTCGCCGCCAGTTTTGGGAGCATACAAAGAGTAATTTGAGTTTAGTGGACTGGGGGAGAATTTTTCGATTTTGCGTTGTGTCACGGGCTCTCGCTGCCATCTGTCGTTCATCCTCCGTCGCAGAAGGATTGTTGGCGGCGAGTGAAAACCAAGCATACGCTTCTGCATAGTCCGTCGGCAGCCCTGTGCCATAGTAGGATAAACCAAGAGCGAAATCTTTGAGTGACTGATCTTTCATGAGTGGCGGTGTGGAAAGACTTTACACATGCTTCAAGTTGTTGACTCACGAGCGAGAACCCTTCGGATTTGGGTGAATTGCCACCGACCGCCTGAACGAGTTGTGATCCCTTCGGAATTCAACCGTTCAGCAATCTCGCTGATTGTCAGACTTTCATTTCTGAGATGTTTAATTCTGGCGACAATCTCAGATTCTCCCACTTTGGTTCCGTAGGGCTTTTGCCCCTCACAACGTCCGTTTTTCGCTTTGGAACGGACTCTGGCGGCTCGGAGCTTTTGAACGATGCAGGATTTTTCCCACTCTGACACCACACCCAGAATTTGACGGATCATCTTCCGGCTCGGGTCGTCATTGTCCACCGTCAGATCGGTGCCCCCCTCAGCTGCGATGACTTTGATTCCCAGTTTTCTAAATTCTGCCAACAGCGTTTCCGAAACAATCAGATCACGGGCAAGTCTGTCAGCTTTCTCAACGAGGACCACTTTGACGCCATCAGCTTTGATTGCGACAAAGAGCTCGGTCAAGCCGGGCCGGTCGAAGACCGTGCCGGAAATCCCCTCATCTCGAAATTCGCCGACAATCTCCATTTTGCTTCGGCGACCATAATCTGCGACAGATTGTCGTTGTCGTGGGAAACCGTCACCGTCCACCTGTCCTTTGCCAGAAACCCTCAAGTAGGTGTAAACCTTTGTTTTCATGGTGGACAAATCCTAGCAATTTGAGCTCCCGTCAAGCACTCAATCTTCGGAATAAGTGCTTAATCATAGGCAACTTACACATTGTCAACAACATGCCTGGAATTGAGTTATTTCGACCTGGTTTTGATCGGTTAGGAGGCCCAAAAACAACAAAATGCCAAGGACGATAATTTGAAGGAAGGGATCACCGTGACAACGACAAGAGATCAATCAAGTTCGATTGATTACTGAGGGGCTGAACCTAAAAGCTGTAAGAAGTTCCGACGTTCTTGCGTAATATTACTCAAGCGGTTGAATTACAATGGAATACGACTGCGATGGCATTGTGCCCCCCCCCTCAAAAGCTAGAAAGCCTTTACAGTAGAGGCTCTTTCAAAACTCGGATTTGTTGAGAGATTTCAATTGATCATGTGAAGTGGCACGAGTCGCGCTGATTTTTGGACATGCTCGACCTGACGACGATCTTCCACAATTTGCAACGCCATCTTTTCCCCATGCTCG
>SXMN01000095.1 GCA_005777315.1 Verrucomicrobiales bacterium
CGCCTAACCATGCGCTGCAGCGCCTATGAGGGTTGTCAAGAGGGTCGTGGAATTTCCGCCAGGTTTTTCTTTTGTTCGTGGTGAGGCGCTGGCCGCGCGTAGCGGAGTCGCGCGCGAAGCGGTGGGGCCGAATGAACGGCTTGCCGCGTCCGGCACTTCCCAATATGTTCCTCACCTTTTCATTCTAAAAGTTTTCCCTTTCCCTTCCTCCACGGAGGTGTTCTTCCCTGAGTGCGTCGTGAGAACCTGATCGACCGGTGTCGCCGCCTTCGAGTTGTGCCGGACCATTGCGTCCTACACCAGCTTGAGCATCGGTTTGCCCGGATCAATCACCGCTGTGGGGAGCGGCTGCGCTGGCGGCAACAAAACGAACGCGGGTTTGCTCGCCGGTGCGGCGGGCGCGATGGCCGCCACGATCTCATCGGTCGCGCGATCCTTGCTCTTGATTGGCATGGGAGTGGTGGATACGGTGGTCAATGTCATGCTGGGTTTGAGGATGTATGTTTTCATTAAACTCAGTGTGGCTCTTTGTGGAGCTGCCACTCAAACCCTTCATGACATCTAACCCGGCATAGCGTCGTGGTTTGCAATCGTGGCGTCCCGTGGGCCGGGTCGCTGGGCTTGGGCCGTTAGGCGGCACTCCGCGGCTCTTGCTCTGAAATCGCTAACCGCTACACTCACAATATGGTCACCATCACTGAAGTCGAAAAACTCGCATTCGATTTGCCGGACTCCGAGCGCGCCGTCCTGGCATCGCATCTCCTCCGCTCGCTCCCGTCTGTCCTTCACGACGATGACGAGGGTGTGGCAGAGGCGTTGCGCCGGGACGCTGAACTCGACGCCAATCCCGAAGCGGGCATCACGCTCGATCAGCTCGATCAACGAATCAGGGAGCGCCGACGCTGATGCGTCTCGTCCTGCACAGAAGGTTCACACCGATGTTGACGCCATCATGGAGTATTACGAGCGCGTCGCCAGCCGGGAGCTGGCGGACGATTTCTACGTCGAGCTACGCCGCTTCATGCTCGACGCAGCCGAGCGGCCCGAGTCGTTCTCCATCCGCGAGCGCGACCTTCGCCGCGTCAACCTCCATCGTTTCCCTTACCATTTTCTTTTCCGCATTGCCGGCGATGCGGTGCGGGTTCTCGTCGTTCGTCATCATCGGAGGCATCCGTCATTGGGCATTCATCGACGATGAACCGTCGACTAACCATGCGCTGCAGCGCCTCTCCGCCGTCCGTTCGAGCGTTGCGGGTATTCCTGAGCCCACTGTGCGCTCCACCCGCGCCGCCGAGGCCGTTGCTGAGCTTGGGTCGTTAGGCGTCGCTCGCGCATCCGGTGAATGAAAGCCAATGAAAGCACTTTGTCCTGCCATCCTTCTCGTATTCGCAGCGTTCACAACTATCGTTCACCCCCAAGCGACAACCAAGAGCACGCCCGGCACACAAACGGAGGATTGGGTTTATTTGGACAACGGCAAGTTGCGGCTGGGCGTCATTCGCAGTTCAGGCGGCGCTATCGCCTTCCTTGCGCAGTCGGGTTCACCCCGCAACCTCCTCAATCACTTCGACCGGGGCCGACTGGTGCAGCAGTCGTATTACGGCGATAGCGGGCTCCCTCTGGGACAAACGACCGTGGCGCTACAACCTGGTGCAGGGTGGCGATTATCGCGGCAAGAGTCCCCGTCTCCTCGAACTCCGCTCGGACGCCACTAGCCTGTACGCCAAGTCAGTTCCACTTCATTGGGCAACAGGCGCGGAGCTGCCCGAGTGCGTGATGGAGCAGTGGGTCACGTTGGAAGGCAGTCTCGTCCACGCCCGCTTCCAGATGACGTATGGCGGCACGACCACTCATTCAGCACACCATCAGGAAATTCCTGCCATTTTCGTTGATGCGTCCCTCGCAACGCTTGTTACTTATACAGGCACCGCGCCGTGGACGAGCGGGGCGCTAACGCGCCGCACTCCCGGCGCGGACAATGAATACATCAAAATCACGGAGAACTGGGTGGCCTACGTTGACGCAAAGGAATTCGGAGTTGGTGCGTATGTCCCCATCGCTACAGATGTTACTTGCTACCGATTCCTCGGAGGCTCGGGGTCGGATTGCTCGTATGTCGCACCCATCACCACTTTCGCCCTGAAGCCCGGACTCAAATTTACCTACGACGCCTACTTCGCCATTGGTTCACTGGAACAACTGCGAGAACAGTTTTTAGATATCCGAAAGACACTGAATCCGAAATGACCGAAACGCCTCCTGAATAACAGAGCATGTAAGTTGTTAAGCTGGAAGGAGAGTCATGTTGAGAGCTTTGGCTTGGTTTTGGAGATTTTTGAGGCGGCGTGCGGTGGTGGCTGGAGTGATGGCAAAGGCCTTGGCCTCGTCGTAGGGCTGGCCGCTGACGATGAGTGCCCAAAGGATCCGCGCCAGCTTGTGCGCGCCCACGACGATGCCTTCGGCCTTGCCCAAACGCCCCTTGAATCGCCGCACAAATTCTCCCATGCGCCCATGCTCGCGGCTGAGCGCATTGGCGGCCATGCGCAGAATGTTCGCGATCCGGTTGCTCACTTTCCGTGTGCCCGCCTTGAGGACGCGTCCGCCGCTGATCCTGTTGTCCGGACATAATCCCAACCAGCTCGCGAAGGCTTCGGCGCTGCAGAAGCTCTGCCGGATGTGAGCGGACGTTCCCAGCTCGCTCAAGAGCATGCAGAGCACGCCAGACGCATCGAGAAATCCAATGGTGGATTTGAAAGTATCAATTCAGCGAATGGCCAGGTCACGCAGTAACCTGACGCCCTATGAATACGATGAACTGTACCACCAAAATGAAATCACAACTGAATTTCGCACT
The DNA here is from genome assembly GCA_005777315.1 of Verrucomicrobiales bacterium. Lineage (GTDB taxonomy): Bacteria > Verrucomicrobiota > Verrucomicrobiia > Limisphaerales > F1-12-MAGs170 > F1-120-MAGs170. Next base: position 2,855 of record SXMN01000095.1, read on the forward strand.
CGCATGTTGCCTTGTGGTGGCTGCGAGTTTCTTTATCTCTGCGTGCCAGAGACAACCAACGGCGGTCAACGCCGCTGATCCTGCCGACGTGTATGCCTTGGTCTCCGTCAACGGGAAACCCGTGCCGGCCAGTGTGTCTCATTCAGGCACCACCTTGCTGGTGCGCTCGGGCGCTTTCACCATCAATGCCGATGGCTCGTGCAGCAGTAAGATGATCTTCGTCCCTCCTTCGGGGACTGAGGCCACACGGGAGGTGAGCGCAGCCTATACTAGGGATGGCTCAAAGTTGACCATGCGGTGGAAAGGCGCTGGGAAGACGGTCGGGACCACTGATGGCAACAGCTTCACCATGGAAAACGAAGGGATGGTGCTTGTTTACAGGAAGTGAATGAAGGGGGGGAAGGATCGCTCGGCGTCATGCGAGGAGGCCGATGAGCCACAAGGTTTGGTTCGATCGGCAACGATGTGCTGGTTCAGGATTGACTGCTCACGCATTGCAGAGTTACTTTGCGCTACAAAGCTGATGATCTTGAGAGGACCAATGGACGCAAACATGCACGACGGCGGACGGCGCAGGAGTGTCTGGAAGACCCCTGCATTGGTCACAGTGCTCTTCCTGATGATACCACTGCTGGGAAACACCTTTGTCGATGGATGGAACTGGTCTCCTGGCGGCTTTGTGAGGTTCGGCATTATCGTCTTCGTCATTTCTTTCACATACCAACTGGTAACCCGGAACCGGAACAGGGACGCGATCGCCTACAGAGCCGCCGTCGGCATTGCGTTTTTGGCGGCGTTCCTCCTCATGTGGGGGAACTTCGTCCAAATGGCCGATCTGAATCCTGCGGCCGCGATGTATTTCGGGGTGCCCATTGTGGGGATGATCGGCGCCGCTGTGGCGCGCTTGCGGCCAAACGGCATGGCGCGCGCCTTGTTCGTCACCGCTCTCGCTCAAGGCTTGGTCCTTTCGAGTGTGCTGATCATGCTAATGAATCGGAATCCTCAGATTACCTCCTGGACGCCGCCTGAATTGAGGGGGTTTGCCGGGAATGCGATCAACGGCTTGCTGTTTGTCGGATCGGCGCTGTTGTTTCGGAGAGCCGCTCGTCAGAAATCCGCACCGGGCATCGCATAACAAGGTCTCAGCGGCGAACAACCACTCCTCCGTTCCCGTTCATTCATCGAGGGCTTGGGCGACGCTCTCGACTTGCCTCAGAATTCCCGCGGGACGATTGCGATTGCGCTCCGTTTCATCACTGGTGATTCGCAGGCGGACCATAATTGGATAAAGAATGGCAAGATCGGATTAGAGCCACAGACCGACGGTGCCGACGATTAGCGCATTGTTGAAGGTCTGAATGCAAACGATTGAGGAACCACCAGCTGCGACGTCCTTTCGCGCGAACGCCGGAAATGGCGCCGCGGGGGCTGGATCTCATTCGAGCTCAAAAGTCGTACAGGAAGGACAGAGCGGCTTTCGGCCTCTTTGTTTCCATTGTGGCAATGTTTGCCGCAGCGGGAATTTCACCGTGCATGGCAAGAAGTTTTGCTGCGTTGGTTGCCAGACGGTCTTCGAGCTTCTGTCTGAGAATGGCTTGGATCAGTTTTATCAGTTGAGTCCGACTTCGGGTGTTCGAATCGCAGAGAGAATCGACGCCGCGCAATTCGAGTACCTTGATGATCCGGCGATACGGGGGCGGCTGGTGGACTATTCGGATCCGCACCTGACGCGAGTGACGTTTCACGTTCCGAGTATTCACTGCATCGCGTGTGTCTGGCTTTTGGAGAATCTATTTCGGCTCCAGCCTGGTATTGGTCAATCCATGGTCAACTTCCCCAGGAAGGAAGTTGCGATCCGGTTCAACACAGCGGATGTCAAGTTGAGTGAAGTGGTGCGCTTGCTCGCCCGGCTGGGTTACGAGCCAGACCTCAAACTGTCGGATCTTGAACCGTCCAAGCCCGCGATCTCCCGTCGGCTGTGGATGCAACTGGGGTTCGCGGGGTTTGCGTTTGGAAACACGATGTTGTTCAGCATCTCGGATTATCTGGGGCTGGACGATTTCAGTGGACCGAGTTTCAGATCGCAGGTGGGCTGGCTCAGTCTGGTGCTCGCCATCCCCGTGGTGACCTACAGCGCACTGGATTATTGGCGCGCAGCCTGGGTGAGCCTGCAGCAGCGATTGTTGAACATCGATGTGCCGATAGCCGCGGGAATTGCGGCATTGTTTGCGCAAAGCTGCTACTCGGTGATCGCCGGTCGTGGTGATGCCTACTTCGACTCGCTTTCAGGACTGCTCTTCTTCCTTTTACTCGGGCGGTTGTTCCAACAAAAGACATACGACCGGCTTGCTTTTGATCGCGACTACAAGTCCTTCTTCCCCTTGTCGATCACGCGCGTGGTTGACTCGCGGCGAGATGGCGATCTCAGCGAGAAAACAGGCGCTGAAGAACGGGTTTCGCTCGCGCAACTCCGGGTTGGCGACCGATTGGTGATTCGGAATGGAGAACTGATTCCAGCGGACGCAGTTCTCCTCGATGGTCCGGCCTTGATTGACTACAGCTTTGTGACTGGAGAATCCGAGCCGGTGGAGAAACGGAGCGGGGATTACATATACGCCGGTGGAAGACAGACCGGCGGTGCTCTCGAGGTTGAAACGGTGAAGAGCGTATCCCAGAGCTATCTCACCTCACTCTGGAATCAAGATGCGTTCCGTAAGGACCGGATAGAGTCTCTCAACGTCCTCACCAATACGTACAGCCAGCGGTTCACCCGGATTGTCGTCGCGCTCGCGGTCGGGGCGGCGTTGTTCTGGGCGGTGGTTGATCCCGCGGTCTCATTGAAGGCGTTCACATCGATATTGATCGTTGCTTGTCCATGCGCGCTGGCGCTGGCTGCGCCGTTTGCCTCGGGCACCGGTCAGCGTGTGCTGGGCAAGAGGAATGCATTTCTGAAGAATCCTTCCATCCTGGAGACGCTCGCAAAAGTAGATGCCATCGTCTTTGACAAGACTGGAACACTGACCGGAGCAGGTGCCGGATCGGTCGATTGGCTCGGCACACCGCTCTCACTGGAAGAGCAGTCGTGGCTCTACTCGATGACGCGGCACTCGACTCACCCACTTGCGGTCCGCGTGGGGGATTCGTTGATGGGTGAACATTTTCCGGAGCAGGTGCGTTCGTTTCTCGAAACTGCTGGAGGCGGCATGGAAGGAATTGTAGCTGGACGCAAGATCCGCATGGGATCGCTGGCCTGGCTGGGGTCACTCGGTGTTTTAGATAAAAGTCTTAATGCAGTCGCCGAATGTGTTTCTTCGTTGAAGCAGGGAATCGAGAATCAGGATTGCGAACGACAGGTTGCAGGAAGTGCCGTCCACGTAGCAATTGACGGCAGCTATCGGGGCCATTTCACCCTTTCCAGCGCAGTTCGACGTCACACAGATCGGCTTCTTTCCAAACTCAGCCATGAATATGAACTGGCTCTGTTGAGCGGCGATAACGACCAGGAACGATGCCGGTTCGTCAGCCTGTTTGGTTCATCGGCCCAGTTGCATTTCAAGCAGAGTCCCCTGGATAAACTTGAATTCATTCGTCGGCTTCAAAAGGCAGGGAAGACCGTGATGATGGTCGGTGATGGACTCAACGACGCGGGCGCTTTGAAGCAGAGTGATGTCGGGGTGGCGGTGGTGGAAAACATCGGCACGTTTTCCCCCGCGAGCGACGTCATCATCGAATCCGCCGCAGTAGCACGCATCAGTGAGATGCTGAAGTACTCGAAGCAGTGTGTCCAGGTGGTCCGGGCGGCATTCGTGATTTCCTCGATCTACAACGTGATCGGCATTGCCATTGCAGGGAGCGCGCGTCTTTCGCCTGTGGTCTGCGCGGTTCTGATGCCGCTTAGTTCAGTGACGGTGGTGGCGTTCGCTTGCGGTGCGGTGGCGTGGTGCGGGAGGCAACTCGATCACAGTGAAGCCCGGAATTCAGCGATGCCGCGGCCCCCGGCTGGCACGCAAGGTTATGAACTTGTGACTGGCGATTTGAGGCCTGCGGAGGTTCTGACATGAGCGTTATTTTTCTGCTGATCCCACTGAGCATTCTCATCGCCGCTGGATTTCTTGGCGCATTCATCTGGGCGGTGCGGTCGGGGCAGTATGAGGACACCACCACACCATCCATGCGCCTGCTGCTGGATGACAAACTGCCGACACAGCGCAAGCGTCCTGACAATTGTTCAACCGACAC
>SXMN01000096.1 GCA_005777315.1 Verrucomicrobiales bacterium
ATGAAACTGGAGTGAGCGTCTCGGACGATGAACTGGCTCGCGTCCATATCACGCCAGCGAAGTTCCACGGGGAATGGAACTATGTCATCGAACCCCGTTAACTAACATTTGCTCAAGTTATTATTTCGCCCGCCCTAACCTTCAATTACGGTTACGACCTGGAAGATTACCGGGAACATCCCTGCCGGTGTGGCTCTCCAGCATGCGTTGGCTTCATCGTTGCCGGGGAATTGATCGACGAGTTTCGCGAGCACAGGCGGGCAGAGCCGCGGACACATGCCTGACGATGCCGATCTTCCACGAGTGCCAGCGCTGTACCGCCTGTTGCCGATGGCCGGGGCAGGTGCGATTGACGGAAGCTGAGGTCACGCGACTGGCTGCTTTCAAGCAATTGGCCGAATGGGAATTCATTCAGCGATTCACGCGACTGACGGACGACCGACGCGGGCTGGCGCTTCTTGACAAGCCGGATGGGCAGTGCGTTTTTCTGGAGGGCAACGATTGTTCCGTCCAGCCTGTCAAACCACAACAGTGCCGGGATTTCCCAAATCTCTGGAACTTCCCCGGCTTTGAAAAAATCTGCCAGGCCATCCCTCGCCTGGTGAGCGAAGAGGAACATCGACGACTCCTGGCTGAACACAGCGAATCACATCAATAATTCTGAAGACAGCAGTTGATTTGAACAGAAGCTAACGAAGGAAACTAATTGAGAAGGAATTGGCAGTATTTTCTCGGTCTTCCGGACTTTACTGACTGGGTGAGCGCGGGTCGCTGGGGAATGTCTGTAGAAGTTGCTGTCCCTTCGTTCGCTTTGTTTCCTTCTGTGAATCCGAACAGCCGTTTATAGGGTGAATGGAAGAAAAACGGCGCGCCCTGAAGGCGCGCCGTGTGAGCCGGGCTGGCAGATGGAAAAATCAGATCAACGAGGGCCGACGATTTCCCAGCCAACGGGAACGGTGTAGGGCACCAGTCCTTCCGCGATGGTGGTTCCGTTCAACAACCAGAACGCAACAGAGCCATCCGTGTGTTGCAGGACGAGGTCAGTATCGTTGTCGGAATTGAAGTTTCCAGTTGCCACAATTTTCCAGCCCGATGGAACCGAGTAAGGTGTGATGCCGTTTAACAAGGTGATTCCTTTGAGGAACCAAAAAGCCACGGTGCCGTCTTCATTCTGCAACACGATGTCAGTGTCCCCATCAGCATCAAACCGTCCGGTCCCGGCAACTCTCCATCCTGCGGGAAGCGCGTAACCTGTCTCCTTCCGATCCACGACAGCTCCCTTCATCATCCAGAACGAAACGGTTCCTGAAATGTCATGCACGACAAGGTCCACCTGACCGTCGCCGTCGAAATCGCCTGTTGCCACAATGTGGCTGCCCTGCGGGAGTGTGAATGCGATGACGCCTTCCTTGATGGTAACACCGTCCATGAACCAGAAGGCCACGGATCCGTCCGTGTGCTCCAGAATTACATCGCTGGCATCATTCAGGTCCAGATCACCTGTGGCAACAATTCGCCAGCCAGCCGGCACCTGGTAGGGAACGGCGGTGCCCGAGATCGTGGTTCCTTGCATCGCCCAAAAAGCGACTGAGCCATCGCCGTTCTGAAGGACAACGTCAGTCTGGCGATCCTGGTTGAAATCGCCCTTGAACAAGACCCCGCAAGACGGACTCACCACAGAGGCGGCATTACTTTGGATGGATTCCGTTCCGTTCTTACCGACCGCCGACACTCGAAATTGATACGGCTTGTGAGGAGACACCGAGGCATCCGAATATGCGTGGCCACTGACTTCAGTGACATAAACACCATTCCGGTAAATCTTGTAGCCACGAATACCGCCACCAGCGATGTCGATTGAATCCTGCCAGTTCAGGTCGATCTGGCCGCAAGTTGCCACCGTGGCTCTGAGATTGGTCGGGATGGAGGGAGCTGTATTCGCATCACAAGCCGTCGTGGTGGCCGACGCGGTGTTGCTCACAGAAGATTCATTGTCCGAACGGTCCTTGGCGGTAAGCGTATAGACGTAGGTATGAGTGGCCGAAAGTCCGGAATCAACGAACTTAGTTGTGCCTTCCGAAACTTCTGTTACATACACCCCATTTCGTATGATGCGATAGCCGCGGATCCCTGAACCTCCTTCGTCCACGGAGGCGTTCCAGCTCAGAATGATCTGGTTGCAATCCAGAGCTGCGACAAGCAGGCCGGTCGGTGAAGAAGGCGGGGCCGAGTCGCTGCAAGGCAATGTGATTGCCTCTGCCGACTGACTCGCGCTTGACTCATTGCCTGAGCGGTCTTTCGCCGCAACACGATACGCATAGGCACGGCTCGGGGAAAGCCCGGTGTCCTGAAATGTTGTGTGTGAGGCATCCACTTCAGTTACGTAAACTCCGTTCCGAAGTATTCGATAACCTCGAAGGCCTGAGCCCCCTACATCCACCGAAGCGTTCCACGTCAGATTGACTGAACCGCAATCGAGCGTAGTCGCGTGAAGATTTGTCGGCACGCTTGGCGGAGTTGTGTCGCTGCAGGTGGTCGTGGTAGCCGGTGCCGGAATGCCGGGCAGGGATTCGTTGCCCGCCGTATCGGTCGCTGAGATTGTGTAGGAGTATGTCGCGGAGGGGGAGAGGCCGGTGTCAGTAAAACTCGTGTTGGCAGCCGAAACCTCGGTGACATAACTACCACTGCGGAAAATGCGGTAACCACGCACTGCGGAGCCTCCTTCGTCTGTCGAAGCCGTCCAGTTCAGGCTGACTTCACCACAGTTCAAAACGGTGGCACCAAGGCCGGTCGGGATTGTTGGGGGCGAATTATCAACCACGGCCGCTCCTGTGTATTGGGCCACACTCAGCGCACACAAGGTTGCGAAGGTTGGAAACTGCAGCCACCGCCGGGAGGACTTTGAATTCTTCATTGATCTAGGATTTGAGGGTTTGTGCTTCTTTCATCGGGCTGGGCTTCCAGCTTGGGTTTTCGGGAGTGATCAGCACTTCCGGATTCGTTTCTTACCGCATACCAAATTCGTGAGCAAACAAGTATCAAAAGCAATTGGGATGCCGCGAGCGGTATTTTCCATGCCGGCACTCCTTCCGCACTGTTGTTTCAGCCCAATTTGATCGATTACTTGAAATTCTGGCGGACATGCGATTGGGTGTCTGCCCGCTTCGCCTGCGGATGTACACCAAAAATTTTGTTTCCTATGGGAACCCGAAAGATAGATTATCCACCACTTCGACACGCGGAAACAGGAACACCGGCGTGTGAATTGGGACTTAGAGAAAACCAGCTTGAATGAAAAAAACGATGCAAGCCATCGGTGCCGTTCCCAGCCGGAAGGAAGTCCGGCTGGTTGATCACGAAGCACCGCAAGTATCGGCCGATCAACATGTCAAAGTGCGATGCCTCGACGTCGGCATCTGTGGCACGGACCGCGAAATCTGCACATTTGTTTATGGTCGTCCACCCGCCGGGAGTGATTATCTGGTGCTGGGGCACGAATCGCTCGGGCAAGTTGTGGAAGTGGGAGCGGGCGTCAGACACCTCAAGGTAGGTGACCTGGTGGTCCCGTCCGTGCGTCGTCCATGCAAACACGCCCATTGTCGGCCATGCCTCGAAGATCGTCAGGACTTTTGTTCCACCGGCGATTTTGTCGAGCGCGGCATCAACCAGGTCCACGGGTTCATGACGGAATACTTTGTTGAGGACGAGAAGTACCTCAACTACGTCCCTCCCGACCTGCGTGAAATCGCGGTGTTGAGCGAGCCCCTGACGATAGCAGAGAAAGGGCTTGCCCAGGCTTATCAAGTCCAGAAACGGCTTCCTTGGGGAAAAGGCACTGGAAAGCTTCCGGGCGAAGGATTGCGCGCGGTGGTGTTGGGAGCGGGTCCGATTGGCATCCTTGGCACCATGAAGCTGATTCTCGAAGGCTTCGACACATACGTCTATTCCAGATCTCAGAAGCCAAATCCAAAGGCTGACCTGGTCGAGTCCATCGGTGCGAAATACTTTTCTGCAAAAGATGTTTCACCATCCCAGTTCGCAGAACGCGTCGGCAACATTGATGTCATTTACGAGGCGGTTGGTCGGTCCGATTTCTCCTTCCAGGTGCTGGAGATGCTCGGGCTAAACGGCGTCTTCATCTTCACCGGCATTCCTGCGCCGGAAGGCCACATTCAAATACCCGGCAACGTGCTCATGCGGCATCTTGTTTTGAAGAACTTTGCTGTCGTCGGTACCGTCAACGCCGATCGCGCGGCCTTCGAGAACGCCATCATTGATCTCGGTAAATTCCAGACGCGCTGGCCCGATGCCATACGCTCTCTGATCACCGGACGCCATCCGGTGGGCAATTTCCGCGAACTCCTCCAAGGCAAAGCCACCGGTATCAAAAACGTCATCTCCTTCGCTTAAGAACCTCATGAACACAAAAGCCTGGATCGATATTTCTGTCCCTTTGCACAACGGCATGCACCACTGGCCCGGCGATCCCGCGTTTGAGTCCTGCCTCTTCGCCAGCATCGCCGGCGGCAAGGTGTGCAACGTGACGCAATTCAAGACCAGCGCCCACATCGGCACGCACATGGATGCCCCGCGACATTTCATCCGCGACGGCATCACCATGGAGAAGATGCCGCTCGACGCGGTGATCGGCCCCTGCCGGGTCGTCGAGATCAAGCACAAGGTCGCGCTCACACCGGAGGAATTGAAACCGCTCAAGCTCAAAGCTGGAGAGCGTGTCCTGTTCAAGACCCGCAACTCGCGACGCAGTTGGAAGATGCCGGAGTTCGACAAGGACTTCATTTACGTCTCGAAGGAAGCCGCGCAGCATATCGTTGACTGCGGCGTGATGACCGTCGGCGTTGATTACCTTTCTGTCGGCGGCTTCTACAAGGATGGCGTCGAAACTCATAACATTTTACTCGGCGCTGAAGTCTGGATCATCGAAGGCCTCAACCTCGCAAAGATCCAACCCGGCAAGTACGATTTGATTTGTCTTCCGATCAAGATGGCAGGAGCTGACGGAGCCCCTGCAAGGGCGGTGTTGAGGAAGCGATAGCTCAACGTGCCAGAGCGTGTCAGCGCTAATATACGGCGACTTTGTCCGTGAGCTGAGATCGCCTGAAACCTTTTGCCGTCTGGAAGTGTTGTTGCTTCCGTGACACCGCATAGACGGTATGCTATGGATCAGGCACAACAACGGACAATCAGCCAATTGACCTTATGGGACTCCTAGACTTCATCAAAACGCAGCTCATCGAAATCATCCAATGGGAGGACGACTCCCGAAACACGCTTTCGTGGCGGTTCCCGGATGAAGACAAGGAAATCAAGCGCGGCGCACAGCTCATCGTCCGTGAGTCGCAAACAGCCCAGTTCATTTACGTCGGCCAGTTTGGTGACACATTCGGTCCCGGCAAACACACGCTGGTCACGGACAACATTCCTGTGTTGTGCCGGCTGAAGGGCTGGAAGTATGGCTTCGAGTCGCCGTTCAAGGCGGACATCTACTACGTCAACACCCGCCTGTTCACAGGAAACAAATGGGGCACGAGCAACCCCATCATGCTTCGCGATCAGGATTTTGGCATCGTCCGCGTAAGGGCCTTCGGCACCTACGATTTCAAAGTGGTCAATGTACAGACATTCCTGCGCGAAGTCGCCGGAACGGATCATCACTTCGTTCTCGAAGAATTCGCCGACACCATGCGCTCGCGCTTTGTCAGTGCGTTCAGCGACGCCATCGCTTCGGCCAAACTTCCTGTGCTCGACGTCGCCGCGCGCTACGGCGAGCTCGGCGAGGCGCTCCTGCCGGTTCTGAATCCGATTCTTACGGACAAATACGGTATCGCACTCGGGAGTTTCATCATTGAAAACGTCTCTGTGCCGCCCGAGGTCGAGCAGGCGATCGACAAGCGATCTAGCATGGCTGCGGTGGGTAATCTCAATGACTACGTGAAATTCCAGATGGCCGAGGCGATGACCAAAACCGGTGGCGAAGGAGGCAACATGGCCAACACAGCCGCTCAACTCGGCGCGGGACTGGCGATGGGACAACAGATGATGGGAGCGATGACAGCCGCACAGGCCACTCCGTCCGCCGCCGCACCGCCTCCGATTCCATCGTCTGCATCCGCCGCTGGAGCGGCTCTGCCCGAACTGCTGGCACCCGCCGATGTCGCAAGGGCTCTGGGAGTCAGTGAAACTGACGTGCTGCAAAGCCTCGGAGATGGCTCCATCAAAGGCAAAAAGATCGGCGCGAGCTGGCGAGTGACCAGGGCGGCTCTGGAAGAGTTTTTGAGGAACTGAATCTTGAACCCGGGCCGTTACCTCTACGACGAAGCCGGGCGGATTCTGGTGCGGCAGCAACCTTCACAAGCCAGGACATCATGACTCCCTACGTGCTTACCGCCATCGCGGCATTTGTTGCGGGTTGTGTCTTTGGCTCCGGTTTCCGGACTTCGGAAGGCAAGAGTGCGCAACTGCGGCGCATAGAGCGGAAATTGGATGTACTCCTGCAAAACCTCGGAGTGAAGGAAGTGACAAGTTTGTCACCCGAAGCACAGCAACTCGCCCGCGACCCGAGATACAAGATCGCCGCGATCAAACTCCATCGAGAGCAAACTGGATGCGGCCTGGCTGAGGCGAAACAGGATGTGGAAGATTTTTCCACAGCCCCACGTGAGAATGGCTAGAATCCACGTGATTCTCCTATTTTCCCCATGTCGGAAGCCACCGCCCTTCACAAATTCGCCTGCCCCGCCTGTGGTGCTGAGGCGACGTGGAATCCTGGTAAGCAGGCGCTGATCTGCCCCTACTGCGGCACCACCTCGCCTGCTCAACTGGAGACCACTCCTGCTGGCGACGAAGTGATCCGCGAGCACGATCTTGTCGGAGCGTTGCGCCAGATTCCCGACAGTAAACGCGGCTGGCAGGCGAAGAAGACTTCGGTCAAATGCCAGAGTTGCCAGGCCATCTCGGTCTTCGATGCCGAGCGCGTCGGTCAGCGTTGCGACTTTTGCGGATCTTCCTCGCTTGTGCCTTACGAGGAGATCAAGGAGGCGTTTCGTCCGGAGAGCCTGCTGCAAATGAAACTGGGCGAGCAGCAGGTGCGCGACGCGATCCGCCAGTGGTACGGCTCACGGTGGTTTGCACCGAACAAGCTGAAAAGCAAGGCGCTCACGGACACCGTTCACGGGTTGTACATTCCCTACTGGACCTTCGACGCGCAGGTGCATGCCGATTGGACCGCCGAATCGGGCTATTACTATTACGAGACGGAATCCTACACCGACTCCAATGGTCGGCGGCAGACCCGGCAGGTCCGCAAGATCCGCTGGCAATGGAGTTCCGGCGCGATTGATCATTTCTTCGATGACGAACTTGTCCCGGCATCACGAGGCGTTCAGGCGGATTTGCTGAGGCGAGTCGAGCCGTTTCCCACGAAGCAGCTCGTGCCCTACGATCCGGGATTTCTCGCGGGCTGGGTGGTGGAGCGTTACCAGCTTGATCTGCTTTCCGCCGCGAAGGCTGCGCGTGGCACCATGGACCAGAAGGTGAACAGCATGTGCGCCTCGCAGGTTCCTGGAGACACGCATCGGAATCTGAGCGTGCGCGCGGATTACTCAGGCCAGACCTTCAAGCACATCCTGGCTCCCATCTGGTTGCTGACCTATGATTACGGGCATCGCAGCTTTCAAGTGGTGATCAATGGCTACTCTGGTACCATTGCGGGGCGCTATCCCAAGAGCTGGATCAAGATCACCTTGTTTGTGCTCGCGATCTTGATAGCCATCGCCATCGGAGCGTTGGTGTATCGGCAATGACTGCTGGTTCCAGGATCGTTCGACGTCTTCAACGTCCACCCGGTGTCGAGGCATGGTGGCATTGGCTGGGAATCTTCCTGGCCGGGGTGGTTCTCTACCTTCTGTCTTCCGGTCCGGCGGTGCGCTGCGTAGAGGAAGGCTGGTTGCATCGCGATCTCGTCGGCGCTGTTTATCGTCCGCTTGCGCTGGTGCGGGGCACCCCGGTTGAGCGACTGTTAAACGGCTACATCCGCCTTTGGTTGCCGCCTCCCTACCAGGGGGATTTTCAGGGGGATTTTCCGAAATGAAGCGCGCATTTCTCACGGTGGCGAGGCTTTGCCGCTGGTCCGGAGACTTAGCGGCAGTTTCACGGATCACTCGAATTGCGGCTGAACGGAATGGTAGCGATTGAGCGCCGGATGGCGGATTGTCTGTGTCCTGCCGTTCGGCCAGTGTACTTCGACGCTCTCGACGTTCGTCTGTTTGCCGAGACCAAAATGCGCCGTGTTGGCGTGTTGAGCGCGATGGGAATCGCCGGTGACGAAGGATCGCGATTGTTTTCCAGCGGACGAGTTCACAATGATTTTGGCGCCCACAGGCGAGAATCCGGAACCTGCTTCGCGCAGTTGAACTCCGATCCAATTGCCGCTTTCAGAAAAACGATTCTTGAACAAGCAAAGCGTCTGCCTTTGTTCGGGCCATTCCGTGAAAGTCGTGACCAGCAAATCCAGCCTGCCGTCCCCATCGAGATCGTCGCTGACGACATTGCGGCAATCCAGCTCCATCGCAACACCCATCAGGTAGCCGGTTTCCAGGAAGGATTTGCCGGAGTGATTCATCAACAAACGGTTCTTTTCGTAACCCCCGTATGACTCGCCCTGGCCATAAAGCCGGCTGCCGGTCGCCTGAAAATAGGTGTCCAGAGCGGGGTCGTGGTTTGATGTGGCCGCGTAAATGTCATGCCGCCAGAACTGAGTTTCGTAGTCTTTGGCCGACCTGCGGCTCTTGTGACCGTTGGCGATGTAGAGATCGAGGTCGCCGTCGTTGTCGAAGTCAAATACCGTGCCGCCCCATGACCAGCCGGTGCGTGCGACTTGGCCGCTTAATGATTCCTGCCGAAAGCCCTGGCCGCGCGAGAAGTAAAGCCGGTTTCCGTAGCCCATCACCGGCCGCATCTTCTGGTGTTCACGGAACTCCGGCGGACCCAGTGCAAGATGATCGAGCCGGTTGGCGGTGAATGAATTCATTGCGATCATCAGAAAATCCATTCTGCCGTCGCCATCAAAGTCGCCAAAGCACTGCGCCATGCCGAAGGCATGCGGTTCGTCGATGACGGTGGTGGTCACATCGGTGAAGTGACCGTGACCGTCGTTGTAATAAACATCCACGCCGGCAAAATCGCTGACGACCGCAAGATCCAGATCGCCATCGCCGTCGAGGTCAACAAACGAGGCGCTGTACGTGCGCCGAAAACGTTTCTTCGCCAGCCCGGCAGTTTCCGTGGCGTCACGAAAACCTCCCCGTCCGTCATTGATCAGCAGAAAAGAGGGGAAGCCGTCGTTCGCGTCATAGTAGGGCGTTGGCATCTGTCCGGCGTTGTACGGCAGTTTGTACTGCGCCAGCCAGACATCGAGGCCCCCATCGTCGTCAATGTCGCCGGCAGTGATTACGAAAGGATTGGGCAACTGCACGCCCGCCTGCCAGACCCGGCGCCCGACTTCACGAAACCTGCCTTGCGAGTCGCCGGTGTACAGCAGAAGCCCTCCCCGATCGGCGCAAAGAAAGTCGGGGGCGCCATCACCGGTAAAGTCCGCGATGATTCCGGTATGCGCGAGTTCCGGGAAGTGGTCACATAGAGGAGAGGTTTCAAAGCGGCCGCCGCCACGGTTCCAGTACACGACGTTCTTGCAGGCAAGAATGATTTCGGAAAGCCCGTCACCATTGAGGTCGTAGAGGATCAGGGGATCGATGAAAATACTGTTTGCGCGCGGCGTGATTTGTTTGACTGCGACTTCCTCGAAGGCGGGATCGCCGACTCGCTCCAGGAGTTCGACATTCGCCGTTTCGATCATTCGTGGAAAGGGCGGCGCGTGCGGATCGGTGCTGCCCTGCCATTCAACGCGCAGGTCGCTTTTGAAGATCGTCCGGCGGTTAAGCGGTAGGTTTGCGATGTGCAGTGTCACGGCGATGACGGAGCGCGCGGGCGTGCCATTGGTCGCGGGATCAAACTGTGTATGGCGCCATTCGGACTGCTCCAACCGGAGGCCCTGCCGTTTCAGTTCCTTCAACCAGGATTTCCATTCCTCACGGTTCAACCGCTCTTCCGCCGGGCTGACACGCATTGATCTGATCCCGTATGCCAGGACTTCGGAAGTGATCGGATTGCCAACAATCAACCCGCCCAGGGGGAAACTTTCAAGAACGGCGAATTCATCCTGCGCATGGCGCAACGAATCCCAAAGCTTGACGAACACATTTTCATGCCGCTGCGCCTCCATTTCCATGGCCCAGATGCTTTCGTCCAGCCGGTTCCGTTCTGCTTCGATCGCCAGAAATCCTCGCGCGGCCTGGGGATCGGGGGAAGTTCTTGAAGATGCAGAATCAAAGTAAGTGTCGCCGGTTTTCTGTGGTTGCAAACTGGGATCAGTATCTGCCGGCCTCGCCATTCTGAATTTGGAAAGAAGGAGAAAAATCGCCACCGCGCAGACTGCGATGCTGACAAGAGCCGGAATTGCTCGATTCAAGTTCAACGGAGGTCAGGGTTTTGTGCGATGAGTCGCGCCTTGACTGGCTGCGCCTAGCTCTTCGCCTTTACTGAAGTAAACGGAAAGACTTGAATCTGAAAACTTCGTTTCGCATGGCTCGTCACGGCTGGTGTTTCTCCGCCTTCACGGATTTCTGCTTGTGGCTTGGAAGCACTAAAGCACCATTTTGGAGTCGAGGCGATGGTTTTTACCAACTGGACTCTCCGCGGCAAATTCACCACTTGAGAAATGGCGTGAAAGTTATCATTGAGGAAGGGGATGCGGCTCGCCAGTCTGGGAGCGTGTCACCACTCCATGAACTGAATCGCCGGGCCTGGGATGATCGTGTGAGGAGGC
The DNA here is from genome assembly GCA_005777315.1 of Verrucomicrobiales bacterium. Classification (GTDB taxonomy): domain Bacteria; phylum Verrucomicrobiota; class Verrucomicrobiia; order Limisphaerales; family F1-12-MAGs170; genus F1-120-MAGs170. Next base: position 10,904 of record SXMN01000096.1, read on the forward strand.
GGGACTGGTACATCGACGCCGCCAGGGAGTCCGATTTCAAACATCCCCTCGCGGTGGTGGATCAATGCGGCTGGCTCGGCGGAGAAGTCACCGGCAAGCGCTTGCTGTGTCTTGCCGCCGGTGGAGGCCGGCATGGACCGCTCTTCGCCAGTGCCGGAGCACGTGTGACTGTCGTGGACATCAGCCCCGCGACGCTGGCTCTGGATCGGCAGGTAGCTGCTGAACGCGGCTTGGAACTGCGTCTCATCGAAGCATCGATGGACGATCTGGCAGTGATTGAGCCAGACAGCTTTGACATTGTGGTGCAGCCGGTCAGCACTTGCTACGTCCCGGATATCGGGCGGGTTTACCGGGAAGTGGCTCGCGTGCTTGTCGAGGGGGGCGTCTATGTGAGCCAGCACAAACAGCCGGTGAACATGCAGGCCGAGGCCCGCCCGTCTGGCCGTGGCTACGCGTTGATCGAGCCTTACTATCGCGATGGCCCCCTGCCTCCGTCCGAACCTGGCCTCTGGCATCGCGAGGCAGGGACGGTGGAGTATCTCCACCGTTGGGAACACCTCCTCGGAGGGCTGTGCAAAAGCGGTTTCATCATTGAAGACATTGCGGAGCCACGCCATGCCGATCCACTTGCCGAACCCGGCACCTTCGCTCATCGAAGCAGCTTCGTTCCGCCCTATCTCAAGATCAAAGCCCGCCGTGTTACCTCACGCACTTCTACGGCTCCAAAATTTTGGGTGCCTTGATGTCATTCGCGACAGCCTCGGGAAGCTGGATCACGCAAGTGTGGTGGAAAATGTGCAGCCGGACGCACAGTTGCCGAAGCAAATCCGCTCGGCTAGACGTGTGGAACACCAAACCCAAACGCAGCTTATGCAATCCTCTTCTCCTCGCAGTCGCCGTTGCGCAACACGTTACTCCCAGTCGCGGAGTGGCTTCACACTCATTGAACTGCTCGTCGTCATTGCCATTATCGCAATCCTCGCAGGCATGCTCCTTCCGGCCCTGGGAAAGGCCAAGACCAAGGCGCAGGGAATCATGTGCATGAATAACCACAAGCAACTCACCTTGGCTTGGAGACTTTATGCGGAGGACAACGGCGACCAACTCGTGGGCTCTGCGAACTGGGCGCCACCCGGTGCGCGGGGAGAAGTTCCGAACTGGACCGGCGCCAGTTGGCTGACCTTGAACTCTCCGAATGATGCGAATAATTGGAATGCGGATCTTTACAACAAGAAGAGCGTACTCTGGCCGTACTGCGGCAACGCCATCGGCATTTGGAAGTGCCCGGCCGACAAATCCACTGCTGTCAACGCGCAGAAACAGCGCGTCCCGCGCATCCGCAGCATGTCGATGAACAACTGGGTGGGCGGACCTGGCTGGGGCAATTCAGGTCCATCGATGGTTGGTGGAGGGCCAAATGCATGGGCCATTTACCGCAAGCTGGACGACATGAAGAACCCGGGGCCAAGCCAGACCTGGGTCTTCGTGGATGAGCGCGAAGACAGCATCAACGACGGCTATTTCGTTGTGGACATGCAGGGATATCCGAATACACCCGCAAGATGGAAAATCGTGGATTATCCGGCCAGTTATCACAATCAGGCCGGCGGATTCTCTTTCGCGGACGGCCATTCGGAGATCAAGAAGTGGACCGACCCGAGAACGATGCCCAAGTTATCGAAGAGGGATATCCCCTTGGACCAGCCTTCTCCTAACAACAAGGACGTTCTCTGGATGCAGATTCGGAGCACTCGGACCCATTCGGGTCCGGGATCGCAGTAAGAAGAATCACTAAAGACACGGTCAGAGGTTACGGCGCGAGGCCATCCACGAGTGTGGATGGCCTCGTGGTTTTCATGTAATCAAGCGTATAAGCAGAGGTCGAATGATGCGTTCAACCGGATCAGCGCAGCTTTCCGCGAGACGACCATGACATTCTGGCAAGTCTTGCAGGATAGTGCTCCACAACCCGTATCAGTTGTCGGTGGAGCGCGACTGTGCTGAAAGCCAGTCGCAGCAGTATCGCCGGCTCGCCCTCACGCCAGACCTGCTGCGGCTGGTGCTGCGCACACAACCGCGCTCCTCCCCGACAGCCAAGTTCACCGACAACTCGTGGATGCACCGCTTGCCGGACGACGAGCACCGTTCTGCGTGACTTCCCGGCTTGGAACGCGCACAGTGCGGCCTCATTGACAACATGAAGGTTCAGGCACGAATAAAGAATTCAACCCCGGTATCCCGCTCAGGCAGGTTCGCCAACGGTCCTGGCGCGGATGTGGCGAATTTCAGCGAGTCCATCTCCTTCGACTGGAGATTGTGGAGGCACGACATTCTCGGTTCCATCGCTCACGCCTCGATGCTTCACAAAATCGGATTGTTGAAGACCACCGAGCTCAAGGCGATCATCCGGGGATTGGAGCGGATCAGCGTCGAGATAGAAGCCGGACAATTCATCTGGCGTCCCGAACTTGAGGACGTCCACATGAACATCGAGGCAGAGCTGACCCGGCGTGTTTCGGCGGGAGCCAAGCTTCACACTGGAAGATCACGCAACGATCAGGTCGCCCTCGACATGCGTCTCTGGGTGAGAGACGAGGTCGGCCAGATCCAGACTGAATTACGGGCTTTGCAGCGGTCTCTCGTGGATTTTGGCTCTCGAAGCGAAGGTGTCTTGATCCCTGGCTACACTCATCTTCAGCGCGCTCAACCGGTCTATTTCGCCCATCACCTCCTGGCGTATGTCGAGATGCTCGACCGCGACGCTTCGAGATTTCGCGACGGCTTGAATCGCCTGAATGTCTGTCCGCTTGGCAACGGAGCCATTGCTGGATCCACGCTGCCTCTCGACCGTGAATTCGTGGCGCGTCAGCTTGGTTTTGTCGATGGCAGGGGCCGACCGCTGGTGACTCAGAACTCCATGGATGGTGTCAGCGACCGGGATTTCATGATTGAGTTCTGCGCCACTGCCGCGCTCACCGCCGTTCATTTGTCCCGTCTGGCCGAAGACGTGATTCTCTGGGCCAGTTCCGAATTTGATTTCATCAGGATAGCGGATGCCTACACGACCGGTTCCAGCCTGATGCCGCAGAAGAAAAATCCGGACATAGCGGAACTCACTCGCGGCAAGAGCGGACGAGTCATTGGGAATCTGATGGCATTGCTCACGTTGCTCAAGGGACTCCCCATGACTTACAATCGCGACCTGCAGGAAGACAAGGAACGGGTCTTCGATTCTGCCGACACGATCCGGGCATGCCTGCGATTGACGGCCGCGATGCTCAATCACACGACTGTCAACACAACTGCGTGTCGCCTGGCGGCGGACGATCCTCAATTGCTCGCCACTGATCTGGTGGACTATCTGGTACGAAAGGGCGTGCCCTTCCGCAAGGCTCATCATGTCGTGGGTGCCGCAGTCGCCCTGGCGGAGAAATTGAACCTGTCGCTGAACGAACTGTCCCCGACGGATTTGAAGGGACTTGACCGGCATTTCGGCGCGGACGCAGGCAACATTTTCAACCTCGATGCCGCCATGAAACGCCGGAACATCGTCGGCGCTCCGGGCACAAAGCAGGTGCGACGTCAGCTCGTTCGCTGGCAGAAACGTCTTCAGTAAACGTCCGGCGCAGCTATGGGCGCGGCTTCATTCAAGGAACTCAACCGGCTGCTCAAGGACGTTTCGCGGTCGTTTTATCTGACCTTGCGCGTTTTGCCCGGGAAGGTCCGTCCTCAAATCGGACTCGCCTACCTCTTCGCCAGGGCCACCGACACGATCGCTGACACGGACATCGTTCCCATCGGTGAACGGTTGAATACCCTCGCCAGGCTGCGTTCGAGAATCCTGGGAACTTCGATCGAGCGTCTGGACTTTTCCCATTTCACTGGTGCTGACGCCAACGTGACGCCAGGGGAGCGGTGTCTTCTTGAGCAACTGGACGATGTCCTGGCTTCCTTTGAAATTACCACGCCATCAGACCAGGCTTTGATCAGAAGTGTCATTGAAACGATCACCAGTGGGCAGGAACTCGATCTACGTCGCTTCGGCCTTGCGAATGAAACGAAAATTGTCGCGCTTAAGACTGAAGCCGAGCTGGATGATTACACGTATCGAGTAGCAGGCTGTGTAGGCGAATTCTGGACGCGAATATGCCGGGCCCACCTGTTGAGTCGAACTTCGGTGGATGACACGACTCTCATCTCACTCGGCATCCGCTTCGGCAAAGGGCTTCAGTTGGTGAACATCCTTCGCGACCTCCCACGTGATCTTCGCCTCGGCCGGTGTTATCTGCCTGCTGATCGACTCGTTGCTGCCGGACTTCTCCCAACGTCTTTGCTCGATCTGGCTGTGGAAGCGAAATTGCGTCCCGTTTTCGATGCATTCCTCGACCTTGCCCAGGACCATCTCGCCGCAGGCTGGCACTACACCACTTCACTTCCATTCACACAGATTCGGCTCAAGCTTGCCTGCGCATGGCCGATTCTCATCGGAGTTGAAACCATCTCCAAGCTGCGCCAATCACCTCTGCTAGATCCGAATCATCGCGTCAAAGTCAGCCGCCGGGAGTTGCGCAAGATCATGCTTGGTTCGCTCCTTCTGTATCCGTGGCCAGGCAGGTGGGAAAACATGTTCGGTTCAATTGGCCGTAACCATTCCTGAGGTTCCTGAGGCTCAACCTAGTTCAACCCGGGGGCCTGGCTTGCCGTTTGGTTCCCCGCCAGAGGAAGCCGTGGCTGATCCAAAGAACGTCCGCCAATTCGAGACCCATCAACTCGTAAACCAGCTTCTTCGCCTTACTACCAAGAATAGGTGCGCGAAGAAGCCAAGCGCTTCGGGAAGCCCCGTAGAAAAAGGCGAAGCGCGGGAAGAAAAAACTGAGCAGATGAAGTTGGAGCCGGAATGAAGCACCAAGGAAATCGCAGATGAAACGGATCGCACTGCATCGGCGGTCTGGCGGTCAATTTGGCCGATTCTTGGGAACCCAAATTTTTGGTTTCTCCCCCATTGTTCCGAAAAATCCCTCAACCTCCTCTCCATTAATTCCCACCTCGGCTCAAAGACCGCAGCCTATACGCCAAATAGATCAACGTTGCGCTAAATGCACCCTTGCATGCCTTGGTCGCTTGTGAAAGTTTTACGCTCCTATCTTTATGGGACATGTAAAACTTCATATTCCGGGACCGGTCGAAGTCAGCAAGAAGACGTTTGGTGCATTTTGTTCGCCGATGATCGGCCACCGCGGTCAGGGATTCAAAGATCTCTACGCGAAGATGCAGCCTCAACTCCAGCAGTTGCTGGACACAAAACAGCTCGTGAATTTGAGCACGTCGTCAGCTTGGGGAGTCATGGAAGGTGCCATTCGCAATCTGGTTTCAAAGAAGGTTCTCAACTGCATGTGTGGTGCTTTCTCGGACAAATGGCTCGATGTATCGCAACGCTGCGGCAAGCAAGCCGAGGCACTCCAAGTACCGTGGGGATCGCCCATTCGTGCGGAACAAATCGATGCCAGGCTGAGGACTGGTCAATTCGACGCGCTGACTTTGATCCACAACGAAACGTCAACTGGGACCATGTCGCCGCTCGGCGAGATCGCAGCATTGAAGGCGAAATATCCTGACGTGATGTTCATCGTGGATGCGGTCAGCTCAATGAGCGCAGTGCCGCTGAAGTTTGATGAACTCGGGATCGACGTGCTGCTCGCTGGCACTCAGAAGGCCTTTGCGCTCCCCCCAGGACTCACGGTCTTCACTTGTTCGGAAGCTGCGTTGGAAAGGGCGGGGACGCTGAAGGATCGCGGCTACTACTTCGACTTCGTCGAGTTTCAGAAGAATGCAGAGCTGAGCATGACGCCGAGCACACCCAGTATCGGCCATGTGTATGCACTGGCCTCGAAGCTGGAGGATTTTTTTGCTGAAGGACTGGAGATCCGATATGAGCGACATCGACGGACGAATCAAATGACGCGCGACTGGGCCGCTCGCCACGGATTCAAGTTGTTCCCCGAAGCGGGTTTTGAATCCATCACGCTTTGCTGCATCAACAACGGAGCCAGGACAGGTGGACGCGTGGTAGATGCGACGAAGCTGCAGAAGCTCGTGAAGGATCAGGGATTCCTGATCGACGGCGGCTATGGCAAGATCAAAGGAACGACTTTCCGAATCTCGAACATGGGAGACGAAACTGATTTGTCAATGAACCTGCTCTTTGCCGCCCTGGACAATGCTATGGGCCAGCTTTGAGGCGAGGCGCTTACGGCTGGCTGATTCGACTCCTCCTGATGAGGACGGTTCAGGGTGAAGCCTTTCAAAATCTCTCCAGAGAACTGTAATCCATATCCGATGATTCGCGTTGATAAGCGTTCGTCGAGAGTTAAAATCAAGCGTGTTCGTAACACCCGTGAATCCAGCCCTTTCAATCACGTCCGCGGTCACACGACGCCACTTCTTTGGCAAATGCGGGATGGGTTTGGGCAGCGTCGCCCTGGCTTCCTTGCTTGGAGGGTGGAAGTCAACAGCCTCCCCTGAATACGAACCCAATCCCGCCAATCCATTCGCGTCGAAGCCGACGCAATTTCCCGCAAGGGCTAAGGCGATCATTCAACTGTTCATGGCGGGCGGGCCGTCGCAGCTCGAGTTATGGGACCATAAACCAAAGCTCACCTCGTTGCATGGGCAGCCAATTCCCGATTCGTTTATTGAGGGGAAGCGCTTCGCCTTCATGGATTCCTCGTTCAAGAATCGCTCGACGCTTCTCGGCACGAAAAGGCAATTTACGCGACACGGCCAAAGTGGTACCTGGGTAAGTGAGCTGCTGCCGTACACGGCGGGGATCGTTGATGACATTGCCATCGTCAAATCGTGTGCGACGAACCTCTTCAATCATGCTCCCGCGAAACTCTTCATGAACACAGGTTCGGGCATCTTCGGACGCCCGAGCATGGGAGCCTGGGTTACTTACGGCATCGGGAGCGAGTCACAGAATCTGCCTGGCTTCGTCGTCCTGCAAAGCGGGCCGCGAGGTCCACGCGGCGGACCGGTGAATTGGGGCAGTGGTTTCCTGCCGACCCAATTTCAAGGCGTGCCTCTGCGTTCCGGCGCGGAGCCGATTTTGAGTCTTTCTACACCCAGGGAAATCTCGGTAACCAGCCAACGCCGCTCGCTTGATGCGATCCGCGACCTGAATCTGACGCGGCTTGTCGAGACCGGAGATCCCGAGATTGCCACGCGGATTGCGTCATACGAGATGGCTTACCGCATGCAATCCAGTGCTCCTGAGCTGACCGATCTCCGTGGAGAAAGCGACACCACACTCTCCCTGTATGGCGCGAAACGGGAGGAGCACAGCTTCGCGCGAAATTGTCTGCTGGCACGGCGGCTGGTTGAACGTGGAGTGCGATTCATCCAGCTTTACCACGCGGATTGGGATTCACATGGAGGTCCAGGCCAGACTCTCGAAGCAGATTTCGAAAAGGTCGTGCATGAGGTGGATCAACCGTGCGCAGCGCTGGTGAAGGATTTGAAATCACGAGGTCTCCTTGATGACACCCTCGTAATCTGGGGAGGTGAGTTTGGCCGCACACCGATGGGTGAAGCGCGGGAAAAGACCGGACGCAATCACCACATCGATGCCTTCACCATGTGGTTTGCTGGCGGCGGAACGAAACCAGGCCTGGTGCTCGGTGAGACTGACGAACTTGGTTTCTCCGCCGTCCAGGACCGCGCCCATGTTCACGACCTGCACGCCACGATCTTGCACTTGCTCGGGCTGGATCACGAAAGACTTACTTTCCGCTTTCAAGGCCGGGACTTCCGATTGACGGATGTGGAAGGCGAGTTGATTCGGAAATTGATCGCGTGACAGTTCTGAGAGGGGACGAGCAGCGATGCGTTGTCCAATAAATGACCTACCCGTCAAGGCTTACTGAGCCAAAAGTAAGTGTTACCCGAACCTACCCCCACGAAGAGCGCTGACATTTTCGGAGGCGGTGCAGAGGTCGCGGAAATAAAAGGCCTCTGTTTCGACCAGATCAAAGGAGCCCAGGCTGTTGAGGACTTGAGCCCCGATTGGCGATGAATGTATTTCGTGCCGCGTGAATATGGGCGGATGAAAGCTCCTTGCGCAGTTGCAAGATCGCAGCAGTGGCGAGGACGTCACAGCGTTCGTTGTCCGGATGTCCCACGTGTCCTTTAAGCCATTTCCACTCGATTCGATGGAGCCTGGCGAGTTCGTCCAATTGCCGCCACAGGTCGTCATTTTTGACCGGTTTGCGATCGGTGGTACGCCAGCCATTGCGCTTCCAGTTCCTCAGCCACTCGGTGATTCCCTGACGGAGATATTGGGAATCTGTGTAAAGTGTGACTTCGCAGGGCTGCTTCAATGCCGCGAGCGCGGCGATGGCGGCCTGAAGTTCCATGCGGTTATTCGTGGTGGCAGGCTCAGCACCGGCAACTTCGCGGGAATGGTCCCCGTACCGCAAAACAGCCGCCCAGCCACCTGGCCCTGGATTGCCTTCGCAACCGCCGTCAGTATGGATGATTACCTTTTTGGACGGCTTCAATTCGGACATCGAATCCTGATTTAGCTACTCCATCGAGGGCGAAGCTCCACCGGCGCTCCATTGATCGCGAAGGTTCTTGGCCAGTTCAAAAAAGCCTAGTATCTCGTCCGACTCATCTTGCGCGAGTAATTGACGCAGACGCTCCAACTTTTCGATGTAAGCTGTCAGCTCAATTTGAAGGTGCTTGCTGTTGGCTAGAACGATGTCCCGCCACATCTCGGCCGAACCTGAGGCAACTCGGGTCGTGTCACGAAATCCATTGGCGCATAGTGCGGATTGCACCGGGCCATGTGCCGGAGCGAGAACATGACTGGCCAGCGCCGCTGCAATCACATGAACCAGGTGGCTTGATCGGCTGACGAGTTCATCGTGTTGCCCGGGAGTCAGCATCATCACCTTGGAGCCCACGGTCTGCCAAAGGATCCTGAGTTGTTCAACCGCATGGGAAGCTGAAGAATTGGTTGGCGTCAAAACGCAAGTCGCATTCTGGAACAAATCTGCACGAGCTGCGCTGACTCCCATTTTCTCACCTCCTGCCATCGGATGGCTGCCCACAAAAAATGCGCCGACGCTCGAGCACATTGGCTCAAGATCCCTCACGACACTCGCCTTGACGCTGCCTACGTCCGTGACGATGGCGCCACGCTTGAGCGAAGGCAGCATCGCTTGGGCAATCGCCTTCATCTGTGCCAGAGGAGTGCAAAAGATGACCATGTCCGCATCGGCAACGGCGACTGACAAGTCGCCAGAGGCTTTGTCCACCGCGCCTATCTGCTGACATTCTCGGACGCTCGATGTCCGTCGAACGTAACCCTCGACATGGCCGGCAAGGCGTCGCTGCCTGAGCGCGAGGCCCAGCGATCCACCAAGAAGACCCACGCCGATGAGGGTTACTTTATGCCAACGCATGGAGACTCTTTTAACCGGCGAGGGCTGAACGCCGCAAGATGAAGCTTGGGGCAGCATCGAAATGGAGGTCGGATATCAACTGAGCGACGGAGCGCAGAATCCAGAAACACTATCACTGATTGTAGGTTGGTGGTGGAGCCGACAGGGATCGAACCTGCGACCTTCTCATTGCGAACGAGA
>SXMN01000097.1 GCA_005777315.1 Verrucomicrobiales bacterium
CTTGGTGATGGCGTTCAAAAACCTCAAGCCTTGCCCTTCCTGAAGTCGCTGAACCACCGAAATTCACCAGAAATCAGATGCTCGCCATGGCCATTCAACTCTCAACTGTTTTCTCCAATGACTTTGTCACAGCCGTGGGAAGTTCCACTGAGGATTCAAGAATGCCAGTCGGGCTTTTCCGGCGAAAGAGCCGGAGAGTATTCAGGGCATGAAACGGGGTGGAGGTGCTTTCACGAACGTCGTGGCGCGAAGATAGATGGGTTCAAGCAATTCTCCTGGTACGAAATCGTTTCGCGTCAGCGCAAGCTGACCTATGGCGGAAGCGGAGGGGTCGATGTCGTGGGCTGATGGGAATTTTGCGGACAGCCCCGGCCCGAAAAGCGTAATTTCGTCACCGGGCAGCGAATCAAGTTGCTCACGAGACTTGAGGTGGATGGGTTCGACAACCTTGATGGCAGCCGGGCAGATGTTCAACAAGGTGACGTAAAATTCGCCTCGCTGCGCATCAATTGCGATTCGCACCTTGTCCCGGATACCTTTCAGCTGGAGCTGCAGGGCGATGGCTTCGGCGCTGCCAACGCCTTGCAGTTTCAGCCCCGTCGCGAGTTGCCAACCCTGGGCGATGGAGATGGCAGCCCGGATGCCGGTGTAAGAACCCGGTCCGAGTCCAACGGCCATGGCACTTACCTCGCCGCGCTTTAGCCCGGCTATTCCAAGCGTCTTCTCAATCAACGTGAGCGGACGTAAGGTGCGATCCCCGCTATCGGTGGCTTCGCCCATGATCTTCGCGGCACTGTTGCCATCGCTGGAAATGACCGCTGTGCTCCGCATGTTTCCTGAAAATTCGAGCGCCAATGTGATCATGCTTTTGCTGGTTTGATGCCCTGCAAGTCGGGTGTGTTAATGGTAATCTTGCGTTCGGTTTCGCCCAAGGTTTCGAGCACGACGCACACGAATCCTGCAGGTAACCGCCCATTCCAGCGTTCGATCCATTCTATGAGAGCGATACCGTCCGGTTCGAGATACTCGTCAAGGCCCGCGCCAATGATTTGAGCATCCGAATCCAGCCTGTAGAAATCAATATGGTGGAGCGGCAGACGTCCGCTGGAGTAGGTATTCAGAAGGGCGAACGTCGGTGATTGAACACGTTCCTTGACGCCAAGTCCTCTGGCAAAACCACGCGCAAATTGCGTTTTGCCGGCTCCAAGATCGCCGCTCAGACCGATCACGGTGCCCGCTGGCAAATTTCCAGCAAGGTCATGCGCGATGGCTTCCGTCTCGGAAGGGCTACGCGAAATGTGTGTAACCGCTGACATTGAGTGGACGCAGGCCGAACTTGTCCTGGATGCGCATGCCCGGGTTGGCGGTGATCTTGCCGACACAGGAGAGTTTGAGCGTTGAAAATCTCTGCTTCCACGCGTCGAGCAAACGAACTGCATCCGCGCTCGCGACAGTGAAGAGCAACTCGAAGTCCTCGCCATCCGTCAATGCGGCGAGCAGCGCCGGGCTGGATGTGTCCACTTCGATCTCCAGATTTCCATTGCCGGGCAGCGAAGCGCGCGCTTTTTGCCGGGCAGCGCGGCTGATCGGAATGGCGCGGCCAAGCAGTTCGGCGCCGACACCGCTGCTCTGAAGAATATGGCGAAGATCCCCGGCGATGCCGTCACTCAGATCCATCATGCTGTGGATGGTGAAATTTTCTGCCAGCCATCGCGCCTCGGTGAGGCGAGGTTCGAAGTCGAGATGCTTGCCAAGAATCGAGCCGCCCAACTCACCTGTAACGAAAATGGCGTCTCCCGGTTTGGCGCCTGCCCGAAGAATCACACGATTCCTTGGCAGCACTCCGGTCACATTCACTGACATGAAGATGCGCTCCGGATTGCGGGTGGTTTCGCCACCGACAATGGCGATTCCATGCTGTTCGGCAAGATGACGCATCCCGGCGTACAGGCCGTCGATCCAGTCAGCATCGAAGCCTGTTGGCAACCCCAGTGTGACCATTGCGTGTCTGGGAGTGCCGGCCATGGCGGCAAAATCGCTGAGGCATCGGCCCAGTGCTTTGTGCCCGACACGCCGGGCATCTGTTTCCGGGGTGAAATGGACGCCCTCGACCACGGCGTCTGTTTTCAACAGGAGAAGTTCGTCTGCCAGGCCAATATCGACGATCGCGCAATCGTGGCCCGCGCCGGCAATGACCGAGGCATTGGTCGGGAGATTGGGGATGAGGCGCTGAATCAGTTCGAACTCTGTCATTGTGGAAGGTTCCTGGCGGCTCAGGCTCCGGGTAAAAGGGCAACCCGCAGAAAGTTTACCAGGTTGAAGCAACTGTGCATGACGATTGAACTTAGCAGGTTGTTTGTTCGTTCGTAAACATAGGTGAGCAACAGGGCCAGCACGGTGAATGGAAGAACGGTCATTCGATTGCTGTGGATCACCGCGAACAGTAACGACGTGGTCCAAAGCGCCGTGCGTGGAAAACCCAATTGCTTGACTGATGGATAAAGGATGCCGCGAAAGACAATCTCCTCCGCGATCGGCGCCATGATCACAGCCGCAAAAAATATCGTCGCTCCCAAAGGCCAGCCGGGCTGTTTTTGAAGCATTTGAACGGGAGCCTGCAGCTCCGTCTTCATGCCCAGCAATTGGAAAATCATCGCGGACAGTTCGCCCAAACCAACGATCAATGGGAGGGTGATGACACCAATCAACAATCCGAAGCCCGCTGCACGCCACATTCGCGGCGTCGAGAAACCAAAGGCCAGTCCAGCGCCCGCTCCATGCTCGCGCAGCAACCAGGGCAAAAGAGCCAGGACAACTCCATGAAAACTCAATGTGCCGCCAATGATCGTGGCATAGTCTTCGGGAACCCGGATCGGCGCGTGTTCCGAAGTGAACCACGCCACAAGCAACATGCCTCCGCAAAAGCCCGCCATCACCAGAAGCAGATACTGCAACACGATGTCCATCCGCCATGGTTTCTCCGATAACATCGGGCGGAAACTAAGCAGCGGCTTCCCGAGTTACGATGGAAAAATGAAGCCATTACCGGACATGAATATGCCTACTGAGGAGACCGTGGGATAGCCTACGAATTCCGGAGAGTGCCGTGGGCACAAGATGCAAGGCGTGAGCACAGGAGGATGCCCGCAGTGGCCTCTGACCATGCGAGCAACGCAGCAGATGCGCCTGCGCCACCTCCGAGATTTGTAGGCTATCCTGCGGTCTCCTCAGTATGTCCTGATCCTGCCCATCATCTTGTTCATAATCTCACAGTAGAGAAATCTACTTGAATTTCACTTCGGCCGAAGGCGCTTCCTTGTAGAGTACTTCACGACCGGACGTGGGTTGGCCATCCTTCAAATACTCAGCCTTGCTCAACAGCGTTCCGTCCGGACGCAACTCCTGCGTCGCACGCACTTCGGTCACGCCGTTGGCGTCGCCGGTGATTTTTTCCAAAGTGATGAGCTTGCTGCCGCTCACCGTCGCGGTTCCCGTGGTCATGAAGCCGGCCGTGGTGAAGTAATGAAAGACGAGCTGCTTTGACTGGCTGTCCCATCGGATGATGCTTTCGCCGCCATAGAGCCCGTCATTGATGGAATGAAGCACTCGCACGGCCTTGCCATTGAGGGCGCGCTCCCAACGGGCAACGTCAATCACGGGCTTGTCAGGTTTCGAGTCCTTGAATTCGCCACGCCAGGTTTTACCCAGGAGCGGGCGGAGCGGTTCGAGATGTTCGTCCAGCGACGTTGCATCCGCAGCGAGCAACGAATTGCAGGCGAGAAAGCACGCCAGGACCATGACCGGAGTTTTGATGAATGGATTCATAGTGTGGTCAGTATGACAGAATTGTTTTCGGGGTATTGGAAAAATTTTACCTGTCCAGAGGAACGAAGTTTTGGTCCGCGCTCCGTTGGGAAACGTAATCCGACGGAGTCAGTCCTGAGAACGCTTTGAAGTCATGAACGAAGTGGGCCTGATCGAAGTAACCGGCGGCACATGCGATCTCCACCCAGTCAATCTGCCGCCTGCGGTTTACGGCTGACAATGCGTGCTGGAAGCGTCGAATCCGGCAGTAACGCTTCGGTGTGAGCCCGTTTTCGTTTTGAAAAACATGGATGAAATGTTTGTGGCTCACGCCGAGGGAATCGGTCACACGCCGGATTTCCAATGGCTCATCGCACCGTTGGAATTCGCGCAAGGCATGGGCAACCATCGCATTGGGTCTCAACGAGCGCATCGCGCGCTGAACCAGAAATTGCTCCAGCACGTGGAACTTCGCTCCCGGTTCTCGAGCTTCAAGCAACGCCTCGCGCAGGTTGTTGGCGGATGTTCCGATGAGGGCGTCCAGTTCGACCACCTGGCCGGTCAGTTCACCAGGCGGTTCCTTGAGAAAAGGTTACAGTCCCCCAGGCTTGAAATGCACGCCGATCATCGAGGACTGCGGGAGAACATCGATGACAACATGATCGGAGCGGGCGCCGGAGACCCATGCGCGGTGAAATGTTTGGAACCGGCCCGGATGATCGCGGTCAAAAAGTTTGCGTCGCGATTCGTCGAGGTTGATCACCAGTTCCATCGAGCCATCCGGCAGGACCCGTTCACGCTGATGCGGCAAATCCAGTCCTTCAAACAACCAAAACCAATCCACAAACGCTGACAACGGACCCGCCGGGATGTGCTGACAGTATCGCATGTGACTTCAGTGATGGTTTGCACGGATGTCAGAGTTGAGCAACCAATCCATTGAACTTAGAGGGCAGTGTTTTGAGCCTGGCTTTTTTGAGGCCGGATGAATCTGTTGGTTTGAGTGGAACGGCCAACCTGGCCGTTCTCACATGCAACTTACCGCCGAGCTGAGCGAATGAAAAGTGGCCACCGTTTGGTGAACGCCTCGTGTATTCGTGGTCAGCCTGCCAGCCCACCAGAACAGGCCATTGACCCACTACTGTTGAATCAAGGAAAGGTGAATGATGCTATTCCGATTCTCCCTCCCAATGAACAGCCCCTGGGTAGCGCAGGTTTCTAAACCTGCTGTGTCGCCGATTTCCAAATCGGCACGGCGTGCGTTCTCGATCGGTCCGCGGGTTTGGAAACCCGCGACACAGCAGACTTGGTAGTCTGCGTTACGAGCCAACGCCAGTTCATGGGTCCAACTCGCATCCATTCTTTGGGGGTTCCCCCTCCCCATGAACCGGAGATTTTCGGCACGGAGATTGAGAGGACACAGAGAGTTCGGTTTAGAGTCCTCTGTGTCCTCAAAAACTCTGTGCTTAATTCTCATCAGTGGATCAAGTAGCGGGTTCATGGGTTCAAAGCGCGAAGTTTTTCTTCGGGGAAATCTCTTCCCGTCGGACGACGAGAGGGTTGGGGAGATGAGAAATGACCGAGGTTTGAACCACTTCCCTCCCGGGCCCTCACCTCCCTCGCCGGGAGGTGAGGGCGGAGTCAGCGATTCGTTCCGAGAACAAAGATTTCACTTGCACTCTCTACATATGTAGAGATACAACGACATCACTCAATCCCTATGCCACACTCCGAGATAGAACTCACTGAAGCCGAATGGACCATCATCAAGGCTGTTTGGGAAAAGCAGCCCTGCGCAGCCCCGGATATTCAAGAGCGCCTGGAGAAGAAGACCGCCTGGACCTACAGCACCGTGCGAACGATCATGGATCGCATGGTCGCCAAGGGACTGCTCACCGCTGAGAAGATCCGCAACCTCACGCTCTACCGGTCCGCCGTCACGCGCGAGCAGGCGCAACGCGGCGAACTCGCCTACGCACTCAAGCACGCCTTCAATGGCGCGCTCACGCCCATGGTCCAATGTCTTCTCGACGCCGGTGACCTTTCCGCCGACGAACTCGCGAAACTGGAAACGTTGATCAAAGAGAAACGCAAACGGGCCAAAACCAAATGACTTTCGCCCATGAATGCCTTCATCGATGTTCTAAACAGTTCCGGCAGCCAATTCCTCGGCTTTGCCGGGCCGATGCTCCTCCAGTCAAGCATCGTCATTGCCGTGCTCTTCGCGCTCGACTGGCTGCTGCGTGACCGTGTTCGCGCCGTGGTGCGCCACGCGGTCTGGATGCTGGCGCTTCTGAAAATGTTGCTGCCTCCTTCGCTCGCGCTGCCGACCAGCCCTGCTTACTGGATGCGCCGGCAGACCGCACCACCTGCGCTGCCGCCCATCGTCTTCACCCGCGAATACACGCCGCCACTCGTGATGGATTTCCAGCTTCCTGCCGCCGTGATGGACATCGCGCCTGTGATTCCGCCCGCTCCCAGACTGACTCGGTCAGGCGCGGCCACTCTCGTTGTGGTGCTTGTTGCGGCGGCATTGCTGGCGGTCCTGGTTCAGCGCGCCCGGCTTGTGCGAAGGATCATTCGTCACGCCACGCCGCCGTCGGATTCCCTACAAACACTGCTCGCATCGTGCGCTGTCCAGATGCGCATTCGTTGTCGCATCGGCATCCGATTGAGCGACGCCGTGCCGGGGCCAGCGCTTTGCGGATTGTTACGCCCGGTGATCCTCATACCGGCACGAGTTGCGGATAAACTTTCGACAGCGCAACTCCGGGCCGTGCTTCTGCATGAACTCGCGCACTTCCAGCGCGGTGATCTATGGATCAATCACCTCCAGACGCTACTCCAGATCGTTTATTGGTGGCATCCGCTGCTCTGGCTCGCAAACGCCCGCATTCGCCGAGTCCGGGAGGAAGCGGTGGATGAAACCGTGCTCGCCGCGATGGGGAGCGAGTCCGACGCCTATCCGGATGCGCTCTTGCAGATTGGGAAATTCAGCCTTGCGCCCGGTCGCGGATTCATCGGGCTTGTGGGCATTGTTGAGTCGCGTTCGGCACTTGTTCGGCGGATCGAGCGGCTGCTTCGGCTGACGTTTGAACCGCGACCGCGAGTTGGAGCGGCAGGTTTCGCTGCGGTCTTGCTGTGCGCCGTGGTGTTGCTGCCCATGGCCTCGGCACAAGTGCGTGAGCCTCAAATCGTCCCTGCCGCCAAACCCACGCCTTTTGTCAAACCGCCGCAGGTCCAACTTGAAGTGAAGTGGATTGATATCAAGACACCCACCAATCAACCGTCGCCGTTGACGCGCGCGATTCCGAAATGGTCGCTGACCGGACGGCCCAAGCCAGACCCTGCCGGCATGCGGTCCGGCGACATTCGCGTTCGGCCTTCGACCAACGCAGTGCAAGATGTGCCCAACTCCGTGGCGGCGGCGGATGTCATGCCGGAAGCGGACGCCAAGGACTTCTTCGAAAATCTCAAGGCGACAAAGGGCGCTGACCTGCTCGCCGCGCCGCGTGTCTCCACGCTGCACGAGCGGGCGGCGGAGATCGATCTCACCGAGAACAAGAACGTCGTAATCAAGGTTTCGCAGGAATTTTCGCAGGAGACGCAAGATGGCGGCCTCAAGACGGTCTATCACACCGAAGACTTTTCGGTTGGCCCCCGGGTCAAGCTGGTGCCAAGTGTGTCCAAGGATCTTAAGCTGATCAGTTTGGATGTTGATGGCACGCTCACGGAGTTTATTGGGTACCGTGGACCGGTTCGCCCCAACCCTGAGTTTGTCGTGCCGCATCCGACCTTCCGGCAGCGTCGGCTTGCCTTCACTGCAGACCTCAAGTCTGGCGAATCACTCATTCTCGCCGCCACAGATGTACTCGCAGGCGTAACCGGCCCTGATGGAAAACCAGGCATCGGTATGGACCAACGAAGCACCCTTATGCTGCTCGTCACGTCGAAGCTGATCGATGAGAGGGGTCTTCCATTGAACGACAACGGTTCGGAGAATCCACGATCGAGTCCGCCGCAACCTGGTGGTGCGGCGGTGTCTCCAAGAGCAGATGCGGTGGTGCATGGAGTGACGCTTGGGGCCGCCGCGACGGGATCGAAGATCGCTCCCGCACTAACAAGTTCACCAGGCTTGGATTCTCCCCCGATTGAATCGGAGATGGGGCAGCGACCGCACTGGCGGTTGCACTTTGGCAATTTGGAAGTTCAGTTGTCACCGGATGCCTACGACCTCGTAGCTGGAGTGAAGGCTGCGATGCAGAATGAGCGCGTCGAGACGCATCATCGGTGGATTCAATTGTTGAAGCTTGCCGAAGCCCCACCTCCGCAAGGCAGCACTGTTGAATCGTTGGGTCGGTCTGATTTGGTGCGAGTTTCTATTTCATCCCGCATACAACACGCTTCAGTCACGCCTGAGAATCTGAAGTTGCATTGGTCTGGAATTATCAATGCCCTAAGTCGTGATTGGGAGTTGAAGGAGGAGACGACGGAAGAGTTGCTCAAGGTCACGATGAAACTGACGGATGGAACCGTCTCGGATGCGGCCGTGGATCCCGCGCACAAAACCACACGTACACTGAACTCGCCTTCTCCCGGACCTGGACTTGCCGAAGAGAAAACTGGCACGAAAGAAAGTGACGACTCGGTTGGGTTGAAAACCATAACATTCAGAGTCAACCTCCGCGCGTTCCTGAAGAACATAGAATTCGTGTTGTCGCAACCACCGTTCAACGGGAAGGAATCCGATCGACTGTCGTATTATCGGGAACTACTCAGGCCGAAGCCTAACGGGCAGCAGCCTGTCCCGCCGGGAAGATCCGCAGCCCCAGATCAACGCACAGGAATTGAAATTGATATGGCTAAACCGGTCGAGCTCGTTCGCCGGTATTTCAGCCTGGTTGGGATTGATTTTGCGTATGGAGAGGAACTCGAAGGCCGCAAAGCTCTCTTTTTCAACGAACGAACAGGAATGGTATTTGTGCGGGCGACCAAGGACGAAATGGAGATCGTGGAGAAGGCGCTTCAAGTCGTGAACAGCACACCACATCTGATCACGCTGGATGCCCATTCTGCGGAGCTTACAGAGGCGGAAGCCAATACTCTTGGTCTAAGCTGGCCTCTGAGCGCCGTGGGTGAATATCCTCCACCAACGCCAGGGCCCGTTTCGGCTGGTGAATCAAACCCCGGCCAGCCGTCCGCCAAGCCCCAACCACTCGATACTGCCCGATCTCAGCCCCCTGGAAATATACCCGTGGTCAGGAAACTTACCGAACCTCAAACCCAGGTGATGCTCAAGGCCCTTGAATCTGACAAACTTCTAAAAACGGGACCAAGAGTTACGACGGTCGAAGGTCGAACCGCCGACTTGCAACTCTCCGTTGCAGAGAGCGCTTTCGACACAGCACCTGGAGTCGCCAAACTCCCGATTGGTTCCCAAGAAAATGTGGTTCCGTTCGGTTCCGGAGCAGCAGTGACTCCGTTCGTTGAAGTCGATGACAGAACCATCCAACTCATCGTCATGGTCAGTGTCGTGGAGTTTTTGGGTTACGCCGATCCGGGACCATTCGACGAGACAAAGAAAGATCGGGCGCGTGATTTGAACGGCAAACTTCCACTTCCTAAATTTCGAGTCCGTGAGCGGCTCTGCAGCGCGACGCTTGCGGACGGCCATACACTTGTTCTGAATTGGGGACAGGCAAGACTGGCACCGCCTGGAGCCCCTCAAACCAAGCTATTCATTTTCATTACCCCCACGATGATCGATCCGGCGGGCAACCGCCTGTATCCAGCAGAGGCCGAGGCCAGGTGAAAGGGGCGCGAGGTTTGAGATTCAGCGCTGTCTAACGGCTCGCGCAAAAACAACTTCGGATTTTTGTGCGGATGTGCCCTCACCCCGCCCCTCTCCCATCCTATGGGAGCAGGAGAGACATCGTCCGCCGTCGGGGTTTCCACCCGTGTTGGCAACGGCGAGCGACGGCCTTGGTGGTTCCCTCTCCCGTTGGACGGGAGAGGGTCAGGGTGAGGGTTGTTTTTTGGAATTCCGCCTCACGTCCGGAATTTTTTTGCGCGAGCCCTAAATGTTACCGTCATCCGCCACTCCGCCGGTTTGCCCCTTGCGATTTGAAAGTGCCTCGGTACGCTCCCGGCCCACGATGAAGTTTTTCAAGTATCACGCGCTCGGCAACGATTACATTGTCATCCGCCCGGGCGATTTTTCCGGTGAGTTGACTCCTGATAAAATCCGTGTCATTTGCCATCGGAATTTCGGTGTGGGCTCGGATGGGATTCTCTGGGGGCCGCTCCCTTCAGCGAAAGCTCCCTTCGGTCTGCGGATTTTCAATCCGGACGGCAGTGAAGCCGAGAAGAGCGGCAATGGTCTGCGGATTTTCTCCCGATTCCTATGGGATCAAAAGCTTGTTGGAACCGAGGAGTTCTCGATCGAAACTCCCGGCGGCCTTGTCAAAGCCACCGTCAAGGAAGGTGGCCGGTCTGTCCGGGTCGAGATGGGCAAAGTGAGCTTCTGGAGCGACGCCATTCCTGTGACCGGCCCCCGACGCGAAGTAATTCAGGAGGATCTGAAGGCGGGCAACCGCACGTTCAATTGCTGCGCGGCCACGATAGGCAACCCTCATTGCGTGGTCCCGTTGCCGGAGATTAATGCGGCTCTGGCGCACCAATACGGCCCATTGATCGAGAATCATGCCTGGTTTCCCAAGCGAACAAACGTGCAGTTTCTAAAAGTGCTCGACCGGCGAAACATCCAGATCGAGATCTGGGAGCGCGGGGCCGGTTACACACTGGCCAGCGGCAGCAGCTCCAGCGCGGCAGCGGCGGTGGCTCGCAAACTCAGCCTGGTGGATTCAGCTCTTCAAGTCCACATGCCCGGCGGAATCATTCAGATCGAGATCAGCGATGATTTCTCAATTCTCATGACGGGCGGCGTGACCCGTGTGGCGGATGGAGTGATGTCCCAGGAGTTGTTCGAGACGAAAATTTGACAGTCTTCGACATGCTGGAGGAACTCTGGCGGTCGCGATTCGCGGGTTGCGTCGCGGGCGGCTTGGTTTATCGTCCTGCCCATGGACTGGCAGCAGATGGCTTCGCTCGGCATTGTTGGCGCGACCGCGCTGGCGTTTTTGCTGGCGCGTTTCCGTCGAAAACGGCGGACCGGGTTGCCTTGTTCCGGCGGGTGCGGATGTTCTGATTCCAAAAACCCGTCACCGCAACCCGGCATCGTTTTTCGCGGCCGCAAGGGAGAACGCCCTGAACTTATTGTTCGATCATCTTGAAGGCTGCTTGCTTCCGAATCCCTGTTTTCCTACTTCTAATCACCAATTCCTGGCAACATGAGCAAAGCAAGTTCCGCCATACACTTCGTCAAGACTCACGCCCACAACCTTTCGGAGGATGGTCCGGAGACTTACTGGGTGCCCAACACTGACGTTTTCGTTGTGGATGCCGGCCTGGTCATCAAGGTCGAGATCGCTGGCATGCACCGCGACGATCTCGACCTGGTGGTGGACGGCAATCGAGTGAAGATATCCGGCCATCGCCCGGATGATTCCCGCCCTTCCAAGTGCAAATTTCTCGTGATGGAGATCGACTATGGCGCTTTTGAAACGGTGATCGAATTGCCGGCGGGTTACGATCTGACCCAGGCACGCGCCTCCTACCAAAACGGGTTTCTACGTATTGATGTCCCTCTCGCGGAGAAAGCGAATCAAAGCCCGGTTTCGATACCCATCACCTCCGGGGAGAAATGACGCACTGCCAAATGTCACTCGAAATGATCCAGATTCGGGGAATCAACGGACTTGCATGAGCACATCGGACACAGAATTCATCAACATCATGGGCGGATCCGTGGAAGCTTCGGATGGGTCGTCCAATCGCGTCGGCGCCAAACCGTTGCCAGAGGCCCTGCCCGTGCTTGGCCTATCGGACATTGTGATCTTCCCTGGAATGGTGGCGCCACTCCTTGTCGAATCAGCGCCAAGCATCAGGCTGGTGGATGATGTGGTGGCCGGCGACAGGCTCGTGGCACTCGTACTGCAAAGAAACGCGGAAGTAGAGAACCCAAAACCGGATGAACTACACAGCGTCGGCTGCACGGCGAGAGTGCTCAAGATGTTGAAGTTTCCGGACAACACGGTGCGAGTGTTGGTCGAAGGGCTGCGACGATGCCGCCCTGCTGAATATACTTCCCGCGAGCCGTACCTTGTTGCGCGAGTCGAGCACCCGAAGGAACTGACCGAGGAAACGCTCGAGATCGCCGCGCTCGCCCGCAATGCCCACCAACAATTCCTTGAGGTGATGAATCTTTCGCCCGCGCTCGCGGACCAGGTGAAAGTCTCCACCTTGAACATTGAACAGCCGGGCAAACTAGCGGACCTGATCTCGGCGAACCTTAACCTCAATCTCCAGGAGCGCCAGGAGCTGCTGGAAACTGCCAGCATCAGTGACCGCCTGAAACGCCTGC
This sequence comes from Verrucomicrobiales bacterium, assembly GCA_005777315.1. Classification (GTDB taxonomy): domain Bacteria; phylum Verrucomicrobiota; class Verrucomicrobiia; order Limisphaerales; family F1-12-MAGs170; genus F1-120-MAGs170. Next base: position 12,287 of record SXMN01000097.1, read on the forward strand.
TGCCACTGCTCGGACGAGAGTTGGAGGTTCTCCTTCTCGGCTCGAAAATTCAGAAGGAAGTCACCTCGGCCATGTCCAAGAACCAGCGGGATTTCTTCTTGCGCGAGCAGATCCGCGCAATCCAGCGCGAGCTTGGCGAGGGCGAGGCAGCCGCCACCGACACCACTACCCTTCGCGAGCTGATCGAGAAGAATGGGCTCTCTCCCGAAGCGAAAAAGGTGGCAATCAAAGAGGTCGAACGGCTCCAACAAATCCCCTTTGCCGCCGCCGAATATACGGTCACGCGCAACTACGTGGACTGGCTCATCAACCTGCCGTGGATCAAGCATACCGAGGACAAGCTCGATCTGGCGGAAGCATCCCGAATTCTCGATGAACAGCATTACGGCCTCGGCAAGGTTAAGGATCGCCTGATCGAGTACCTGGCGGTCATCAAACTGAAGAAGAACTTGAAGGGACCGCTCCTGTGCCTCGTCGGGCCTCCCGGCGTGGGCAAAACGTCGCTCGGGCAAAGCGTCGCCGAAGCAATGGGGAGAAAGTTTGCCCGCATCTCACTCGGCGGAATGCGAGACGAAGCCGAGATACGTGGACACCGCCGGACTTATGTTGGCGCCTTGCCCGGACGAATACTTCAAACTTTGCGGCGCATCGAATCCAACAACCCGGTGATCCTGCTCGATGAGATCGACAAGGTTGGTTCCGACTTTCGCGGTGATCCATCATCCGCATTGCTGGAAGTCCTCGACCCGGCGCAGAACTCCACGTTCACCGATAATTATCTCGAAGTAACATTCGACCTCTCGCGGGTCTTGTTCATCACCACGGCCAACTGGCTTGATCCCATACAACCTGCCTTGCGCGACCGCCTGGAGCTTATTGAACTGCCCAGTTACACCGCCGCGGAGAAACTACAAATTGCGAGGCGGCATCTGGTACCGCGCCAACTCACCGAACATGGCCTCGACCGCAAGCAGGTCAAGATTCCGGATTCATCCCTGCGCAGACTCATCGAAGATTACACCCGAGAAGCCGGCGTTCGGAATCTGGAACGGGAGATCGGTTCGCTCGTCCGCAAGTCGGCTCGAATTCTTGGATCTGGCGAAGCCAAATCCAAACCATTCATCGTTTCCCCAAAGCAGGTGGAAGAGTTTCTTGGCCCGGCCAAATTTTTCGCCGAGACCGCCGAATCCATCACGGAATGCGGCATCGCTCTCGGCCTTGCCTGGACGCCGGTCGGCGGAGACATCCTCTTCATCGAAGCCACGCGGATGCCCGGTGCCGGCAAGCTCATGCTCACAGGATCGCTCGGCGACGTGATGAAAGAAAGCGCCCAGACTGCCATGAGCTACCTGCGAAGCCAGGCCGCCAATCTCAAGCTGGACATTTCCGACTGGGAAAAGTTTGACGTCCACATTCATGTGCCTGCCGGAGCCACACCCAAAGACGGTCCCAGCGCTGGCACCACGCTGACCGTCGCCCTGGCTTCATTGATTCTGAAACGGCGTGTTCGATCAGATCTGGCCATGACCGGTGAAATCAGCCTGCGCGGAAGAGTTTTACCGGTAGGTGGCATCAAGGAAAAAGTGCTCGCGGCGGCGCGCGCCCGTTTGAAACAGGTCATCCTGCCCGAACGCAACCGGAAAGACTGGCTGGAAGTGCCGGAAGAAGTGCGAGCAAAAATGAAGGTTCATTTTGTGCGGCACATCTCCGAACTTTTTCCCATCGCGCTGCTCCCGAAATGATCTCCGGGCACCTGCTCGTCACGGCAATCCTCTCGGCTTCGCTTTGCCTCACCGCGACTCAACTCTGCGGACAGCCATCTACATCCAGTTCGCACAAGACCGAAGCTTCGAAGCCCGATTCTGAAGCCCAGGAACTCCTTCGAGACATCCTCGCTCAAACTCCAGACAAGCCTTTGATCATGCTTGGCGCGTTGCGTCATCGGGACAGCGACGGGAAACGGACAGAGATCCCGCTCCGATACTCGATCATTCCAGAAGCGGGCGGATGGCGTGGGATCTACGAAACACGCCCCACCGCGAGTCGTGGCGCAGAACGGCTAGAGATCATCCGTCGCGACAATCAGCCCAACGAATACCTCTACGCGGTGCCACGTGGTCCAGGGGAAGCGCCGCAACCAGCCGTTTCACTGCTCGGATCATCCACTGCCGTGCCGTTCGTCGGATCAGATTACTGGCTCTCCGATCTGGGTTTGGAATTCCTGCACTGGCCCAATCAGCGGCTCGTTCGTGATGCGAAAATCAAGATGCGTCAGGGCCGGCCATGCAAGGTGATCGAGAGCGTCAGCCCGGATTCGTCCGCAACGAAGTACGCACGAGTCGTTTCATGGCTCGATTCCGAAACCGGCGCGCCCATCTACGCCGAAGGATTTGATGACAAGCGGCAACGAATGAAGACCTTCTCGCTGCACGGATTTGCCAAGATCAATGGACGCTGGCAGCCCAAGGAATTGGAAATGCTGGATGAACGCACGGACTCCAAAACACGATTGGAACTTTCCATTGTGCCGGAGTAGTTGAAGGCCGATCGGCTTAATTCGATGTCAGGAATTTCAGCAGCTCGATCCGCTCACGCTCACCCAATGTTTCCAGCAAGCCCTCGGGCATGAGTGAATTCTCGCTCAAGGCGCGGCGCTCGATGTCGGACTTCGGCACCACCGTCTCGCCAGTTGTTGTTCGTATCGTTACCGCTGTCGCCGTTTCCTTCACGATCAGACCCGACACCGTATCCCCCGCCTTGGTGTCGATGGCTGTCATCTGAAAATCCACACCGACCACCGCGTTTGGATCCACCACGTTCTCCAGATAATATCGAATCCCGTTCCGACCCGCGCCAGTGAGTTCCGGTCCCAGGCGGGTCCCATCCTTGCCGAGGACGTGACATTGCGCGCACAGCTTCTGAAAGTGCTCCCTGCCCGCGCGCCCATCGTAAGCCCAGAGTGGCGCTTCATTGAAGATCTTCTCCAACCCGCCGATCTGGGTTTGTTTCTCGGCAGGGCTTTGCTTGATCCTGCCCCAGATTGAAGCCACGCCCTTGTCCACTTCCGCATCCTTCAAGTCTGTGAGCGCCCGTACATGGAACGCAGTCAGGTAATCACGTTTCACATTGCCGTCCGCCACCGCCTTTAGCAGTGCCTGAGCAAATGCTGCCCTGCCGGTCAACGCCGTCAGAGCAGCCGCGCGCTCCGGTGCCGGAAATTTTTCCAGGCGATCGATCAGCCCGCTTGAAACCTCCGATCCGTCAAATCGAGGGAGTACGTTGATCGCGCCGGCGCGAAACGGTGGATCGTCCAACAACCTCACGAAAGTCTTCACCGATACGCGGTCCTGCGCACGTCCGAGCACCGCAAAAGCGTGGCGGCGCAGCGCGGGTTCAGTCACCATGTTGGACAGCGAGTCGCGAAGCTTTGGAAACATCGACGTATCGCCGAACACAGCCGCGATCTTCTCCGCCTCGCGTTGAACCCGCACTTCTGAGTGCTGGTAGAGCGCCGGAGCCAGTTGCTTCCACGCGGTTGGAGTGGGGATGTTGGCTCGCGATTGCATGGCCAGCGAAATCCCAGCCAGCCGACGGCGAAGTACATCGCCATTCAAACCCGCCAGATGTGCCACAGCCCGCTCCAACGGCTCGCCGTCCATCGTCGCGGCGTACCAATAGATATAGTCGGCCAGTTGCGGGATCGTGGTTCGCTCGGCGACTTCGAGCGCCTTGCCAACCTGGCGGGGCATTCTCCCGGCAAGGCCGTGCCACAGCAGCAATGGCAGGTTGCGATCATCCCGATCTTCACCATGCTGTGCGAGCGCTTCGATCAGCTTCCAGGCTTGTTCTTCGTTGATCCGTTGAACTGCGGAAGCCAGGTAAAGCCTCACGACTGGCGAAGGATCGTTTCGAGCCAGGCGCAAGAACCCGGATTGAAACAGCGTGTCCGAAACATGCCGGTCTTCCGCGCTCATCTGAATTCCCCACGAGCGAACAAATTCGTCGGGATCAGCGAGGGCACGTTGTGCCACGTCATCTGTGAAATGGCCCGCGGCGCTGACGGACCACAAACCCCGAAGGCGAATCGCGGGGTCGATGTTTTCCGCGAAGATGCTCCCCAGCATCGGAATGACCTCCTGCTTGAGCGCTCCCGCGTGCGCGCGTTCATGCAACAAGCGGCGAGCGGTGCGAATGAACCATTCGTTCTTGTGCCCGTGCATCCCGACGAGTTCCGCATCGCTCTTTGAAGCCAGGTCCACCTTTGCCGGTTTCCACGTTGCATCCCACTTCATCCGATACACACGTCCGTTGCCCCGTTCCCATTGTTCATTGTTGGGGTTGTGGCAGTGTTGCTGATCGTACCAGTCGATCATGTACACCGCGCCGTCTGGTCCGGACTGGAGGTCCACGGCCACATACTTTGGATCGCTGCAAAAGAATTGATCCCGCCCCGCATGAACCGTGTCGAAACCCGATCCAAGCCGGCGATTCACCTGCTGATTGATCTGATGCCCGTGGAGATTATGCGTGAAGAGATGTCCCCGGAATTCATCCGGCCAGTTGTCGCCAAGGTAAATCATCGTGCCAACATGGGAGTGGCCGCCATAGATGGCGTCGGTACCAGGTTCACCCGCGCCACCCGCGCCATGGTCATATCTCGCAGAAGCAAGAAGGAAGTTCCGAAACGCGGGAAACTCAGCCGGCGGATCCGAGATGATGAAAGGGGCATAATTCGCATTGGCTTGATTCCAAAAGTGAGCACCCTGGATGACATGCGTGGTCAAGCCGCGCCCCCAGTAACTCCGGCAATGGGTCATGAAGATTTGCCCGTGTTCGTCGAAATCAAGGCCCCAGGGATTGCTCCCGCCGTTCGCGAACACTTCAAACTCGTGCCGCACCGGATGGTAGCGCCATACCCCGGCACGCAGTTCTGTCCGGTCCTTGTCGGCCGCGCCCGGCTTGCCGATGTGCGCCAGGTTGAACACACCTTGATTGCCGTAAAGCCAGCCGTCCGGCCCCCAAAGGAAACTGTTCAGGCATTCGTGCGTATCCTGGAAACCGAAGCCATCGAGAAGTACCCCCGGTGGTCCATCCGGCTTGTCGTCGCGATTCCTGTCCGGGATGAAAAGCAGCTCAGGCGCGGCACCCACCCATACGCCGCCGTATCCCACTTCGAAACCCGAGATGAGGTTCAACCCCTCGGTGAATACTTTGCGCCTTTCAAACGTTCCGTCGCCATCCGAATCTTCGAGGATCACAATCCGATCCATTCCCTGACCCGACGGACGTTTGGAGGGATAACTGTGCGCCTCGGCAATCCAGATGCGTCCACGCTCATCGAACGCGAAGGCCACCGGCTGCCTGACTTCGGGCTCGGAGGCGACCAGATCAACGCTGAATCCTTCTGGAACGTGCATCTGTCGCAGCGTCCCTTCGGCCGCCCGCTGGGCCGTGCGCGCGACCGGATTCGGCTTTAGATGTCGCAGGACGGGACTGCTTCTGAGACGTTCCACGTTGGGCAGGGGCACCTCAGCATCCGTGCGCAAGTCGCTGAGAGAAAGCAGCGCGATTGCAATGGAGGAAGCCTGCGATAGCGCAGCACGAGAAAAGCAAACAACAGGGTTCATGCAATTGAGATACGCAGCACAAACCAACTTGTCAAAAGCACATCCTCGGAACCTCCAGCCCAGTCCGGAGGTTTCCGAGGATGCCAACCCACACAAACCACGCCTTGAAAATAGCATTACTCGGGCCGAGCTGTGTCAGGGTTGTCACGGAAGTGTGAATTTACTGAGGAGACCGTGGGATAGGCTACGAATGATGGCGAGCGCCACAGATGCAGATGCGAGGCGCGAACGCGGGAGGATGCCCGCAGCGGCCTCTGACCAAGTGAGCAGCGAAGCAGGTGCGTCTGTGCCGCCGTCAAGATTTGTAGACTATCCCACGGTCTCCTCAGTAACAACCCATCGGGCGACTCGCGAATTATCCAGCCGTGGTGCCAGGAATATCCCGCCAGCTAAAACCAAAGTGTAAGCGGTTGAAACACGGATGGCGAAGCGGTGGAGTCGGTGAGGAGCAGGCTGGTCCAGTTGGTCAATTCTGGATCGGAAGAACCCGTCACGGGAATCTGCCGGTGTCCGAGCGAAACCGGGCCTGTGGATTCTCACGCGGGGATTTGGGGTGCCATCCGCTCTCTTGACCGAGAAGCGATTCCCGCTAGCTTTGCGCCTGCGTCGCCCCGGTGGTCCATGCCGAAGCTCTGTTGCTTTGACAAGCCGGGACAGCGCCTGAACCCGCACAAAGTCGACACCCATGGCGGGGTAAAGGCGGGCGCGAAATAATTCATGCATCACTACCCAAAGCATTATTGCGGTGTGTTCGGCATTTACGGCCATCCCAACGCCGCCGAGCTGACCTACTACGGACTTTACGCGCTCCAACATCGAGGCCAGGAGAGCGCGGGTATTGTGACGAGCGATGGGAAGGAGTTCCGCACTCACAAGGGCATGGGATTGGTCTCGCAAGTTTTCCAAGGCGGGATTCTGCATGATCTCGTGGGCTCGATGGCCATCGGCCATACCCGCTACTCAACCACCGGGGCTTCGCACCTGCGAAACGCCCAGCCTCTCACGGTCGATTGCGCCCGTGGCCAGATTGCCATCGCGCACAACGGCAACCTCACCAACGCCGCCCAGCTCCGCGAACAGCTCGAAAGACGGGGCTCGATCTTCCAAACTTCCGTTGATAGCGAAATCATTCTGCACCTCATGGCGCAGCCAACCATCGGCAAGAGCGAAAATAACCTCATCGAAACGGTTCGCCGGATCGAGGGTGCCTTCTCGCTGGTCATCATGACGGAACAGGAGCTGATCGGCGTCCGTGATCCGCACGGGTTTCGACCGTTATGCCTCGGCAAACTGGGCGACGGCTGGGTGCTCGCCAGCGAAACCTGCGCGCTCGACCTCATTCACGCCAAGTTCGTCCGCGACATCGAGCCGGGTGAAATCATCATCATCGACAAGTCGGGTGTTCGAAGCATCCAGGCATTTCCGGACCACGAGCGCCGCGCCTTCTGCGTCTTCGAGTATATCTACTTTGCCCGGCCGGACAGCACGATTGCCAACCGCAACGTTTACAAGACGCGCGTCGAAATGGGGCGCCAGCTCGCCAGGGAATTTCCCCGCGAGGCGGATGTTGTTGTGCCCGTGCCGGACAGCGGCAACTGCGCCGCCCTCGGTTACTCGCTTGAATCCGGTCTGCCGTTCGAAATGGCTTTCGTCCGGAACCATTACGTTGGCCGGAGCTTCCTCCAGCCCTCGCAATTGATCCGGGACTTCAACGTGCGCGTGAAACTGAACCTGATTCCCGAACTGGTGAAGGGCAAACGCGTGATTGTGATCGATGATTCCATCGTGCGCGGCACCACCTGCAAGGCGCGAGTCACTCAATTGAAAGAAGCCGGAGCCACGGCGGTCCACGTGCTTGTCAGTTGCCCGCCGCACATGAACCCATGCGTGTATGGCATCGATTTTCCAGATCGAAGCAAGCTGATGGCCGCCAATTATTCGCTCGACGAGATCCGCAAATACATCAGCGCTGACTCACTCGCCTACCTGACACACGACGGGCTGGTGAAGGCAACCGGACTTCCCAAGGAAGGCTTTTGCATGGCGTGCTTCGATGGGAATTATCCTGTCCCTTACGACCTGAAACTGGAGAAGGACATCATGGAACGCCGCCGCTCCCGCGTCGAAGGCCTCGGAGAAGCCCTCTCAAAGGAAGAGCAGCAGCCCAAGCTCCTTTGATTCATTGAAAACCGGCGGACAGCAGGCCAGCGCCTGCGTCAGTTTCCCCGGACTTCATCTCCCACCTGCGCCTCACCAGCCAGAATGTCTCCGGCGATGTTTTGATCGCGGGAAGGGCCCGTGACCTTTATCTCCGCCAGCTTCTGTCCCAGCCGATAAACCCCCATTTTCAAATCCAGTGGCGGGAACCCGCCAAGTGGAAATTCCAAAACGACAATTTTCAGGGCGGGATTCACGGAGACAACACGCCCGGAGTATTCATTGAGCGGCGTGACCCGGGGCAAAGGCTGAGGGCGCGGAGGAGGATTGGCGGAGGCCGGTTTGTCACCTCGTCTGGGGGAGACACGGGCAGGCTTCGCTTGAAATTGCGAGGTGGAATCCTCAGCCGATTTTGGACTTCGACATCCAGCGAGAGCCAATGCTCCCAAAGCAAAAATGAACAGCAGACGCATGTGCGCAGTTAACTGAAGGCGCTGGGAAGCGTCAACGGGCAAACCCATTTTCGGCTTGTGATGATGACAACAAAACGGACTTTCACACATCGCAGATACGGACGCCCTGTTCCAGCGAGGCAAGAGGATCTCGCTTGGGGATGAACTCCTGCGCCACGTGCCCTTTGAAGCCGGTTTCCGTGATGGCTTTCATGATCGTCGCGTAATTGAGTTCCTGCGTTTCATCGATCTCGTTCCTTCCCGGAACACCGCCTGTGTGGTAATGGGCGATGTACTTGTAGCTTTCACGGATGGTGCGAATGACGTCACCTTCCATGATCTGCATGTGGTAAATGTCGTAAAGCAGTTTGAAACGTTCCGAGCCGACGCGCTTGCACAGTTCCACGCCCCACTTGGTGTGGTCGCACATGTAATCCTTGTGATCAACCTTGCTGTTCAGCAGTTCCATAACCGCAACAACGTTGTACTTCTCGCAGATGGGCACGATCCGCTTGAGGCCGAGAGCGCAGTTTTCCAGACCCTGCTCGTCCGACATCCCGCCACGGTTGCCGGAGAAACATATTATGTTCTTGAAGCCGGCTTCGGCCACTCTGGGCGCGATCATTTCATAATTCGCCACCAGTTTGTCGTGATGTTCCAGCCGGTTGAAACCGAAGCCAATCTGGTCCGCGCCGGAGACCATCGCGCAAATGAGGCCATGTTTCTTTACCGTGGGAAAATCCTTGATCTCGAGCAGCTCGATGGACTGCAGTCCCATCTTTTTTCCGGCCACGCAGAGATCGTTGAGTTCGATCTTCGGGTAGCACCATTTGCAGACCGAATGGTTAATGCGTCCCTTCATCCCGGTCAGAGCTTTTTCGGCAGCGCCCAGTCGTTGGGAAAGCGAAGTGGCTGCGGCGGCGACCGCGGCTCCCTTGGTTAAATTACGCAAAGCTGAACGTCGGGACATTTGATTACTCATAAGGCTTCAAGTTGAGTTGGGTGACGGCCCTACTTAACTCGCGCCGATCACAACCGTCAAACGGGAATACAGATTGGTAGTGTGTCGCGGTAGGGACGCCGGTTGCCCGGCGCCCCCCGCACAGATCCCGGCGGGCGGTTTTCCCGCACCGGGCTCTTCAGATCAACTCGCTCTCGCATGGGCCAGAGGGGACTTCGGGGGGGAACAGGAATCCCATGA
>SXMN01000098.1 GCA_005777315.1 Verrucomicrobiales bacterium
CCACAGGGAAGCACAGATACATTTCGCATCCCAAGGTTAGTGGGTCATTACGGCTCAAAGTACAAGGCAAAAATTACCCAGCCACAGCAACTTATGCTTCGTTTCATTCTCCAAAACTACGCCAATTCGTAAACGGCTTTGACCCTAATCGTAATCCTGCTCTTAATCCTCCTCATCGGTTCCCCGCTCGCGGCCTTTCGCATCAACTCCGCGCGCCAGCTCGCCGAAGCTCACGCCGTGCGGGCCGAAGCCAGCGCCCTGGCCGCCCGCCGCGCGCAATACGCCTCGGACATGAACCTCGCGCACCAGGCAGTGCAGGACGGCGACTTCTTCCGCGCCCGCCAGTTACTCGAACGGCACCGGCCCACGCTCGGAGTCCCGCCTTCAGGCAACCCTGGGAGCGCCGGCATCCTTGCTGGCGCGATGGGATACGATACGACACTCGCCGGCACGGATGCCGTCGCTCCCAGGAAGATTCCGGCCGACCGGCTTTCGACTTCTGACTCCCGACTCCTGGCTTCTCCGTCTCCGGCCGACCTCCGCGGCTGGGAATGGCATTACCTCCACGAGCAGGCGCGCGGCGAGGAAGAGTTCATCCTCGGCCATCACACCAATGGCGTCTGGACTGTGGGTGTCATGCCGGACGGAGTCACGGCATTCAGCGGCGGCGGGGACAACAGCGTCCGATTCTGGAACCTTCAATCACGCGAGCCGGCGGGCGCTCTTACCCATCCCCGCAGGGTCAACTTCGCCATCCCCACCCCGGATGGAGCCTTGATGGTCACGGGCACCGAGGACTTGAGTGGCGGGGGCCAGCGCCAGCCCGTTCGGATTTGGGACATCGCGACCCGGGAGGTCATTTCGGTTTTGCACACGAACTCATGGTTCAAAAAGAGCGTGGCGCTCTCGGCAGATGGTCGGTGGTTCGCCTTCGCGGACACGTTCGCCGGAATCCTCGTCTGGAACCTTCCTTCGAGAACCCACGTTGCGACGTTGCCCACGGACATTCCCTACTTTGGGCCATTGGGCGTGGCCATCTCATCGGACAACAGAACCCTGGCCTACAACGATTCCCCGCGCGGCGACATCGTGCTCTGGGATGTCTTGGAGCGCCGCGAAATCGGCCGCCTCTCAGGACACACGCGCATGGTTCGCGCGCTTTCGTTCTCGCCCGATGGCAAGTTGGTTGCCTCGGCCAGCCAGGAAGGCGTCATCAAAGTATGGGACATGGAGCAGCGGCGTGAACGCTGGTCGATCCAAGGAGGTCTGTCGTCGGACGCGTTCCGATTTTCTCCGGACGGGACACTGCTCGCCGCGGGCACAACTTCCATCCAGATCTACGACGCGAGCACCGGCCAGGTGCGAGGCACGCTGCGCGGCCACCAAGGCGGCGTCACCTCGCTGGCTTTTACGCCAAACGGCACGCGGCTTATCAGCGGCAGCCTGGATGGAACAGTTCGCGTCTGGGACGTCAGCTCGGCGTTCACGAATCGCACTTCGGTTCGCCTTCCATCAAACATTCGCGAGGGCGTGCCTTGGGATACGCACGGACCGGCCGTCTTCCTGTCGCCGGACGGGCTGCGGCTCCTGACGGTTTATCAGGATGGCGCCTTTGGGTTGTGGGACACGCTCGAACGGCGCGAGCTGTTCCGAGCGCCGCTGCCGCTTGCGGACGCCAGTGTCGCCGCGATTCAACCCGGTGGCGCCCAAATCGCTTTCGGGAGCGTGAGTGGAGAAATCCAGCTCTGGGAAACCGCCTCACGATCACCCCGGCAGTTCGCGAAGCCAGTAACCACCCGGATCAACAAACTGACCTTTTCTGCCGATGGGCGGCGTCTCGCGATGGGTGCGGGGAGTTCGATCTGGGTCTTCGACGTGGCCTCCCGCATTCCGGTTCACGCCTTCACCGTGACCAACGAGTTCATCATGTCGCTCGAGTTCTCAGACGACGGGGCGCATATCATGGCGGGATTCTTCTCGGGGCTCGTCAAGTTGTGGCGATTGGAAGGTACCCAGATGGAACGGACGTTTCGCGGCCATGAAGCGCAGGTGCGCGCCCTGGCACTGGTGGATGACGGAAGGACGCTAATTTCCTCCGGGAGCCAGGTGAAGCGGTGGGATGCCGAAACCGGACGCGAACTGCCGGGTTTCCTCATCGAAGGCGGCTCTCACTACGAGTGCCGCCTCTCTCCTGACCGCCGCCGGATACTCTTTGGCAGCGGTGGCGGAGTCAGTGTCTGGGACTTGGAGACTCTGCAGCCAGTCTTGAAGCTGAAAGGTTCCTCCGAGATTCCCCGCCTCGCCTTCACTCCGAACGGCCACCACCTGATCTGGGCAGATCGCACGCAACTGCGTGTTCTTTCCGTCGTCCCCTCCAAACCGGCAACGAACAACCAGTCCACGCCATGAAGACTCAACCGAACAATCCCGCGCTGAAAACTTGGAACGGCTTCACGCTTATCGAACTGCTCGTCGTCATTGCCATCATCGCCATCCTCGCGGGGATGCTGCTTCCGGCTTTGAGCAAGGCAAAGCAACGGGCGCAGTCGATCAAGTGCCTGAGCAACCTGAAGCAGTTTGGTCTCGCCTTCGGGTTGTATGCCGACGATCACAACGACCTCGCCCCACCGAACGAAAATTTTTCCAACTACGACACCAACTACACTTGGGTTCGTGGCACCATGCTGTTCAGGCAAGCGCATCCGGACAACACGAACACCCATTTCCTCGCGACCAGCCAGCTGGCCTCTTACCTTGGGCCGCTGGAAATCTGGCGCTGCCCTGGTGATCGCATGACTTCCGCCCGCAGCGCCCCCGACAAGACCCGTGTGCGCAGCTACGCCATGAATGCCCGCGTCAGCGGGTTCGGGCACGGGAAGTCAGGTGGCAGTGGAGTGACCTACGCGCCGGGCGAGTATCGCGTGTTCCGGCGGACGATGGATTTCCACGCCGGTCCAGGCCCGAGCAAAACCTTCGTTTACATCGATGTCCGGCCCGAGATTAACAACTGGCCCGGTTTCTTCACGCAGGACTACGGCATCGATCCCATCGAGCCTGCCCGCCTCACGTTTTACAGTTGGCCCGCGTATCATCACGCCAACTCGGGCGTCCTCACCTTCGGCGACGGCCACGCGGAGATCCACCGCTGGCGCGATCCCCGCACCACGCCCAAACCCTCCAGGGATGCGGTGGATGGATTCAACGGCACCCCCAGCCCCGGAAACCAGGATCTCGCCTGGCTGCTGGAGCGGACCACCACGCGAAGGTAAATGCGCAGTCATGAACGCGCTCCTCAGTATCTCCACCGCCGTCTGGCTCGACGCCTCCGCCACGAACGCCGCCACGCGCTTCTACCGGGCGGTGGCCAAATGAATGCCTCGGTATTCGGGAGAACACGCTCGTTCGGGCTGCTTGTGTTCTGCTTGAAACTGCGTAGCTTTCGGTCATGGAAATCGTTTTCAGCGTGACGCAGGAATCCGATGGAGGATTCATCGCGGAATGTTTGTCGCATGACATTTTCACCCAAGGTGACAACTGGGAGCAGTTACGCGCGAACGTCCGGGAAGCGGTGGCAGCTTATTTCTTTGACCAGCCGCCGCCCGCGCGCATCCGGCTGCATTTGGTGCGCGATGAAGTGCTGGTCAGCTCGTGAAATTACCACGCGATTTGAGCGGCGCGCAATTGATCAGGATTCTCTGCCGGCGTTTTGGCTACCACCGGGTCAACCAGGAGGGAAGCCATGTCATTTTGGAGGCCGATCATCCTCATCAGCGACTCTCGATTCCCGATCACCGTTCGCTGAGGCCGGGAACGCTGAATGCCATTCTGAATTCGGTCGCCCGGTCACGCGGAGTTGATAAATCGACTATCCTTGCAGAACTGTGAGGCCCATGCCTCCGGTTGAAGGATGAATTCGACGAAACCCTCGAAGTCGTCGTCACCGCCGCCGAAGGCTTGGAGGCGCTGCCCGCCCCCATGCGCCTGACCATCCTCGGCAGAGGCCCGGCCCCGCGCCTGGAGCGTGTCAAACGCCTGCGCGACGTCCGCGTGCTCCTCGGCGGCACCGACCCGCAGGACACCACCCGGCTGGAGTTCTCCACCGACCTGCAAACCTGGCACCCGCTCACCAACCTCCTCGGCGGCTTCAACGGCCCCTCCGCCGCTGGGCTCGACGCCTCCGCCACGAACGCCATCACGCGCTTCTACCGGGCGCTCGCGCCATGAGCACATCGGCCACAGTCTCCGGCGCAGCGCCAGGAGCCCCGGTCTCCGAACCGGCACTTGGCGGAGCCTCCCCAACTCAAACACGCCGGATTGGAATCCGGCGCTCCGGCGGCATCGCCTTCACTCCGGACGGCGAAACGCTCGTCGCGATCACCGGCCAAGAACTCCGCGTCTGGCGAGCGGAGGCGCGAACAGAAAACACCTCGCCCACCACTCATGCGCAAGGGAACATCCGATGACCTTGTGTGACCTCGCGGCGGCACGGATCGATTCCGCCGCAACTACGCGCCGCGCCCATCAACGATCGCGCGCAAACGCGCGATCCAGTTTGGCAAGGATGCGGAGACCCTCCGCGGGATCACCTTCGCGGGCCAACGCACGAAAGCGCAGCTCGGCGTCAAACTGGGCCAGGGCTGCGGTGGACAGTTCCTCCACCAGCTTGTTCACGCTCAGGCCGCGATGCTTCGCCATCTGGCGCAGCCGTTCGCGGCGGGCGTCCGGCAATCGAATCGTTAACGCTGCCATATCATCGCATCCTCCGGACGAACTCCTCGGGTTTCACGACCTGAACTTGCGGGAAGAGGAGTTCGCTGCTTTGAAAATCCCGCGTGTTCTTAGTGACGACGAATTCCGCTCCGCCCGCCACAGCCAGCTCCAGGACGTGATTGCCACTCTCGTCCGGAACGTTGGGCCGCCACAGGTAATAAACCTCCACCCAGCGACAGATCCTCGCAAAGGCCCGGAACAAGGCCAGCCGTTCGGCGGAGGAAACGAGCGAGCGCCGGAAAAGCTCCTGGCGCGCCATCACCGCCTCCATTTCCAAAAAGAGCTTGTGCCCCATCAACGACTCGCACCGCCGCGTCAGGCACAATCGCAGCACCTGACGGCTCTGCCCGCGTCCGCTCAACAGGGCGGCAATCATTACACTGGTGTCGATGACCGCCAGTTTCAGCACGACCCGATGATGGCGTATGTGCTGTCATGCTGGCAAGGAGCCAAAAATAGACCCCCTTTCCCCAGTGAAGAACTACTGAGCAGACCGTGGGATAGGCTACAAATCTTGACGGCCGCACAGACGCATCAGCTTCGTTGCTCGCCTGGTCAGAGGCCGCTGCGGGCATCCTCCCGCGTTCGCGCCTCGCATCTGCATCTGTGACGCTCGCCATCATTCGTAGCCTATCCCACGGTCTCCTCAGTATGAAAACTCAAATCCCCATTCCACCCTCCAAAGCCCTGAAGGGCTTCACCTGCATTGAACGATTCTTCGCTGTTTTCTGTAATGTGGCATGGGTGTTCCGCAGGGACGAATGAACTCGAACTTGCCTCCAACCTCGAGAGCTGTTCCGGTTCCCCAGCCGTCCCTTCGAGACTCAATTCAATCCCGTGATAACCCAGCGTTGAAACGTTGGGATATTGTCAAATATTCCTATGGGACAACTCATCCGCGAAATCCTTTCCACCGAAAACAGCGAGTAACCTTCAAAGCTTGGCGGTGAGCTTGCAGTCAAGCAGAGTGCGGACATGTGCGCAGACGAGAATTCCGGAGTCTTCGCTAGCACCCATTGGAGCGTTGTCCTCGCGGCGGGCGGTGAGTCCTCGCCGTCGGCCCGCGAAGCGTTGGATCGGTTGTGTCATGGTTATTGGTTTCCGCTTTACGGTTACGTGCGCTCGAAGGGTTTCAGTCCGCACGATGCGGAGGATCTCACACAGGAGTTCTTCACCCGGTTCCTCGCCAGCAATTCACTGCGCACGGTGAGGGAAGAACGCGGACGGTTCCGCGCGTTCCTGCTGGCCTCAATGAACCATTTCCTGGCGAACGAATGGGAGCGTCTCCGCGCGCAGAAACGCGGTGGCGGAAAGCCGCTCCTGTCCTTCGACGCCGCCACGGCCGAGGAACGTTTGAAGATGGAGCCGGCAACGAATCTCACGCCGGGCCGGCTCTATGATCAACGCTGGGTGTTGACGCTGTTGGATGCCGTGCTGGAACGGCTGCGTGCGGAGATGGCAGCCGCGGGCAAAGCAACGATGTTCGATGAATTGCGCCCGTTTCTTTCCGATGCGAAGGGCACGATGACTTACCCGAAAGTCGCCGCCCGGCTCGGGCTGGCCGAGGCTGCGACGCGCAAAGCGGTGCAGCGTTTGCGATCGCGCTACCGCGAGCTGCTTCGCGAGGAAGTGGCCCAAACCGTATGCGCACCGCACGAGGTGGAGGCAGAGCTCCGGCATCTCTTTGCAGCGTTCGGTTGATGCAGGTGTGACTGGGCAGCGCGGATGCTTTCGGCCCGTGCATTCACAAGTCGGCGGTAGTCAGCAACCTCCGGCAGAGCCGGAGGTTTGGCAAAGGTGGAGCGGCTCAAAGCCGCTTGAGCCTACGGGCCACAGTTCGAAGCGCCATCACCAATCCGAAGCGCGTTCGTCTCTCTCTCCCCACGAGGCACGAGTGGGGAGAGAGCCGGAGAGAGGGGTTTCTCTTGGCCTTACTGAGGAGACCGTGGGATAGCCCACGGTCTCCTCAGTATGACTAAGGGCCTCCTCTCGCCCGCCCTGATACGCTCGAAGGAGAAGGAGTTCGCCATTCAGATCTTCGTCGCGTTCACCCGGTCCGGTTCATTCCAGGAACCGTCAAACTGAGACACCACTTTCGGCGGTTTGATCGAATTTGGACTTGATGACGTAACGATTGCGCGGGTCAGGATCTCAGTCCTCGGGAGTCCGTGATTGTGTCGGGTTGTTCTTACGAATGCCGTGAATCATCCTTTCTTTCCAGGGATTGTACGACCACAAATACGATTATGCAGAAAGCAGTTTTTCACATTGCGTCGCTCCATCGCATATTGAAGATCGCTGAATGAACCACGACTTCTTCGCTCTTTTGCGGAAGGCATCCATTTGTCTGGGATTGTGCGCGGGACTCCTGTTGATTCGCCCTGCAAAGGGAGCGGAGGTCCCGCTGGTGCTCCCGATCTGGCCGGGAGCGGTTCCAGGAGATTACGGCAAGATTGGCCCTGAGCGCATTCGTGCGCCTTCCGAAGCTCCAACGAAAGATGCCACCTGGATCACCGGCGTCACGCGGCCAACGATCACCATCTTCAGACCGGTGAAGGACAGGGACACTGGAGCGGCGATGGTTATCTGTCCGGGCGGCGGCTACTGGAATCTTGCTTGGGATCTGGAAGGCGAGGAGGTCGCGGCTTGGTTGAACACAATCGGTGTGACAGGAATTGTGCTCAAGTATCGCGTGCCTCGCCGTCAAGGACAGCCCGAGCCGTTGCCTGCCCCCGGTCCGCTTCTGGACGCACAAAGAGCAATCAGTTTGGTGCGAAGCCGCGCCGCGGAATGGGGGATCGCCTCGAACCGGATCGGCATCGTGGGCTTTTCGGCGGGTGGACACCTGGCCGTGGCGACGGCCACCCATTTCGACCGCCGTGCGTATGAGCCGATCGATGGGATCGACAAGATCAGTTGCCGTCCGGACTTTTCGGTCGCGGTCTATCCGGGTTACCTGATCGCTCAATATCCCGCAGGTGTGGAGACAAACAAGAATGTCCTCGCGCCTTACATTTGCGTTCCGGCGGAGACACCTCCCATCTTCCTGGTTCACGCCAGCAATGACAATGTTGCGGGCGCGGAAAACAGTGTGATGATGTACCTGGCCCTCAAGCAGGCAAACGTATCGACGGAGCTGCATGTCTATTCTGCCGGCGGGCACGGATTCGGAGTCCGAAAAAGTCCCCTGCCCTGTTCGACCTGGACGGATCGTTGCGCCGCCTGGTTACAAGACCAGGGCATGCTTGGCTCAAACATCCAATCCGGCCCGAGTCGCGTCAGGACAGTCCCATGAACCTGAACTCCAAAGTTGATTTGAGGGAAACGAACGAAGTGATCGAAGACACAAGGCAATGCGGCTTGCCGGGCGGAAATTCTTTTCACAGGTCAATCTCAGCGGAAATTCTTTCGCTTTGTTTCCTTCCCTGGCTTCTGTGAATTCCATTTTAGCTCCCAAGATGATCACCGGATTCCCCATGTCGTGCACCACATTCCAATGATCTGGGATCTTCACGTTCACATCTCGGGTATCGACGGTGCCACGCCCGAGGAACGCCTTGCACGGATGATCGCCATTGCCGACCGCATGGGCATTGATCGGTTTTGCGTTTATGGAGGCATGACATGGATCAAGGATCCGTCGCCGGAAACTTTTTGCGATTTCAATGACCAGGTGCTCCGCGCCATCGCCAGATTTCCGAGACGCGCGTTCGGCTTCGTGTATCTCAATCCCAAATATGTCGAAGCCTCGCTCGCCGAACTTGAACGCTGCGTCGCCCGTGGTCCGATGGTGGGGGTAAAACTCTGGATCGCCCACCCCTGCTCCGCGCCGGAGCTGGACCCAATCGTCAGGCGTGCCGCCGAGTTGAAGGCCGTTATTTACCAGCACACGTGGTTCAAGTCCGGCGGCAACGACCCTGGCGAATCCACCCCTGAAGATCTCACGCAACTTGCCACGCGCCATCCCGGCGTGCCGCTCATTTGCGGCCACACCGGCGGCGATTGGGAACATGGCATTCGCGTCATCCGCCCGTTCAAGAATGTTTACTCCGATCTGGCCGGCTCCGACCCTGTCGCTGGTTACACCGAGATGGCCGTGAGGGAACTCGGCGCCGAGCGTGTCATATACGGCAGTGATGTCGGTGGTCGCAGCTTCGCTTCGCAGCTCGCAAAAGTGTTCGGCGCGGACATTCCCGAATCAGCGAGGAAACTCATCCTGGGTGAAAACCTCAAACGCCTGCTGACCCCCATTCTCCAAACGAAAGGCATCAAGCCATGAACACGACTCCCGCAATCCAAATCTCCGAAGCCCGAAAACAGATCGAAGTTCGAGTGCGGAAACGGATTTTTCACCTGGATCAGGACAATGGTTCTCCATGGCGGTGTCAGCGATGGAAGGTTTGGAATTCGCACTTTGCAGTTCGTTCGGATTTAGAGATGAACGACGCCGAAACTCCCATCAATTTACGTGCGCCCGGACTTCCCCGTCGGCAGTTTCTCCAATCCACCCTGATTGCAACCGCCGCGACTGCTCTTGCCACGCTGCCAGGCCAAAGCGCGGAAGCCAGTTCTCCCGCACTCATCGACACCAACATCACTCTCGGTCGGTGGCCCTTCCGCCGCTGTCCGATGGACGAAACACCAGTGTTGGTCGCCAAACTCCGCGCGAACGGCGTCGCTCAAGCCTGGGCCGGCAGCTTCGATGCGCTGTTGCACAAAGACATCTCCTCCGTGAACTCAAGGCTGGCGGAGGATTGCCGCCGTCATGGGCGTGGTCTCATCGTGCCATTCGGCACCGTCAACCCCACACAGCCGGATTGGGAGGATGACCTGCGCCGTTGCCACGAGGAGCACCAGATGCGCGGCGTTCGCCTCTACCCGAATTATCATGGATACACCCTTGCCACCCCGGCCTTCGTACGACTGCTGCAACTTGCCACGGCGCGCAGGCTTCTCGTGCAAATCGCTTGTAGTCTCGAAGACGAGCGCACCCAGCATCCTCGGCTCCCAGTGCCGCCCGTGGACACCCTGCCGTTGATCGGTTTGTTGAAAGAAACTCCTGCCGCCCGTGTGCAATTGATCAACGCCTTCCGAACACTGCGTGGCAAACCCGTGCTCGACCTTGCCGCCCATGGAGTGCGATTCGAGATCGCCACCCTCGAAGGTGTCCAGGGAATTGCGAGTCTGCTGGCGCAGATTCCCGATGACCGCCTCTGCTTCGGCTCGTCTGCCCCGTTCTTCTATTTCGAGTCCGCAAAGTTGAAACTTCGGGAGTCCGTCTTGAGCGAAAGCCAGATGAAAGCCATCTGCACCGGAAACGCCCGCCGCCTGCTGACGGTTTGAGCCCGGGTCGATGTTGCTATTTGCCTGCCATCGCAATGAATGGGAGCGCCAGTTTCCCGAGGCAATGGCAATATCGAAAACGCTCCAGCAAGCGCGCCCCAAAAAGTCGCGAGTCATCGAACGAGACAAGCCCGAGGTGAATCTGGACGCGTATGAAAAAAGGAGCCGGAAATGACTCCGGCTCCAGGAAGTTTGAAACAGGTGATGAATTGAAAAAGTGGCGTTTGAGGATCGCCTCGTCTTCGCTTCAATGCCTGCCAGATGTGTAGCCCCGGACAAAACCAATGCACTGGGCGACATCGGGCACGGAATGATCCCAGTTGTATTCGTACTCGATGGAGATGTTGCCGGTAAATTGCTGGCGTTTGAGTTCGTCGATGACGGCGGGGATGTCGGAAACGCCGGTGCCAAAGGGCGCATCATGGCCACCGGGCTTGAACTCGTGGAGGTCTTTCATGTGCATGCTGATTACACGGCCCTTAAGCGTCTTGAGGGCATCGATGGGTTTAATGCCCGAGCGGACGAAATGGCCGATGTCGGCGCAGGCACCGAAGCGTGAGTCTCGGCTCTTGACGAGGGAGAGGACGTAGTTCGGATCCCATAGTTTATAATTGGGATCTTTCTCACGCCTGGGGTGATTGTGGATGGCGACTTTGATGTCGTACTCCTTGATGAGCTTGTCGATGAGATCCAGTGCGGCTTCAGTGGAGTCAGGCTCGATGGTGATCGCGGGCATGCCCATCTTTTTGGCGAACTCGAAGACCTTGCGAGCCGCGGCTTCATCGCGGCCGAAGTTCCCGACAACGCCGAAGTTCACCGCCATCATTTGATGCTTCTGAAGTTTCTGCTTCAGCTCGGCGATGAGTTCATCGGACATTCCCTGTTCGAGCTTGGTTTTCTGGTCATCGGCTTTGAGGCGCTGGCCGGGATAGAATTCAATTACCCGTCCACCGGCGGCTGCGGTCTTCTCGATGGCTTCGAAGGCGGAGAAACGGTTGAAGGTGTAGGATTGGCAGCCAATGGCGAGTCCACCGACCTTGTATTCGTCCGGGATGGTCGCCGCCGCGTGAGCGGAACAGGCACCGGCGAAAAGACAGGCAGCGAGGGTGATCAGCCCCGATACGCGCGCGACGATGGGCAGGGTATGTTTCATAAGTGCGTGGTGTCTGACGGGTGGTGTTGCCGGATATTCCGACAGGAGTCAATAGCGAGGAGACCGTGGAACAGGCTCCTCAGTAAGTGAGCAAATCGATGAAACGGTGGCCAGCGGCGGTAAATTGCCATTGAGCGCCACGGCGCACGACAAGTTTGCGGCAGGGATGCTTCTGCTGCTCGGCTTCGTTGACGGAGAGCAATTGAACGCGTGACTGGCTGCGAAGCTCGCTCGCGGCACGGGGAATGAGCTGGTAGGGAACGCCCATATAATTCAGCCCGATCTCGTAGCCTGCGGTTCCCTCACGGTCGGCGACAGGATTCCGGCGAATCAAAGGCCTGTAACGGTTGAGCCAAGGGAAATGCGTGTCTCGAACGACCAGCCGGCAAAGTTCGGGTTGAGTGCGGATGAACTGGAGAAGGCTGAAGCTGGCGCCCCGTTCGCGTTGAGCGAGCAGCACGAGCCGGGGATCCAGGCCGAGAAGGTTCTGGCCGTTCCAATCACCATGATCGTTGCGCTCGCCGGGGGAAGTCTTCTGAAACCACTCCGCAAAGCGATCGTTGACGAGCAGGATGATCTCGAAGTGGACGTGGGCGCGGTCCTTGGTGATTCGCTGGCGGGTGTTGGATGTTCGGCCCATGGTCGCGATGATTTCGCCAGCCTTGACCGTTTGGCCCACGCCGAGAGCGGAACGAATGCCACTCAAATGCGCGTAGAGAGTGTAGAGTTCAATGCCTTCGATCCGATGCTTCAGGATGATGTATTTGCCATAGTTGGAAAGCGCGGGTCTGGCGCTGATGTAGGCAACGGTGCCGTCGGCGCTCGCCATCACGGGATCGGTGGGTTCGCCACTCCGGTCGCGCTGGACGCATTTGATGTCCAGACCTTCGTGGATCTGCCAGCCATCGGAGCGCACGCAGCCGAAGGTGCCGCTCGACCACGGCTTGCCAACGGTGCCGACAAAGAAACGTTCGCCACCGTCGGGCTCATAAATGGCGCGATTGGCGGTGGGAAGCTGGAAAAGTTGGGCGGAGGTTGCAACCGCGTGGACCAGGATGAGCAGGCCCAGAATGAGAGTTTTGCGGTTCGTCAGGGATTGACCGGAAATCATTTCTTCTGCGTCTTTGGCTTCTTCGGCTGCTTTTTCAACTCGATGGCGATGTTGTTGATGCCACGAACGATTCTTTCTGACTCCTCAAGGGAGGCGTCCGGAGTGAATGTGAACCTTCCGTCTTTGATATGATGCGTGATGCGGGGAGCGGCGATCCAGCGCACCGCGCCATCCTTTTGACTCCCAAACTGGCTCATGATCGCAATGCGGCTTCCACGGCTTCCGCCGGTGACGGAGTCAAGTACCAGCATGCCGTGCGGATCGAACTGGATGGAGATGGCAAAGCCGCCGACGACATCGACCACCATCGCTTCCATGATGTCGCCTTCATTCAGGAAGGAATTCTTGTTCACATTCACCATGACAGGCTGCGCCCGGAAGACGGACACGGGACTGTTCAGGCCTGTTCCATCCGAGTTCACCTCGAGGTGGAACCGAAGAAGAGTGGCTTCCTTGTCCTTATTCTTACCGGCTGGTTGCTTGTCGCCGGTGGTCTCGCAGCCGGAGAACAGACACAGGGATCCGATCAGTGAGAAATAGATGTTGAACCATCGGAGCCGAGTCAGCATATTCTCGCGCTACAAAACCGAATAGATTCGGCAAAGTAAAGATAACTATGGGACAGCAACTGAACAAAGTGCAGAAACGCCGCCGCCGGCTCGCCTATCACAAGCGCAAAAAGGTCACGGCCAAAACAAAACCGACGGCAAAGGCGTAAGCGCTTTTCCGATCTTCATAGGGCCACCAGCAATGGTGGCCTTTTTTATTTCCAAAACAAACTCGCACGCTCAGGGCGCGGTGGTGCCAGGCTTTCTGCCTTTCACCCATTGATCGACCATCCGCATCTCACGTTCCTTGAAGGCGTAACGAAATCGGATTCCGTCGGCAATCTCCTCGGCCTTTTTCATCGCCTCGGGTGGTAGATTCTTCCTGGCGTAGTCTTCCAATTCGTCGGCTCTGGCCGCATCCGAAAATGAGCTCATGATGGACGGCACATAACGGTTGCGATTGGAGAACGGAACTTTATCGAGCAGCGCCTTCATGTGTTCCTTGCCGAACTTCCATGATCGCTCGGTGTGGCGTCCGAGGCTGGCGACCTGGGGAACGAGGCGCGACGCAAAGACGGGCGGGAGTTCATCCGTCAAGGCCAGGTGGAGGGTCCGGTCGGCGAGGTCGGGATTCAAAGCGGCAGCCATCGCGTGATAGTAGAGTTGTTTCTCTTCGAGATCCTTGGCGGCTCTGGCCAGTGCATGCAGGCGGTCGTATGTCACATTGTCCGCATATCGACCGACGGTGCCGATCACGGCGGGCCTCAGTTCGCCCGGCAGTGAATCTGGATTTTGAAGGAATCGATTGAACCGCCTGGATGCTTCAGAAAGCACCGTTTCGTCACGCAGTTCAGAGAGCGCCTGGAGAATCTCGGCGCGGAGAACCGTGTCGGGGTGCGGTTCCCCCGCTTTAGAATCCCAACCCAGACGCTTGAACTGCGCCTGCAGCAACCATCGGGCATAAGCAGCGAAACCCTCTGCACCAGGCAGTCCCGTCTGAAGGTTGTGTATCGAGCCAATGGCACCGCCAATTTGCTCCCAGAGGGGAAGCGCCGGGTTGTCGCGGATGCTCTCGACAAGGCTGAGGTACTGCGAAATTAGACTTCGCCCGGCCTCCGCCAGCGCCCACGTGTCGCTTAACAGATTCAATTGCTCATCCAGCGGCAGCGAAGGAAATGCCTTCTCGATCCTCGTGAATGAGCCCGGGTCATACAGAACCCGGAAGTAACCGATGTTGCCGATGTTTGCTTTCCATGTGGATTCACAGGTACCGGCCGGGAAGACTGCTTCCGCGGCGCCGAGCATGAACTTCGACGGCTCCAAGGCGGACATGATGAGAGGGCCAGCGGTGATCGGGATCTGCCAGAGCGGACGGTTTGTTTCCGTAAAATTGAGAGTGAACCGCTCCTGCCGTACTGAAAGATTCTGCGTCCCTGCCGCGCAGTTGGCGCTCACGGAAACCAGTGGGAATCCCGGCTGCTCGGTCCATGAAGCAGCGAGGGTTTTGACCGCTTTTCCAGAGGTGGTTTCGAGAGCATCCCAGAGATCGGCGGTGGTCGAGTTGGAAAATTTGTGCCGTTGCATGTAAAGCCGGATGCCATCGCGGAACGCTGCCGCACCGAGATGGCTTTCCAGCATCCGGAGGAAGGACTGGCCTTTCTGGTAGGTGATGACATCGAAAGCATCCGTGGCCTGGCTGTCATTGATGATCGGCTCCTGGATTTTGTGAGTGACACGGCGCGCATCGAGTTTCATGGCAGCGTCGCGAGCGGAGTTCGCCCGCAACCAGATTTGCCAGCCTGGATTCAGGTGGTCTGTCGCTTTCGTTCCCATCCAGGAGGCGAAGCCTTCGTTGAGCCACAAATTGTCCCACCAGGCCATCGTCACCAGATTGCCAAACCATTGATGAGCGATTTCGTGGGCGATGATGCCGAAGATCCTCTCGCGCGTGTCTGGAGTGCTCTTTTTGGGATCAAAGAGAAGCGCATCCTCGCGATAAACGATGCCGCCCCAGTTCTCCATGGCACCCCAGGCGAAGTTCTGGACGGCAATCTGATCCAGCTTGGGCAGGGCATATTTGATCCCGAAGTAGTCATTGAAGAAGGCTACAATTTGCTTCGTTGCTTCCATTGCGTAACGAGCCTGCTCGCGTTTCCCTTCGGTCGTGAAAATGCCAAGCTGGATCCCGGCGACTTCATCGCGCAGCTCTTCCATTTCACCGGAAGCGAGAACCATCAAGTAGGAGGGCATCGGCGGTGTCGCAGCGAACGAGACGCGTTTCAGGCCACCAGGAAGCTTCTCTTCCTTCTCAACGGGCATGTTCGCGACGGTTGTATGATTCGTTGGGACAATCACCGTGAGTTGGAACACCGCGCGAAAAACCGGTTCATCCCAGCAGGGAAACATGCGGCGCGCATCGGTGGGTTCCATCATCGTGACCAGCAACCGTTTCTCAACCGTCGATGTTTGGTAACGATCAAAGTAAAGTCCTTCAGCCTTCTCGGAAATCCTGCCTTTGAAATCGATTCGGAGCTGGTGCATTCCGGCGGGCAGTGGCTTCGACAATGGAATGGTGACGGTTTGCTGCTGCTTGTCTTCCTTCGGCATGAGTGCGCTGACATCTGAACCGGCGAGTTCGACTTTGGTGAACTCGATATCAACCGCGTTCAACACGAGCTGCTCCATGGGTTTCATTACCTCCAGCTCGATGAGTTCGGATCCGAGCGTCGTTCCAGTCTCGAACGAGGGAGTGAGTTCGAGCGTGTACCGGCGGGGAATCGCGTCCTTCGGCAACTTGCCCGGAGTGCTGCGGAAAGAGAATTTCTCCTCAGCGAGGGAGGAAGTAAGACATGTCAGGAGGAGAAGGGTGAAGACAAAAACGCTGCGGACAAATTTGCAATCGATGTTCATTGGAGCTCGTGCTGTGACTGATGTTTAGCGGCAGAGTGGTCGGGCGTGCTTTCGGGCGTCAATGGTTTTGGCGTGGATTACTGAGAAGACAGCGGTTTGCCCTGCGATTGGGATCCTCTGAAACTGCGACTCACATCTGCAGTGTTTTGAACTCAGGCAGAGTGGTTGCGGGGCTGGATGTGCCGAGGCATCGGCCAGTCCAGGAGCGTCGCTGAACTCAGCGCATCCCTTCAGACTCCGACAGATACCCTCGCCATCGATCAACCACGTTGCCGGGCCGCTTCGTATAGGAACACCGCCGAGGCGGCGGCCACATTCAGAGAATTCATGTGCGAAGGCATTGGGATTTTCACCGTGTCGTCGCACGCGGCCAGAGCCTTTTCGGTGAGGCCAGGCCCCTCCGCACCGAACACGAGGCAACAGTCGCCACGCAGATCCATGTCCGCCAGCTTCCGCGCACCGGGGCGAGGATGCGCCGCCAGACATCGCACCCCCTGCGCTCGCAAATCCGCCAGGGTTTTCACCAGATTGTCCACTTGCACCACCGGCTGCTCGAAGATCGTGCCCATGGACCCGGAGACGGCGCGGCGTTGGAAGGGACTTCCACACGTCTCACCCACGATCAGGAAAGACACACCAAAGGCCGCGCAGCTCCGGACGACCGAACCGAGGTTTTCCGCACTGGCAATACCTTCGACAGCGGCGATCAGGAACGGCCGTGGCGTTGTTTCAAGCAACACTTCAATGCCCGGTTGCGGAGGAATTTTGGCGACGGCCAGCGCGCCTTGATGAAGTTGATAGCCGGTGATGGTTTCCAGCAGCGCCTTTTCACCGACGTAAACACGGATCTCTTCCGGCCGGGCGCGAAGACCGGCTTCGAGCCTCTCCAGCCACGCGGGAGTGAGCAGCGCGGAAAGGACCGTGAAACGGCTCGCCAACAGTCGTCGCACGACCTTCTCGTTCGTCGCCACGAGCACGCCGGCCCGTTCGTGTTCCTCCGGGCGTTTGAGGGTACAGTATAACGCGAGCTCCGGAGCGTCGAGGGATTGAATTTTTCCGATATGCAGCGTGGCCACGCACAAATTAGAGCGCCCGACGTGGAGAATGGAAAGCCCGGTGCAATGTTGATGCCGAGGGAGATTGCCGAGTCATTCGATTCGTCATGAATGTCACCTTGCCGATCTCGCCGACAACTCTCGAATACCCATGCGCACGATTCACTCATTCGCTTTCCACCTGTTGCGGCAAGACTCGATATGACAGCACCATCTCCAGCCGCAACGAGACAGGTAGGACGATGCTGGCAATCCGAACCCTCCTCTCCGTTGACAATCTCACAAGGAATCGGCTCAACTTTCGCACCAGATGAAAAAACTCCTACCTGTCCTCATTGCTGTTGTCTTGCTGCCAGGATGCCAGAACATCGACCACAAACCGGCTCCATCGAAACAGGCGAGCAGTTCCATGTCCGCCATCGGTAAGGTTTTCGAGGATTACCACGAAGAGCGCCTGAAGCTTTATCCGCAGGAAGCGACGATGGCCGGGGACAACCGGTATGATGATTTGCTGCCGAACAATCTGACGGACTCGAATCGATCCAACCTTGCGGCGTTTTACCGCAAATATCTCACGGCTTTGAGCCGGTTTGATCGCGGTGGGTTGTCCGCGGATGAGCAGATGAGCCACGATGTTCTGAAGTGGGAGTGCGAGATCAACCTGAAACAACTCCAGTTCCCCACGCACCTGCTGCCGATCAATCAATTCGAGTCGCTGCATCTCCAGATCGGCCAGTGGGCGGGCGGGACATCCGCCCAGCCTTTCAAAACGGTCCGCGATTATGAGAACTGGTTGAAGCGGCTGGACGCGTTCACCGAGTGGTGCGGCGTTGCGGTATCCAGAATGCGCGAGGGAATGAAACGTGGTTATGTCCTTCCCAAGCCCCTAATCGAAAAGGTCGTTCCGCAGATGGCGGATCTGGCGAAGGGCCCGGTGGAGACTCACGTCTTTTACGGGCCGATCAAATTCATTCCGTCGAGCATTTCCACCACGGACCGGACGCGATTGACCACCGCTTACGCGGAGAAGATCCGTGAAAAGATTATTCCAGCCTTCAGCCATTTGCAGGAGTTCTTCAGCAAGGAATACTTACCGGCGGGACGGACATCATCGGGGATTTCCGAGATTCCGAATGGCCGCGAGTATTATAAACTCCAGATCCAGACTTACACGACCACCGATCTGTCCGCCGATGAGGTATTCCAGCTCGGTGAGCGGGAGGTCAAACGGCTGTTGGAGGAGATGGAAAAAGTCAGGAAGACCGTGGGCTTCCAGGGAGACATGAAGGCATTCTTCGATCACGTCCGCACGAAGAAGGAGCTGATACCTTTCAAGGAACCGCAACAGGTGATCGACAATTTCAACGCGATTCATCGGAAGATGCAGCCGGCGTTGAACCGGCTGTTCAATCTCGTGCCCAGGACGAAGTTCGAGGTCCGGAGAACGGAGGCATTTCGCGAGGCGTCCGCGAGCGCGGAATACATGCAGGGCTCGGTTGATGGCACGCGTCCCGGCATCTTCTACGTACCGATTCCGACCATTGCCGAATCCAACCTTTACTCCGACGAAGACTGGTTCCTGCACGAGGCGAGTCCCGGCCATCATTACCAGATTTCGCTGCAACAGGAGAATTCCAGGCTGCCGCAGTTCAGGCGCACGCTTTGGTACAGCGCCTACGGTGAAGGTTGGGCGCTGTATTGCGAATCTCTCGGGAAGGAACTTGGCCTCTATGATGATCCTTATCAGTACTTCGGGATGTTAAGCGCCGAGATGCACCGGGCCATCCGGCTTGTGGTGGATACCGGCATCCACGCGAAGGGATGGACGCGGGAACAGGCGATCAGGTATTCGCTCGATCACGAAGCCGAGTCGGAGGCCAGCATCGTGGCGGAAATCGAACGTTACATGGCGTGGCCGGGACAAGCGCTTTCTTACAAGGTCGGCCAATTGAAGATCCGCGAGTTGCGCGCCCGCGCGGAAAAGGAACTCGGAGGACGGTTCGACATTCGGGAGTTCCACGACCGCGTGCTCGAATCCGGCTGTCTGCCGCTGAGGGTTCTGGAGCAGAAGATCGATCGCTGGATTCGGGAGAAGCGATAAACGCAGCGCGATCTGAGCGCGCGATCCGTCAGGGCAGCATCGGAAGGCTATCTGGGGCCGAAAACCGCGCCCCCTCGGTGGATGCTCGCTAGCGCTTCGCCGTCCAGGTCGCTTCGAACTCGCCAAGCGTCATCGTGCCTTTCATCGAGTTCTTGTCTTCGATCTTGCCTGTGTAAGAACACACCGTCTTCTCGCCCTGCATCTCGACTTCAAACTTCCAACGAACTTCATTGTTCTTCTGATTCACCGATCCAGTGACGTGAGCCTCTCCCAGGCCGCCCTTGTAATCGCCGATCAAGTTCTGACCCGCATGCACAAGCTTGAACGTGGGATTGTAAGTCGCGTCCTGTGTCTGCACCGTGACATTCCAAGCTCCCGTCAGATTGGGCGCATCCGCTGGCACGCCTTTGGGATCGAGGTTCAGCGCCAGTTCCTCCGGTGAGACGACGGATTCGACGCCGTTCGCCGGCACATCAACCTTGGCGATCCAGAGCAGCGCGTTCAGGACGGCCTTGCGCTGGTTGTCATTGACCCAGTTCACATGCTTGTGCCCGCCGGTGAAACCGAAGCCGCGCCCGCCATCAGGCCGCTCGAAGGTCCACATCATCGTTTCCTCTCGACCCTTCGCTTCCTGGATGTGTTTGTAAGGCCCAGGAGGATAAACGTAAGGCCCGTTGCGAACCTGGTCGGACGGTTTATCGACGAGAATGTGAGTCAGCCCTTTGGTGTCGGCAGGCCAGCGCATGTTGAAGTACCATTCGTCAAGCAACGCAAAGGGCTTCACGCCACGCGCGACCGGATGGTTCGGGAACTTCTGATAATTTGGAATCCACATCGGATTGACGGAGTAGGCGTGCTCGTAATGTCCGCCGATCCATTGCAGGAGCTGCGGGCCGCCGTTCGTGCTCGGAATTTCCACGCCGTAATGCGCGCAGCCGAGACCCACTCCACGCTTCACAAGACCTTCCATCACCTTCGAGTGATCGCGAACCAACAAGGGATGTCCGCCGCCACCGTCTGCGTAAATCAGCACCGCAGCCGCGCCATCAAGGGCCGCGTGATCATCCACGACGTTGCCGCCCTCAACCTTGCTTGGCCAGCCGTTCGAGTAAACGAACGTCTTGATGCCCGGAACTCCGGCGAGGCTCTTTTGCAGCAACAGGCAACCCGCTCGAAATTCATGGTCGCCAGGCCCGTGACTCTTGCCGCCAGCGATGAGAACGATCTTTTTGTCGGCGCCCGCTGAATCGACAACCGAAGCGACAAGCAAAGCCAACAGTGCGGCAAAACGATGAGTGCTCATTTCTTTTCTCCCACGGTTGGACTGATGAAGGATTCTGATTTCGGCGCCTTGACCGCTGGCGAGGCAGCCGCCTTCTTCTTCTCCTTGTCATCCAGATTTTGTTTCAAGTCGTCCACGGTGACGGTCGATTGAACACCGTTCGCAGGCACTTCAACCTTGGCGACCCAGAGCAATGCATTAAGCACGACCTTGCGGAAATTGTCGTCGCCCCAGTTCTTGTGAAAATGTCCGCCAGTGAATCCGAAACCGCGCCCGCCGTTCGGACGATCAAAGGCCCAGGCAACGTGTTGAGTCTCGCCCTTGGCGATCGCTTCACGCACGGCGGGATTGCCGCTGTGCGGACCATCGGGGCGGTCCAGTGTCTTGGCGGGAGGCAGCGCGCTTAGGATGGGAGTGACTCCCTTCATCCCGTCCGCGAACCGCATGTGATAGTACCACTCGTCATTGACCTTGAACGGCTGGACTCCACGGGTGATGGGATGCTTCGGCAGATTGGTGAATTCAGCGGTCCAGTGCGGATTCACGGACCAATGCATCTCGAAATAACCACCCATCCATTGCAGGAATTCAGCACCGCCCTTTTCCTTTGGAACTTCCACACCGTAATGTCCGCACGCAAAACCCACGGCCTTGTCCATCAGTTTGCCGAGGGTCTTCAGATTTCCACCTTGGATCGCCGGGTGCCTGCCACCTCCGTCTGAATAGATGAACACGGCGGATGCGCCTTCAAAAATGCTCTCGTCCTTCGGCCAGCCATCGAGCGTCAAAACCGGTTTCACGCCCGGCACCGAATCCAGGCATTTCTTGATCAGGCTGCAACCCGCCTTGAATTCGTGCTCACCAGCGCCGTGACTCTGCGAACCGGCAATGATCACGATCTTCTTGTCGGCCGCGCACAATGCGGCTGTGGTCAGCGCGAACGCGAATCCCAATGCGAACAGTCGAAGCGTGCTCATTTTCGTTCCCCTGCCGTCGGGCTGATGAAGCCTTCAGTTTTCGGAGCGCTCACTCCAGATGTCTTTTCCTCGGCTCGGCGCTTTCTCAACGCAAGATCCTTGATCCGAATATTCTTGAACTGAACGGTCATGGCCGGGCCCGTATGAATCTGGAGCGCCAGGATACCCGTCTTTGCGGCCTTTGATTCCTGCTCATCCACGACGTCGATGGTCTGAACTCCGTTGATGAAATGCTGCAGATGGTTGCCGCGCGCGATCACCACATAATCATTCCAGTCCTCATTCTTGATCTTCGCCTGAATGTCATCCGATTCGCCGACCTTGCCCACCACTTCGACCTTGGTCTGCTTCTCTTTCTTTCCATTCTTCTGAACCTCCACCTCCTTGATCACGGTCTTCTGTCCGCGCTGCGCGAGGATGCCGCGTCCGCGTTCCTCGTAGAGAATGCCGGAATAAGTCTTCCCCGCCTCGAAGTCCGCCTGGTAACCGGCAACTATCGGTCCAAACTTCCCCGCCTCCGTGACCTTGCTGCGGTATTGGATGCCGGAGTTGCCTCCCACAATCTTGTAAGAAAGGCGCAGCTCAAAATCCCCGACCTCGCCACCTTTCCAGACCAGAAACGTATTGTGCGTGATCTTGGAGTCTCCATCGCTCCCGGTCTTTCCGAGGATCGCTCCATCCTGCACGGACCAAAGCGTGGTATTGCCCTCCCATCCATTCAGATCCTTTCCGTTGAAAAGATTCTTGAAGCCGGCCTCCGCGCCAACGGTTCGGATTGGATTGAGGAAGGCCGCGCACGCAAACGTGGCGGCAGCAAACAATGAGATTTTGGAATTCATGTTGATATATTTGATCTGTAACCGAATTGACGGATGCAAACTCTGACGGAATCTCGATGCGACGGATTCACCGACGCAGCTTCCACGCGGACGGGCCTTCGGACGCCCTGTTCCGCGGGAAGCAAAGTGGAAACACTTCTCAGGCGAAGACTCGCTTGAGAAACTTGATGCCTTTGACCGCGATCTCGTCCCGCGTCGGCTCCATCCGGCGCCAGATTGCCGCGGCGCGCGCGATCACTTTGACATCGGTGGTGAACGACTCGATCACCACGTCACCGTCGTACTTGATCTTCCTGAGCGCGGCGACGATCGGCTTCCAATCGATGTGGTCATTGCCCGGCGTGCCGCGATCACTGCCGCAGGCGTGGAAGTGGCCGAGCAATTTGCCCGCCTTCAGGATGGCCTTGCCCTGGTTCTTCTCCTCGATGTTCATGTGGAAAGTATCGAGGTGCAGCTTCACGTTCTTGGCGCCGACGGCCTTGATGAGCTTCAACCCCTGATCGCAGGTGTTGAGGAAGTCCGTCTCGAAGCGGTTGAGCGGCTCGATGCAGATCTGACGCTCGCGCGCCGCCGCATACTTCGCCAGCTCCTTGAGATTCTTCACCACGAGAGCCCATTGTTGCTTCTGCGCGGCGGGTTCCTCGGCGTCTGCGCGGCCAACCACCGAATAGACCGGCCCGATCAGCGACGGGCAGCCAAGCACCACCATCTGATCAATGAGCGCCTTGCAGTAATCCATCGCGGTCTTCTGATCCTCCGCCGATCCGCGCAAATCCCGGCCCGGCCCCATGCAGGCGCAGATCGATCCACACTCAAGCCCATGCTTGTCGAGTTCGGCTTTCACGTGCGCCGGATCAATGTGTGAAGGATCTTCGACAGGTATTTCAATGGAGGTGAAACCCCATTTCTTGAATGTCTTGAACAGCTTTGTGCTGTCGTTTGTGAATGGAGATGCGAATAGAAAAGTATTTATGCCAAATCTCATAATGCGTGGCGAGGAACCTAGTAAAACATTGCGCGGAGTCAAAGGGATTTGCTGACTCGTGGCGACCTTTGCCAGCGCAGGAGTTTGGCTGCCACGAAGGCGTGAAGAAAATAGAACCGACTTACTACTCGCTTCGAAGTATCTATTTATTACCTGCGGCGGACTGACGTCAGGACTTCTTGCGACGCCAGAAGGCAAAAGCGATCAACCCCACAGCGGTGGCCAAGCCGTAGTCAGCCGGCTCCGGGACTGCCGTTGCATCCACGGCACCCATAGCTCGGAAGGCTCCTGAGCCAGAATTGAACCAGGCTCCCGAAGAGTCGTTGTAAACTGGAAGGACGGCTGCCATATCCCAAGTGCCGCCGTTGGGCCGATCAAAGCCATTACCGGACGCTGTTGCGCTCAAGCTATAATGCCCTGAAGGTGCAGACCAAATGCGTAGGATGTGCTAGGATCCAGCGTGAAGGAAATGTTTGGTACGAATGCCACATCGCCCAACGTGCCTCCAATCGACCCATGTGAAAATGAAACCAAAGCACTTCCGCTTGGTAAATTATTTCCATCAGCAAGGTAAAGTTCCCCTGTCAAAGTACCAGCTATATTTTCCCGTATATTAACCGTGATAGCGCTAAGGGTATAGCTTGACGCGTCAGTGGCAAATGACATCCCAAGCTTAAGAGGACCTGCTATTGTTAAAGTTGCTGCGGAAGGTTGGGTGAGGGTAGTGACGAAGACCGAGGCATGAACGCAACTCGATCCACTAACCGCAGCAGTAATGAGGCTGAGAAGAACGGGGAAACATTTCATAAGCTTACATATTGCAGGTAGTTATCTAGGCTTTACTAGCGTTGGTAGCAAACAACTTGTTGACATTCAAAGGGTTCAAGTGCAAGGCAAATCCTCCCGAAAATCTTCCTGAAATTAAGACAACCGTTAGTGAACACCGCTAGTCACGGAGGTTGGATGCACAAGCTCCGTTTCCATCAACGTATCGAGCACTTTTATCTGGCGATGCCTCCACAAAACACCTGGAACGATTCCTATGATTTTGTGTTCATTAGCGGCCAAGGATACTTACAAGTTTAGGATCAGCCGTGACCCACGCGCGAAGCCGCCAATCTCCCTCACTGAAATGTCGGCTCCAGCTTCTTGATCCGGCCATACACCGGCGAGGTTGTCACGACGCGCGCCTTCACGAGTTGAAAAACCCGCTTTGCTTCGATCGGATCCGTGCGGCTCAATAGAACCACATAATCCAGCTCGATATCCGCCAGCTTGGGGTCGCGAATGGAGCGTCCGTAGTTGGCAAGGAAGGTTCTGAGGCCGGCGGCGCCTTGTTTCTCGGCGGCTGCCAGTGCCGGCTCGTAGGCCGGAGGCATGCCTTCCAGAGTTGCGCCGGCCGGGGCTGGTTGAGACTCGCCGTTTGAATACTGGCTGCCGGAAGGATTGGTCTGGCGCTCAGCGTTGCTGTACTGGCGCAGCAAGCCTCGCATCAGATAGAAGACTGCCGCGACAATCGCTATGACGATCAGGGCCTTCATGTTTCCTGCACACGTTCGATCTTTGCTCCGAGCCCGCGCAGCTTGTCATCGATGTTTTCGTAGCCGCGATCCAGATGATAAATACGTTTCACCAGAGTTTGTCCTCGTGCAACCATCCCGGCGATGACCAGCGCGGCGGAAGCTCGCAGATCACTCGCCATGACAGCAGCGCCGCTCAACGGTGCCCCACCCTTCACAATCGCACTTGGCCCTTCGATGGCAATATCCGCGCCAAGACGAGCCATCTCGCTGACGTGCATGAAGCGTGATTCGAAAACCCGCTCGGTGATGATGCTGATCCCGTTGGTCAACATCATCAGCGCCATCATCTGTGCCTGGCAATCCGTCGGGAAACCCGAGTATGGCAGCGTCGTGATATCGACCGGCTTCAAGGAGCGCCCGCGCGAGACGACCAGCGATGGCCCCTTGCGCTCCACCTTCACCCCGGCCTCGCGCAGTTTGTCCAACACCGCGTGCATGTGATCCGTCCGCGCACCGTGGATTGTTACTTCTCCATCCGTCGCCGCCGCTGCGATGGCAAACGTCGCCGCCTCGATGCGATCCGGGATGACGTCGTGCTCCGCGCCATGCAACTCCTTCACACCCGTAATGGTAATCGTTGGACTTCCGATTCCGGAAATCTTCGCGCCCATCGCATTCAAGAAGTTGGCCACATCCATGACCTCGGGTTCGCACGCCGCGCTCTCAATGATCGTGACCCCTTCGGCGAGCGTCGCCGCCATCATCACATTGGCGGTGCCAAGCACCGTCGGCCCGGCTCGACCGCCGAGGAATAAATCCGCCCCGATAAGCTTCGGCGCCTTTGCCAGAATGTAGCCGCTGTCGATGGTCACCTTCGCACCCAGCGCCTTGATGCCCTTCAAATGCAGATCCACAGGCCGGGAGCCGATGACACAACCGCCGGGCAGCGAGACCTTGGCCTTGTGCAACCGCGCCAGCAGCGGCCCGAGGATGCAGATCGAGCCGCGCATCTTGCGGATCAAATCGTAATCGCCCACGCCATTGAGTTTCGCCGCGCGGACCGTGAGCGTGCCGTCGGCGATCTTCACTTCCGCGCCAAGAGATTTGAGGATCTCCGCCATGAAGGTGACGTCGCTCAGTTTGGGCACACGCCGGATGACACACTCCTCCCCGGTCAACAACGTGGCCGCCATGATTGGCAGCACTGCGTTCTTCGCCCCGCTCACCGTCACATCACCGTGCAACGGCGTCCCGCCCTTGATCAACAAACTATCCATGAATTCATCCTCTTAAGAAATTCTCCAGCACAAGACCGAACGCGGGCTCATCAAGGCAGTTGCTCCAGCAATTGCACCGGTCACAGTGAATGCAGTCCCCTGCCCCACCCGCGCCGCGTCCGCTCGATACGGATTCAATGTCTCAACTGCTCCCACCCAATTCAACAACGAATGACTGGGAACCCGCCTTGCAGGCTTGCCAGTCCATCTCGAAGCCGTTGGTAGCGGTTGGCGCGCTGCGACAACTCCGCCCGCGTTCAGCGGGCGGTCCACGATGTTTTAGGCCCCTTGGTAGCGCTACTCGCCGCAGCGCGACGAGTCCTACCTCCAACAACTCCGCGATGAACGGCTGGCTTGCCGCCAACCGATTCTCACGACCTCAGAGGTCAATGCCAGAGACTTCAACGGTTCCTCTGTCTCGATCCCGTACACCTGGCCGTCGAATTCGCCTAATCTCGTGACAACCCGGCGGCTACGGACCCGCACCGTCGCCGCAAATCGTCCATCCGCCGAGGCCGGAGCACATCTTTTGTCGCGTGACGTGTTCCGTCCGTGGCCGGAGGACATTTTTTGTCGCGCGGCCTGCCTCCGAGGACTGGGAGACACATCTTTTGTCGCGCGGCCTGTCTCCGAGGATTGCAGGCCACATGTTTTGACTCCCGGTGTGTTCACCGCGCGTCGTGGCGTGACGCCAGGTGGGTTGTTTTGTCAGGTATTCTCGATTAACCTTACTGTCGAAATGCGCGATAGGGTTCCATTCAAGAACGCAGCCATCAACGCGCTCATTGGTGGGATGGCCTTCATGCTGGGGATGCGTTTCCATGACAGCTATAGTCACTCGTCGAGGACGAACCTGGAGCCATCAGGGAACCCGACAATCCAGACCCCGGAATTGAAGCATCACCGGTCCCTGATCGGAAGTGCTGATCAGGATCTTGTGAACCATCCCCGCAGCCCCGACAGCGATGAGCAGTCAATCAAGGAGGAAATTGAATCCCGAGCGAGCAAAGGGTGGCCGGTTCTGGGTTACGAAGATCCTGACATCCGGAGGCATTCCGATAAATTTTGCAGGGACACTGCATCGGCTGCCGCAGAGGCCAACAAAGCAGGGTACGATGCATTTTACCAGAACCTCGGGCTGTCGGCTGAAGATTCAGAACGCCTGCAGCAACATACCAAGAACATCCATCGAGCAATGATGGAATACGAGTTCTCGCAGCAGGAATTACTCGGCGCAAAATTGAATTTCGAGAAGGATCTCAAGACCACATTGACCGCGGAACAATTCACGCACTACCTGGACTTCGAAAAGGGAAGGAGAGCAGATCTCGAACTCGCCCGGATGGAGCATTCTCTTTCGAAAACATCTGGAGAGGCATTGGATGCGGAGTCGCGTCATAAAGTTCAAAAACTGCTCAAGGAACACGAAGCTTACACCGAGGAGTTTTCCAGGTCAGCCTTCGACCCGATCCCCAGGGTCGCCGTCGGAAGAGAGCAGGTCGCCGTGAGACTGGCGGAGGTGAATGAGCAGTTGAATCAAAAGGCGGCACGACTTCTGGAAGCTTCGGCCTCAACAGCAATCCGTCCGTCGATCCAGAAATTTCTGCAAGAGTATTACGCTGACAAATCGAAACAGCTTCTGCGCGAGATCGAGTCCATCAAGACCAGGCCCGAGTTACCAAAAGGTAAGACACCTCTTCCTTGAAGGAATTTCTCGGAATGAATGAAGCAGGGCCAACCCACACACCCCTCCATGCCTGCGAACAAACCTCATCCGGCGGAATACGAATCTTTCAGCCAGGTTCTCGGGCTCTGCGCAAGCGGCGAAGCTCTTGGCACCGCCATAGTGGAGAACCGGAGGGAGCGCGGCCTGACTTCCTCATCTTCCTCCGGGAATCCTGTGACGAGCGCACCAGTGAATCATCTGCCGGCAGGCTTCAAATCCACCACCTTGATCTCTTTGACCGGGTGATCCGCTCAGAAGAAAGCTGCGTACTTGCCGTTGATCACGACTTGAATGGGACGGCCAATCTCGTCGCGTTCAACGTAATCACCAACCCGAAATGGATTATTAGCGAGTTCATCGAACCAGCGCGTGACATGAAGTCGTTCCTGACGCCGACACGACTTCAGGAATCCGATGACCTCCGCTGCGATAAAAACGCGGTAGGGCAGCATTAGTTTTCCCCGCTCTTCTCCAATTCTTTCCTCCACTCATCCAGATCCACCCAATTTGAAGGCGTGCCATCATCAATGCGCCGTGTCATCTCGGATCGGCAGGCATCGTCATGCTGAAGCCGGAGGTGAAGGAGGTAAGCAGCAAGTTCCTGTTGTTGCTCAACGGGCAAGGTGGAAACTTCTCGCATCAATTCAGCCATGTTCATGAAGCCAGACTGACAGATTCCCAGCCGGGTTGCAATCCGGACTCCCCGGCAACGAATTAGAGCAGCGATTTCTTAACGAGGTTGTCGGCATCGCACCTTGTCGCAGCTTGCGAAGCCGACCCGCATTCTTCATCCTGTAGCGAATCGAGCATGACCCAGAGCGTCTGTGAACGAGACTCATCCCGTGGAACACGAATCTTCCAGCCAGGTCGCAAGCCTTCGCGCAATCCGCGAAGTTCCTGCCATTGCCACATTAGCTGACCGGCTGGCTCGAGCGCGTAATGACTTCCCCATTTTTGAACCCAAACCCGGCGAGGCACCGCTGATCTATCTGGACAACGCGGCGACGACGCAAAAGCCGCGCGCAGTGATCGAAGCGATGACTCGCTTTTACGAACGCTCCAATGCCAGCGTGCATCGCGGCGCCTACCGCCTCAGCGATCAGGCGACGGATGCTTACGAAAAGTCTCGTGAAGTGGTGGCCTCCTTTTTCGGAGCAGCTTCGGCACGTTCCATCGTCTTCACACGCGGCACCACGGAATCCATCAATCTGGTGGCTCAGGCATGGCTTGCACCGCGATTGCGTCCGGGCGATCAAGTGCTGCTCACGGATCTGGAACATCATTCCAACATCGTCCCCTGGCAGCTCGTCACTCAGAAGACCGGCGCGGAGTTGGTCTGCTGGCCTGTGACTTCCGAGGGATGCCTCGACATGGCTGAAGCGGAGCGATGGATCGGCCCGCGCACGCGGCTCATCGCCATCACGGCCGTCTCAAATGTCCTTGGCACGATCAATCCACTGAGCCAGGTCATCGCGCTGGCAAGGCAACGTGGAGTGCCGGTCCTGGTGGATGGCGCGCAAGCCGCAGCGAGGATACCATTGAACCTGCATCAACTCGGCTGCGATTTCTTTGTGTGTTCCGCTCACAAAATGTACGGCCCGACCGGCATCGGGGTCTTGTACGGAACCACAGAGCGCCTGCAAGAAATGGAACCGTGGATGACCGGCGGCGGCATGGTGCAAGAAGTCCATTCAGATCACGCAACGTGGACGGAGCACCCGTGGAAGTTCGAGGCTGGCACGCCGCCGATCGCGGAGGCGGTCGGTTTCGGCGCGGCCATCGACTATCTCGACAACCTGGGCTTGGCGAGAATCCAGGAGCACGAGTCATTGCTGGTTCGCCGTGCGATCGATGTGCTGAAAGCTTGCGGCGGGATTGAATTGTATGGGCCTCGTTCGACGCATGAACCGGCGGGAATTCTTTCCTTCAACGTCGCCGGGATTCATCCGCATGACATCGCGCGGGCATTGGATGAAGAAGGCATCGCACTCCGCGCCGGCCAGCATTGCGCCCAGCCGCTGATGCGGAAGTTGGGACTCTCCGGCACCGTCCGCCTCAGCGTTGGAATCTACAACACGACAGATGAAATCGACCTGCTCGCCGGTGCGATTGAACGCGCCAGGAGCATTTTTAGTGAATGAGCTTCGCGGCCTGTAGGAATCAAGCCTGCCGCTGCTTTCACGACGACATCCGCCAGCCATTCGTTCCCGCCGATCTTCACTCTGCCTTCGGCGTGGCGACGATTTCCTCCCTCGGAGTCGCGGCGGGCCGCACGCCCCTGCCCACGCGCCGGGTCAAGGAATCACCCAATTCATCGCGGGCGTTCTCGACATGCGCAAGCAACCGTTTGACGACGTCCGGATTCTTTAACGAGACATCCCGCACTTCGCCGATGTCTTGTTCCAGGTCGTACAATTCAAGCCGGACATTGAGTTGGAAATACTTTCCCGGTCTTCCACCGCCACCCTGCATTTGTCCCTGCATGGCCGCGGCCTTGTGCGGCAGGTGAAGTTTCCATCGCCCGCTCCGAACCGCCTGGAGTTCGTTTTCGCCATAGTAAAAGAAATACGCCTCATGAGGAGTTGTCGCTCCCTTCACTCCGGCCAGCACTGGCCACACGTTCTTGCCATCAATCACACGGCCTGGCACCTCGGAGCCCGTTTGTACCGCCACCGTTGGCAACAGGTCGATCGTCATCAGCGGTTCATCGGACACACGATGTGACGGGATTTTTCCGGGCCAGCGCATGATACAAGGAACCCGAATGCCCCCCTCGAACACAGACGCCTTGCCTTCGCGAAGAGGTCCGGCGGAACCCGCATGATCACCGTAGGAATGCCAAGGCCCGTTGTCAGATGTGAAAATAACCCACGTGTCTTGCTCAAGACCGGCGCGTCGCAGCGCCTCCATCACCTGCCCCACCGACCAGTCGATCTCCGAGATCACGTCGCCATAAATTCCCCTCCTGGTTGTTCCCTCGAACTTCCCGCTCGCGAAGAGCGGCACGTGAGGCATGCTGTGCGCAAGGTAAAGGAAGAAGGGCCGTGACTGGTTGCGCTCAATGAAATCCACCGCGCGTTCCGTGTACCACGTGGTCAGTTCGCGCTGATCCGGCATCCGTTGAACCACCCTGTTCCCCTCGATCAATGGCAGCAGAGGATAAGCTCCGTCCTTGGCTGTCGGATGATTCGGCCACATGTCATTCGAGTAGGGCAGCCCGAAGTACTCATCAAAACCGTGTCGCAGCGGAAGATAATCAGGATGATCCCCCAGGTGCCACTTCCCGAACAAAGCAGTTGCGTAGCCCGCGTCCTTGAGCATCGCCGCCATCGTTGTTTCATTCGTGCTCAAAACCTGTTTCGACTTCGGTCCCATGGCACCGTGAATTCCCACCCGGCTGTGATAACACCCGCTCAAGAGCGACGCCCGCGACGCTGAGCAAACTGGTGATGAAACATAGAAACTGGTGAAGCGTGTTCCTTCTTTTGCCAGGCGGTCCAGATTTGGAGTCTTATATCCACGAGCGCCATAACTACCGAGATCGCCGTAGCCCATGTCGTCCGCGAAGATCAGGACAATGTTCGGCCGACGCACCGGCGGTGGTGGGGCGGAAGCTGCCCAAGTGGATTGAATCCCGAGCATCATCATCCACAAAGACAGCAAAACACTTCCTAAAATTGTGATTAGATGAGTATTGGAATAAGTGTGACGGCTCATTGAATTGCGATTAGTGCGGGATTTGTGCGGGAATCAACAATATCACCAATATCCCGAGGAAATTTGGTGCGCATAGCAGGACTTGAACCTGCACAGGTTACCCCACTACCACCTCAAAGTAGCGCGTCTGCCAATTCCGCCATATGCGCGAACCGGGGCATACAATGCGCGGTCACAAAACACGGCGCAAGCGCTTTTTCCGTCTGAATTTTACGCCCTCCTGGCGCTTGCTGGATCAGCTTTAATCGAGTTAGCTTCCAAAATCTTCCGGCGCACTTCCGAGCGCACGGATTACGCTCATGATAAGGCTCAGCTCATTGTTTCGAGTTTCGCTCTGCGCAGCTCAAGTCAATCAGACGGCCGGCGGCCGGAGAGACTTGGAACATGAAACCGCCCCCCTTGCGGGGAGCGACTTCCTCCAGGCTGACAATCGGCGGGCCTGCAAGGATTCTGGCGATCCCATGTCTGATTTTTGCAACTTACTACTTATCGAACCCAGGGCTGAATCGAAGGTGGGAATGCTCGTCCGGATTTGTGCTTGTCTGTTTTTGATCATGATGCCGGCAGCCGCGCTCGCGCACCAGCAGAGTGACACTTACATCGCTTTGAGAGTTGAAGAACACCGGATCACAGGCTCCTGGGAGATCGCGGTACGAGACATAGATCGAGCGGTTGGATTGGACACCGATGGCGATGGTGCCGTCACCGTGAAGGAATTACGTGAAGCGCAGGAAAGTGTCGCCAGATACGTCTTGTCTCGCTTGGAAGTGAAGCTGAATGGAACACCGGTGAAACTGAGCTCGAAGGATCACTTGATCGACAACCGGCTTGATGGCGCTCATTTGGTCTTACGGCTTGAATCTGATCCAACACCCAAACCTCAGTTCCTGGTGATCGACTACAGACTCTTCTTCGATCTGGACCCGAATCATCGGGGCCTTTTGAGGCTCGAATTTGCCGGCGAAACCGAGGCGGCGGTATTCGACGCCGAGACGACGAGTCGAACGTTCGAGTTGCAACCGGAGAATCGCTGGGCGGAGGTGTCGGCCTTCGTACGTGAAGGCGTCTGGCATATCTGGAAAGGATACGATCACATTCTTTTCCTGCTGGCATTGCTGCTTCCATCCGTCCTGGAGCGGCGGGAGGAACGATGGGAAGCGGCACCACGATTTCGATCGGTCTTCACGAATGTCTTCAAGATTGTCACCGCCTTTACCCTCGCGCACTCGATCACTCTGGGCCTGGCGACTTACGAACTTGTGCGCCTGCCATCGCGATTGACCGAATCGGTGATTGCAGCCTCCGTGGTACTGGCGGCGCTCCACAATTTCCGTCCAATCCTGAACGACAGGAGTTGGATGGCGGCATTCGGATTTGGACTGATCCACGGCTTCGGCTTCGCGAATGTCCTGGGCGAACTGGGGCTCCAGCATGGAGACCTTCTTCTGACGCTCCTTGGCTTCAATGGAGGCGTGGAGTTGGGACAATTGGCAATTGTCGCAGTCTTTCTGCCCCTGGCTTTCGGACTGCGAGGTACATGGATCTATCGCGAAGGCATCCTCCGAGTCGGTTCTGCCGCGATCATGGCCGCAGCCACCGTCTGGTTGGTGGAACGTGCTTTCGACCTGAAATTCTGGTGATTCAGCCCCGGGATTTTTCCGTTACTCTTCAGCCCGGTTGGAATCGAGTCGGCACCGGATCCGACACCAGCAACGTCAAGTCAAACTACAGGCAACGCAGCTCATGCAAGGATGGCCCTCACGACTTCGCCGTGAATGTCAGTAAGACGAAAGTCGCGACCTTGAAAACGGTATGTGAGTTTCTCGTGATCGGTACCGAGGCAATGGAGAATCGTGGCGTTCTGGTCGTGAATGTGGACAGGATTCTCGACGATGTTGTAGCAGTAATCGTCGGTCTGGCCGTAGCTCATGCCTCCTTTGATACCGCCGCCCGCCATCCAGATGGAGAAGCAGCGTCCATGGTGATCGCGCCCGTAATTGTCCGGCTCGATCTTCCCCTGGCTGTAAACGGTGCGTCCAAATTCACCACCCCAGATCACCAGCGTGTCGTCGAGCAGGCCGCGTTGTTTCAAATCCTTGACCAATGCGGCGCTGGGCTGGTCGGTGTCCTTGCACTGCTCACGAATCCGGCGGGGAAGGCCGCCGTGCTGATCCCAGCCACGATGGTAAAGCTGGGTGAATCGCACTCCGCGTTCCGCCATGCGCCGGGCTATGAGACAGTTATAGGCAAAACTTCCCGGCTTCTTCACATCGGGCCCGTAGAGGTTGAGCGTCGCTTCCGACTCTTTGGAAATGTCCACTAGATCCGGTACGGAGGTTTGCATCCGGAAGCCCATCTCGTATTGCGAAATGCGGGTGTTGATCTCGGGATCACCAATCATCTGAAACTGACGCGCATTGAGTTTGGCAATGCCGTCAAGCATCCGCCGGCGGCCTGCCGCGCTGATGCCGGGAGGATTTGAAAGGTAGAGAACCGGATCGCCCGTGCCCCGGAACTGGACACCTTGATATTCAGACGGGAGAAATCCGGCGCTCCACAAACGGGTGTACAGAGGTTGATCGCTCTCCTTGCCGCTGGAGATCATCACGATGAAGGCCGGAAGATTTTCATTGGCGCTGCCGAGGCCGTAACTGAGCCACGAACCCACACAGGGGCGGCCAGGCTGCTGGAAGCCGGTTTGGATGAAGGTAATCGCGGGGTCGTGATTGATCGCCTCGGTGTGGACGCTCTTGATGACGCAGATGTCATCCACAATCGAGCTCGTGTGAGGCAACAGCTCGCTGACCCAGGCGCCGCACTTCCCGTGCTGGGCGAATTTGAAGATCGGGCGCACCACCGGAAATGCCTTCTGTCCGGAAGTCATGGTGGTGATGCGTTGTCCCATGCGAATGGAGTCGGGCAACTCCTGATTGTGCAGCTTCTGCAGCTCCGGCTTGTAATCCAGCAATTCCATCTGCGCGGGGCCGCCAGCCATGAAGAGGTAAATGACCCGTTTGGCTTTCGGCGCAAAATGAGTCCGGCGTAACAAAGATGCCGGAGCATCCGAGGCCGCATTCAACAGTGATGGATTGAGCAGCGAGCCAAGCGCGGCAGTTCCCAGACCGGCGGCCGCGCGTCCGAAGAAGTGGCGGCGGGTCATCAGGAGTGCGTGTTCTCGAAGTGGATTCATAACTATGCGTTCGTTGTTGGTGAACTGTTCAGCCCTTGGTTACGGCCTCGTCAAGGTTGAGGATCATGCTGGCAATCGTCGCCCATGCTGCCCACTCACGCTCGTCAAGAGCGCTTTCACCCTTGAAACCACCGACGCTGATGAGCTTTTCAGCAGCAACCGAATCACGCCGGTATTCGGCCAGTTGTTGTTCGAGAGTTTGCTTCAGAATGCGAATCTCCTGGGCTCCGGGTTTGCGGCTGGTGGCGGTCCGGAACGCGTAGGTGATCCGGCTTTCAACGGTCTTCCCGCCGTGAACTAGAATTCTGAACGCGAAGGCACGTGAGGCTTCAACAA
Organism: Verrucomicrobiales bacterium; assembly: GCA_005777315.1. Classification (GTDB taxonomy): domain Bacteria; phylum Verrucomicrobiota; class Verrucomicrobiia; order Limisphaerales; family F1-12-MAGs170; genus F1-120-MAGs170. The sequence continues at coordinate 34,844 of SXMN01000098.1, forward strand.
ATTGCGGATCATTGAGCAGCGCCAGCGCCTGCAAAGGCGTGTTGGTGCGTGGCCGGCGGACGACGCAATACTCACGCGTCGGCGCGTCGAAGATAAGCATGTTGGGCGGCGGGCTCTGCCGTTTCCAATACGTGTAGAGGCCGCGACGATACTGACTCTCACCAGTATCTGGAACGTACTTCTGTGAATTGTTGAACGAAACCGTTTCCCAAAGGCCGGGCGGTTCGTACGGCTTCACACTGCGCCCGCCCTGCTTCTCCGCGAGGATTCCTCCCACGTAAAGAGCGATGTCACGGAGAACTTCGCCCTCGACACGGAAGCGGGGGCCGCGGGCCAGCAGCCGATTCTCAGGATCACGCGCCAGAAGCTCTGGCGAGACCTGAGAACTTTGGCGGTAGGTTGCGGACGTGACGATGAGCCGATGAAGCTTCTTCACATCCCACCCCGATCGAACGAACTCCGCGGCGAGCCAATCGAGCAGTTCCGGATGGGAAGGACGCTCGCCCTGCACGCCGAAATCTTCAGTGGTCTTGACCAAACCGGTTCCGAAGAATTGCTGCCAGAATCGATTGACGTTGACGCGTGCGGTCAGAGGATGCTCCGGGCTCAGCAGCCACTTCGCAAGACCGAGCCGGTTTGTCGGCGCGTCCGCGGGCCACGGAGGCAGAATGGCTGGAACGCCGGGCGAAACCTTGTCGCCAGGCTTGTCGTACTCCCCGCGGACAAGCATGAACGTCTCACGAGGCTTTTCCATTTCCCGCGCCACCAATGTGGTTGGAATGATGCGTTCGAGGGATTTCTGCTCGGACCTATGCTCGTCAAGCCTAGTGAAGAGCTGCTTGAACTCATCAGAGTGCGTTCGACGATAATGTTCCCGGACCCGGCCAACGTCGACATTCGCCGGCGTCGGGGTCGCAGCAAGGATGGGAGTGATCTCAGTGGGAAGAATATCGCGATCTCCCAGATCTTTGTCGAAAGCGAAGTAAGCAGAACCTTGATGGTTGATGACTTTGATCAGCAGCCGGTTCTCGCCCTTCGGCAGCTTGAGTTTCATGAGATCAGCGGGATCTCCAGATTTCGCGGGGGAAGCCCGTTCATGCACAAGCCTGCCATTGACCCAAACCTTGAAGAGATCATTCGCGCGAAGTCGCAACTCGACGTCGCGCTCCTCGGGCAATTGAATTTTCCGATGGAAGTAATAGGCACCGTGAACCCCGTGGAGATCGTGAACGAGCAAATGAGACTTGCCGTCCTGAATCTCCGGCCGGCTGTTCCATCGGATTTCCTCACGCACTCCCGGGTAGGACTTCTTCAGATCGACTTCCATTTCGGGCGCGTAGGCTTTGGCAAATCCTGCCTGCAATCCTTCCGTCTTGAACGGCCCGATGACATGCCATGACTCCTGCTTCGGCGGGATGAGCGTGCGGACAAGATCCTGTCGCTGAGCGATAGCGAGCCGGAAAGAGCCCAGTGCGCGGTTGGTCTTGTCGCTCTCGAAGCGAAGCCGGACGCGAAGAATCGCGTTGGACGAAATTGTGGCCGGAGCATCCAGCACGAACACGGCGAAGTGCGATTGCGAGACAGAATTTGTCGCAACACTCCATCCAGAGTCAGGATTCCCATCGATCGCCTTCGCGGAATCACGGTCGGTTTCCGCAGAGTCTGATCCGGATTGAGCAAACCGTAGCTTTCGCGGTTTCTCAGGCTTGTCTCCGTCGGCCTGCACTTCGGCACCAGCGCCCACCAATTCCGCTTCGATCTCAGAGAGCCGAAACCGTCCGTCGGCGGCGCGTGCGGCACTTTGAAGAGGGTAGGAATTGCTGGGGAGCGTCTCGAGACGGACAGCACCGATCAGGCCCGTGTTCAAAGATGCTGTGATTTCATAAACATCGGAGGCCGGCACCGGACCGCTGGCGAGTATCGAGTGATCTGCCTGCACCTTCAGGCTGGCCCCGTTGGTCTGCGCCGAATGCGCGCTGGACGGAACAAGCCCGGACCAACCATCAGAGAGGCGCCTGTTCCATTCCGACTGCCAGGCCGTCTGAGCCGCGTCGAGGACAGGCATGGGCTGCTCTGATTTCTTTACCTCCTCGCTGATGAATCCTTTGAGTTCGTCCTGACGGGCCTTCTGTTCAGGTGCCGGCAGTTGCAGAAACGGATCGGGATTGGGTTTGTTATCGTCCATGACCGGCTCGTTCAAGCTGTTGAAGAGCGAATAGAGCCCGTAGTATTCGCGATGCGAAATGGGATCATACTTGTGCGAGTGACAGCGTGAGCACGTGAGTGTGAGCCCCATCCAGATGGTGCCGGTGGTCTCAGTGCGGTCGAAAGTGTACTTTGCCTGGTACTCTGCCTCGATGACACCCCCTTCGCCTGTGCTCATGTTGCATCGCACGTAGCCGGAAGCGATCTTTTGCTCCTGAGTTGGATTCGGCAGGAGATCACCCGCCAGTTGTTCGGTGGTGAACTGGTCAAAGGGCATGTTCTTGTTGAATGCATTGATGACCCAATCACGGTAAGGCCAGATATCGCGTTGGGAATCGATGTGGTATCCGTGGGAGTCGGCATAACGCACGGCATCCATCCAGTAGCGAGCCATGTTCTCCCCGTAACGATTGGATTCAAGCAGGCGGTCAACCAGTTTTTCGTAAGCCCCGGCGGTCTTGTCGTTCAGGAAGGCATCCACTTCATCAATCGTCGGTGGCAGCCCTGTGAGATCGAGTGAAACCCGGCGGACGAGAGTTGGTTTGTCAGCAGGCAAAGCGGGCTTCAGGGATTCTTTTTCCAGCCGGGCAAGAACGAACTGGTCAATCTCGTTCCCGGCCCATCGTCGCCCCTTGTTTTCTGGAGGTGTTGCAGCAAGCGGTTTCTCGAAGGCCCAGTGGCTCTGCCAGGAAGCGCCTTCTGTGATCCAGCGTTTGACAAGATCGATCTGGACGGAGGAAAGAACCTTCTTCGACTTCGGCGGAGGCATCAGATCATCCTCGTCATGAGTGGTGAGTCGTTTGAAGAGTTCGCTCTCCTCTGGTTTGCCGGGAACAATGCAAAGCACTCCGGATTTTCCGCCTTTGAAGGCATCTTCTTTTCTGTCCAGACGCAACTTTCCTTTACGCGTGTTCTCGTCCGGTCCGTGACAGGCAAAGCAATTGTCGGACAAGATCGGCCGGATCTGCCGGCTGAAATCGATTCCAGGAACCGCTGGTTTGGTGGCTCCCGAAGCGATGGGATCAACGAGGTGGAGACTCAACCAGAGGGTCATTGCTCGACCAAAACATCGCCGCAGGCTCTGGTGATCACAAATCAAGCGTTTCATGGGTCATACAAAGTTTGAGGCGAATTATCGCCCCGTCTATTCATCTGCACTTGTTGCGCTCCGCAAGCCGGATGGATCCGCAACGGATGCCGGGCCAGCGAGCCTGAACCTGAAGTCAGCTTACGCGGATCAAGAGCCCCCCTGCAAGAGAAGGGTCAGAAAGACTGCGGGTGCGGTGCATCCACAAGTTCTCGGTGGAGCGCGACTGTGCTGAAAGCCAGTCGCAGCAGTATCGATGGCTCGCCCTCACGCCAAACCTGCTGCGGCTGGTGCTGCGCACACAACCGCGCTCCAGGCTGCCAGCCAAGTTCACCAACGGCTTGTGGATGCACGGCTGCGGATGCGGGAATGCAACGCCTTCTCGACTTCCCCGCTTTCACTGTCTAGCCTGCGCCGAAAATTCAACCTGTCTCGAAGCTATGATTCTAAAAAAGGGCGAGAAGATCCACGTCATCCACCGCCGGCATTTTGAAAAAGATCCACACCGGCATTTCGTTGGCATCGTCGATGACTACGAGGCCGGCGTGGCTCGTGTGACGGGTCATGTTTACGCCGTTGATTCTTCCAAGTTCGTCTTTGTCCGCAGGCAGGAGGTGCGGGTGCGTTTGATCTCCATCGTCTCTGGAGACGTGCTCGTCAATATCCTCCCCATGACGGTGAACCTTGAGAAAATTGTTTATCAACAGCAAAAGAAAGGTGTCCGCATCACCGACGGCGGCGACTGGCACATCGAGATCGGCGAGTACGCATGGATGTGAAAGCCGGCAGCGGATTTCGGAGCAGTGCTGGTGCGGAGGATTGTTGAGGCTTTGATGTCGTTTCATCGAGTTTGCCTGGAGAGCGACCTGGTCGAAGGAGCGGCGCGCCCCTTCCAATACCGCCTCGATGGAGTCAAACGAGAAGGTCTGATCCTCCGGGCATCACACGAAATCGTAGCTTTTGAAAACGTGTGCCGGCACCTTCCCGTGTCGCTGGACGGAGGAACCGGAGATTTCCTGATCACAGCCCGAAACCATCTGATTTGTCACGCTCACGCTGCGACCTACGGAGTATCCACGGGGCTGTGCGTGCGTGGTCCTTGCGCGGGACTCTCATTGAAAAGGATCCCCGTGACGGTCCGAAAGAACGAGGTCTGGATCGAGGCGGACTGAATGATCAGCGCGGGCACCGAAGGCCGGCGTGTAGCAGACCGAGTCTGCGAGGATCAGGCGGTGCAGACGGAGGATGCATTCTGCTTCGCCCTGTCCACAAAACTGTCGTGGAGCTGCTCCACCATGCGGACGGCTTCCTCCTCCGAGTCTGGAGCGACCTCGAGGGCTATGTCCGGCCGTACCGAAGGGAATTCGGCGATTTCCAGGCCGGATCTTACGAAGCAGCGATGCTCGATCTTAACCATTCCTTGAGCATGAGTGAATTCCGCCATGGTGTGTGCGTAAACAGCCCATGGTTCGCTGTTGCCAGGCTTGGAGTAATAATCCGGCTCCCAACCCCGCTCGCAGACGCCGATTTGAGTTTCTCGATCGAAGACAATTTTCATGGAACAAATTGAGTCTGACACGATGCGCGACATCGGCCGGCATCCCTCTCAGACTCGAATAAAGTTTTGGTATTTCCAAGGCGACGATCAACCCATGCGTCCTGACAGAGTCGTGATCGGACCAATCCGGCCAGAACCTTCAGGCCAACTGCCCGCTGACGCAGCCAACACCGTCTCGCATCGCGACAAACGGAATGAACGCTGCATTCATCATGATCCATGGAGGCAATGAGTTTGATAGTTACCTTGTGTGAACGGCCATCACGCTGGCAACTCGTCCGAGGATTGTCCAAACTTTTTTGGTAATCTTTGTTAGCGGGCGAAACTTCTTCGCCTCTCGATGACCGACGAAGCGGCAAAATGTTCTGGAATTTGCACTGAACCATTCCTAGCGTCCCCGCCGCTGACTATGCTGATCTCCGGAATTCTCAATCCCCAGCTCAACGCCTTGATCAGCCGCGTCCGCCATACGAATTCGCTGGTCATCGCAGATTGGGCGTTTCCCGTCTGGCCGCAGATCGAGACAGTGGATCTGTCGCTAACCGCCGGCGTCCCCACCGTTCTGCAAGTTTTGAACGCAGTCCGCGCCAACTGGAAATGCGATCAGGTCTTCATGGCCCGCGAGTTCGTCAGTCACAACGACCGCAAGACCCGCGGTGCTTTCGTCAAAGCGTGTCGGGGCGCTGATCTGCAATTCGAACCGCACATCGAGTTCAAGAAGCGATTACCACAGGCGACCGGCTTGATTCGCACAGGTGACACCACCCTCTACGGCAATGTCATTCTCATCTCGGGTTAGCCTTCCAAGATGCTCGATGCAAGCAACGCGCCTATGATTCAGTCGGCAGTTACAATTTCGCTGGTCCCCGAAGCACGAGGCGGCCCGTTCGTTTTCTGGGGTGATCTGCCTCAGAATTGTGTCAAGGCAAGCGCGAAGGGATTCAACGCGGTCGAGATCTTCCCGAGGTCGCCGGATGAAATCGATGCGAAGGAATTGAGCCACCTCCTCCGGGATCACAATCTGAAGCTTGCCGCGATGGGGACCGGTGCCGGATGGGTCGTGCATAAACTGAGGCTCACCGATCCATCCCCCGGTGTGAGGGCACGAGCCAGGGACTTTGTGTCTTCCGTAATTGATTTTGCTGCTGCTTTTGGCGCTCCCACAATCGTTGGTTCAATGCAGGGAAGATGGGAAGCCGATGTCTCGCGGGAACAGGCGATCGAATGGCTTCGAGAGGCCTTGGATTCACTCGGGCTACGCGCACACGCGGCTGGAGTGCCACTGTTCTTCGAGCACTTGAATCGTTACGAAACAAATCTCGCAAATACAGTGGCTCAAGGGCTGGAACTGCTCGCTCCGTTGCGAACCAAGAACGTCAAACTGCTTTGCGATCTGTTCCACATGAACATCGAAGAGGAGGATGTGGCGGGATCACTTCTCGAAGCAGGCTCGACGTTGGGCCACATCCATTTCGCGGACACAAATCGGCGCGCCATCGGTTACGGGCATCTTGACGTCAGGCCGGTCGCCACAGCTCTGCGCAGAATCGGTTACTCCGGATTCGTCTCCGCAGAAGTCCTCCCGCTGCCCGACGGAGATTCCGCCGCCTCACAAACCATGCGAGCCTTCAACCAATTCTTCGGAGGAGACCACTCATGCTGAAACACCAGCTCATTCACCCCAGGATCAACGAAGTCCTGGGCCGCGCAGGCCATCACGGTTTGGTGCTGATCGCGGACGGAAATTATCCCGCCTCCCACAAGCGCGGTCCTCAATCAGAACTGATTTGCATGAATCTGTCCCCTGGGATCATCACCTGCGAACAAGCGCTGCGCGCGGTGTTAAGCGCGCTGCCTGTGGATCGAATCAACACGATGGGGATTCCTCCGAATGATCCCTACGCGAAGAAGGGCGAACCGCCCGTGTGGAATGATTATCGCCGTGTCATCGCCGAGGCGGGATTAAAGCTCACACTCGAGCCCATTCTGAAATGGGATTTTTATCAGGCGGTTGCTTCGCCGGATCACGTGCTCACAATCCAGACGGGCGACCAGGCATTGTGGGCGAATGTCCTCCTGACCATCGGATGCAGGGAGTCATAAACAAACAGCGCAGCATGCGCCGGGAGGTTCGTGGCGGAAAATCGCCATCGGAGAGCTTCACTCAAACTTCACGTTGACCATCCCGAGAATCGCGTGCGCGGTGTAGTCCCTCACTCCACCGGAACTGGGTTCATCATACCGGAAGTAACCGTACTGGAGATGCGTGGTGATCCGTTTTCCAAATCGCCGGGCAAGGCCGGTCGTGACTCCATGCCGGTCGTAAGCGATGCCCAGAGGAAGCGCGGCGGCGGCTCCATCCTGGTCGTAGTTGCCAAGTGAATAGGTGTAATTTACATGCCAGTCGGTTTTCTCATCGATAACCACGTTCGCCATCGAAAGAATGCTGTAAATGTCCCCCGTGTAGGGAACCGTCCCGGCGCGGCCATCGACGCCCGTTACCGTCCGCGAATCGCTGTAGGAAAATGTCGTACTCCACACCAGCCGGCGCCAGGGAGTCAGCGTCGCGCTGGCACTGTAAATGTGCGCGTCGTAGTTGCCCGACAGAAGACTACCGCCCGGCTGCGAGATGGGATCATTGCCATCAAACGGCAATGCCTTGCTGAAAGCTGTCGCAGTCCCGTAATCCGTCGCGACGATCTGATATTTGAATGTGGTCTTGAACCAGGAAGCAGGGCGGATCGCCAGCTTCAACTCGACTTCGTCGAGCGCGATCTCCCGGGACAGAATATGCCCCGGATAACCGTTCCCATTGAAATCATTGAACGGATCGAACGGCAACAAGCCATCATCGATGACCTTCAGATACTGGCTTTCCTTGAACCTGTGCTTGAAATTCCCCTCGAACATCACCGGCCTCCAGGGCGAAACGCTCAAGCCCGCGCGGTATTCGTAGAAATCCGACTTCGCGTCCGTGTCACGAATGAAGTCCGTCCCATCGAAGTTGAAGGCATCTGACTCATGGTGATCGACCCATTCCTGCCGCATTCGACCCTCGGCGTGAATTACCGTGTAAGGAATCCTTGTGTAACGAAATCCCACATCCTCCTCCCATAACGCACTGCTGCGGCTGGCGGAATAAACATGAGGATCGGGAGCCCATGAGAGACCTCGACCGAACCCCAACTCTTTTGTCCACTCGTTCTGCAGACCGGCCACGAATGTCAGACCTTCCCAGGGGCCAAGCCGCGTGCTGGCGTTGAAAACATGCGAGTCACGGGCCAGGGTGACGGGCTGCGACTCATCCCATACGAAAGGTGCCACGGAGAGATCTGAAGGGGTCAACGACTCCATGTTGAATGTCGCATCCGAATCAAGCTTCGAGTAGAGATAGCCGCCAGACACCATGAACCAATCACGGATCAATTTCTCGCCTCGCATCGTATTCACCACCTCGACGTGATCGACCGACTCGTTTGCCCGCGTCACACTTTGGGGGAGGTCCTGCCCAAGTTGCACAAAGTCGTTTTCCACTCGCGAGCTTTGCAGATCGTAAAGCTCCACCCTCAAGTTGTCCTCGATGAACCAGCCGCCGATCTCATGGCTGATGTCAAATTTCAAGATGTGAAGCTTCTCATCCAGGTTCTTGTATGCAGGAAAAATCTTGCGCCCCTCCGGGATGCCCGCGATGTCCCCTTCAACTTCACTCCACGAAAGCGATGATTTCGCGCCTTCCTTGTATTGATGCTCGTAGCCCATCACCATCCGCGGCCAATGGGGAAGAGTCAGTCCGAAGTCGATCCACACCTTGCCGATCTCGACACTTAAATCGCGCCCCAACTCGAATGACTTCGTGGAGAATGGCGCGTAGTAGCCGCCCATATCATCGTAGTACTGGTGGAATTGCTCGAAGCCCCCTTTCACAAAACCCACATCCGAACGCTCGTAATCGAGCTTCAGCCTGTAGTCGCGCGCCCTGCCAAAGACACTCCCCTCCGCGCGAAACTTCTCCCCAAGTCGAGGACGCTCCTCGAATACGAAATCCTGAGCGCCACCCTCCCAGCCCTCGGTCATGCCTGTATGTTCGCGAAACACATCCCGGTTACCTTTGATGTCGATCCATCGCAACATGGGTGTAATGGAGAATATGGACGCTGCATGATTGGAAGTTTTCTCCGACCATTTGGCCCCTTGATCAATCCAGGCGCGAAGTATCCCCACTTGTTGCGAGGTAAGCGGCTCCCCTTTGCCCTCAGGCGGCATCTCCATATCGGCAACCGCTCTCGCCACGGAGTGGATCAACGGACTCGCGGAACTGTCGTTCACCTTCACAGCCTCGCCTTGTTCGCCCCCCTTGATCACGGATTCCCGCGTCACCAGGCTAAACCGGCTCTTGGGTCGCTCCGCCCCGTGGCACTTGATGCACGATGTCTCAAAGATCGGACGCACGTCCCGGTCAAAATCCACCGTCATCTTTGCGGGTGGCGGAAGCTTCGTCACATCCACCTCCGCCCCGAAAGTGTGAAGGGAAGTCACAAGCATCAGGCCGACGATACTGACGTAACCGGCAACGCGGCTGGAAAGTGTGCGGCGGCGAATCCAGGCAGGCCCGTATCGCCCCCTGCCTCGCACGGAAATGAAATTGAAGAGCTTCATCCCGAATCCTCCCTTAGTAATGCAACCGCGAATTGATGTTCGATCCGTGAACAGCGCTGTGGCATCCCGCCGCCCAGCAAGTCCTTCCCCGGGCGTTGGATGAGTGATCAAATTTTCCAAGGATTAGTCCGTCACCTGGCCTGTGCTGAATCTCCGCATGGCAGCGCAGGCACAGGTTATTGTCCGGCTGGATGAGCATCTTGCGATTGACGCCTCCGTGCGGCGCATGGCAAACAGTGCAACCCTCACGCATCGCTTCGTGCTCGAAAACGAAGGATCTCGCCTGATCGCGGTGGCAGGTTGCGCAGGATTCATTCAGCCTCGCCATCGCAAGTCCTCGTGCGGGTTTCATGATGTCCCGCCCGTGAGGATCATGGCACTGAACACAATTCATCCGGCCTTCGACCACCGGATGATGTTGCGGGAGTCTGAACTCCGCGTGGACTTCAAGATGGCAGTTGAAACACGTCGTGGGATCTTTACCGGGATTCACAATGAGACTGTTGCGCCCCCCGCCAGCAGCCACATGGCGGCTCCCCTGACCATGACAGGATTCGCACCCTGAAATGCCCGCCCACTTCGGATCATCCTTGTGAAACCGGGCGTGCGGGCTTGCCGGAAAAGCGCGGGCGATGTTCGTGTGGCAATCCATGCACACTTTGTTGCCTACGAAAGTGGCCCCTTCGATCTCAGGCGGCAATGTCACTGTCCGCTGTAAGGTTGAACACGCGCTAAGAAAAAGCCCTATGAGCGCCATCGCGCATAGTCCTCCCATTCCGCCAATAGCGTATCGTTTCATCCCCTTCATCAATCCGCCGTTGTTCATTCGGTTCTTCCCACCCGCACGCAGCTCTACTGAGCGTGGAAGCACTGCGTTCTCGAGATCGGGCTGCAAAAGGATAATGATGCCAAACGCTGTCGAGCGGCAAGGTCATTCGGGCACTCTCTCGATGTGTCTTGAACTCAAAGTTCTGAAGCCTGCGGGGAATAAATCAGCGCAATAACGAGCCGCCATCTCCTCAGGCATCAGCCGAAATTCTACCTCGCCTGAGCTTTCAGGCGAACAGGCCAACTCCATCGCGCCCCATCCTGAACACGGGCCACGAGTTGAACATTCTCCGACATCGGAATCGGCCCCTTGTAGCGTTGAGCCTTGAGCGAAACCCCTCCTCCTGACGCCCGGGGATCACTGCCATCCACTGTGAAGAAAACCTTACCTCCTGTGGCCTGAAGCGTGATCTGCCCCTTGTTTAAGCTTACTCCGGGGCCAACGACAAATTGATGATCAATCCAGGTCAACCGTTGTTCGAGCCAAGACTTCAGGTACTGCACCTCGTCATTGTAAGTGCGGCCCACAAAATGGTTCGGCCAGACCTGGCGTCCGAGGACCGGCCACTTTTGATGGTTTCGCGCCTGGGCTTCATCGAGCAAGAAAGCCAGTTCATCCACGCGAGCCAGGAGTCTCCCTCGCGCAAATTGGTTGGTGCGAACTTCCCCCCATCGATCCACATACTTCTGGGCAAAATCCGGATCCTGGAACAACCGTCGGAACCATGAGTACTGCTGATCATCCAGTTGCGGCCAATACCAATGCTCGGCCATATATCCCTGCTTGCCGGTTGCGTTCCCCATGCTCAAATTCCAATCCCAAATCGGCCCCATCTTGATCTTCCCACCGCGATCCTTGTGATAATAGGTACTGAAGCGAAACCCGTCGATGTTCTTGGTCGCTTCGACCAGTAAATGATGATCGATGAACGAATCGGCATCGATGTAAGACGCGTAACCCTTCACAGGGTCGCCAAAATCCGGTCCGTAGAGCGCGGCCTCCAATTTCTTAATGTGTCCAGACAGCCATTGGCGTTGTGCCTGCGAAATCTCGTCGGGCTTCGGTTCCACGAAAAGAAACTGCGCGCCCGATGCGGTGACAAAACCTGAACCCTCATCCGGCAGCCGGTTGCGATTGGAAAAGCCATTTCCTCTGGTTCTATCAGGCCGCCCTCCAAGACCGCTCAGGAAGTCAAAGATCCCGCCTTCGGCTCCCCCCTCGCTGGGCAGGAAGCCGCGAGGATCTCCGGGAAATCCACCAGGCCCGGTGGGATAGCCGGGGCGCAGCATGGATGGTCCTCCACCCATAAAATTGGGGCGCCCTGTTAGATTCGGCGCACCCATGTCCACCCGGTCAGTATGATCTTTCTTGAATATGTATCCGCCAGAGATGTCAGGGGCCGTGGCGTCGCTGGATTTTAGCTTCGCTATCTTCACTCGCGTGGAATCACGCTTAATCTTCTCCGCCAGGACGTAAACACCCATGTAATGCCCCTGGTTCAGCCTGCCATTTGATTCACTGATGAAAACTTCAACAAAACGGGTTCTCGACGCATACGCCCCCATCTGATTGCTGATCTCGTACGCCAGAACATCACGCATCAACGTTTTGTCCGAGTACGGGGCGTAAAGCACCCAGTCCGATTCCCTCGGCATTCCGAGCAGAGAGACATTCATCGATTCACTTCCAGCGCTTCGGGTCTTCAGATGATAGGAGCGTTTGGGATAGCGGAGCGAGCTGTGTCCACGCGCGTTGAGCAAGGCTCTTCCACCATGGTTCACGGTACCGCCAAACGTGACCCTCTGCTTTCCGCCTTCAATAATCCACACCGAAGCCGGCGTCTTAGGCTCGCGCCCGATCTCCAGCCCGAACGTCTGCACCAAAACCAATGGCAGATTAGAACTGAATCGAGTCATCAGCGCCTCATCCACGAAGGTGTAGGTGTTCCCGACGACAAGTCCTTGTTCCGCGCCGGCAAAAGCCTTTGCGGTGATTGCCACAGAATTGGTGATCAAAATCGGCGACGAATACAAAGCCGATCGTTCCGTCGGGACGGATCCATCCGTGGTGTATCGGATGCCCGCCTTGTCGTGCCTGACGCTGAGAGTCAGTGAGATACTGTTTGTGATCAGCCCGCCTGGAGCTGAAAACGATACACCAAGATCAGAATTTGAAGCCGCGCGTGAAGCGATGGAAGGTTGCAGAGCCTCTGCGGAGCGGCCCTGCCAAGGCTGCGCTGAGATCAGCAAGAATCCGAGAATCATCAGCACCTTGGAGTACGTTTGAGAGTTCCAAGGAATGCTGTTTTCGAAAAGGCCTTTAACAAGCCGCCATGTCCAACCCGGATTCACTGCACTTCCTCAATTGCCATTGATTGCGACAAATCTGAACCGCAGCGCTTAAACAAACCCTCTGCAGCACCATGTGTCCCCTGCCCTGCCTCCGGCTCTGGATCAGTCCTGAGCTACCACCTTCTGTTTGACGAGGACTGCTCGATGCTCCTTGAGAAGGTTCCGGACATCCTGGATGGAGCTGATCCGCACGGGCACGGCTCGACGCTCAGGCACTTTCATGAGTTTGTACTGGACCAGGAGTTTCCCGACGTGGCCTATCCGCATGTAGCCATCGGTCAACTGCCAGAGTTGACCTTCTTCCAAAGCGCGAGCACCGGTTCTAGTGGATGAAGCTGATGTAGTTGATTGTCGTTTCACAATTAGGATGTCACCCTAACACGTCCCCGGTATCAAAGCCACGATCATTTCAACCGATCTGTCTGTTCAACTTCTGAGAGGAACCGCACCCCATACCGGGTTTGAGGTGAGAAATTACTTGTTCTGGAAGTGAGCCGGGTTTGGGATCTCCTCAAGCCTGCCTCGACCCGTCATTCCGTCATTCCGAGCCAGCTCGTAATGAGGAGACTGTGGGATAGTCTGCGGTCTCCTCATCATGCTTGGATCATTGGTGCCGGTGGCCGGACTCGAACCGGCACGGGCTTTTAAAGGCCCCTTGGATTTTAAGTCCAATGCGTCTGCCATTTCGCCACACCGGCATTGCTGACTATCAACCACTTGAGGGTTACATCGAGACCACAGCCTATATTCTTCGTTACAGCATTTGAAACAGTGTTGCCGTGTGAAACGCAACGCACTCCCAAGCAGTATCGGTTCTCGATCCAACTCACGCCGTCACAATTACACGAAGGGCTGCGACAACCGCAAGCACCCGATTCGCCGCTTGCGTCGGCACCAGCGCGTATGCATGAAGGGGATTCAAAGGGAGGGACGCTTGCGAGAGACGAAGCGCATGGCTTTGGCGAGATTGTTTTCCCCCATGTCAGCGTGGAAGTCGGTGATGGTTTTGTATTTTGGGTTGGGCTGTCGTTGA
>SXMN01000099.1 GCA_005777315.1 Verrucomicrobiales bacterium
ACTACCTTCCAGCCGTCCGTTGGGAACAGTCCGCACGACCCGACCTCTCCACTCGACCCACTCACGAAAGCACCAATTCAAGGGATTTGAACCGGTCACTGTCTTTTCAGGTTTACCCCGCTCTTTCTGAGGTCAGAAGTTATTGAAATCGCACTTACGGAAGGGCTAACTCTAGGCTACCACTTGAAGCATTGCTACCATCATGAACCCACCGCCATGCTGGCCCAAATGCTCATCCTGATGTTGGGCTTTGTCCTCTTCACCGGCTATGCCGTGCTGCACAGCCAGCCGATGCGGCTGGGGCACACGACATTCGAAGAGCTCGCCCACGATCTGGATTTGGCGTCGGAAGAGGCTTTGCCTTGGGATTTGTGGTTTGGCAGCGGATCGAGGCGGGGCGGGGCGGCGCTTCGGGAGATTGTTCTTTGCCAGTTTGCCGAGAGATTAAGCAATCCGTGGAGATCGCAGGAGCAGTGTCGCCTCGTTCTGTCAGGTACGACCAAGAAATCGTTCGCGAGGCTGTCAGCGTTCCCAAAAAGCTTCCGCGGACGCACACGAAGGGCGGAAACATTCCACTTTTCAAATTGCTGAGGGAACACACGCGCCCTCGCGGAAAATCGGAGCGGGTGGTAAAAGTACAGCACACCTGCACCACTGACGCGGGCCAAATTTCTGGAGGCAAGGCGCGTCCAGCCACACTCGGGGCGGGTGTGATCCCCGAACTTTAGAGTTCAGGTTGAAAAGGCCCTTGGTTGCCAAAGTTATCGACTACTTATTCACATAGGACAATTCTTAATGTCGGAACTCTTTACATTCGAACAAAACAAAGAGGCGACCAAGAAAGCAAACCTCGTGTTGGATTGAAAAAATTGACAAGGTTGAGCAACTATCATGATCTCAATTCACTCCGAGCGAATCAGTTAGCTCTCATTGTTAAGCGGGTGAATGGTTCACGAAGAAGAAATTTTTTGCTTGCAACACCCTTGTAGAACGCATATTTCTACGCCAGATGCACAACGAACATGTACTCGCTCCGACAAGCTAACATGAACAGTCACCCCCATAAAATACTCATGAATCGTCCATCAGAACCTACGAGGGAACGCTCCAGACTGACCCGTCTGGCTGCGTTATTTATGACGCTAGCCTGTACGGTCGGGCTCGTGTCCACGGCATCGGCTAACAACATCGACAAAGGTGCGAGTGCCACAAACTTTGAGCCGGTCTCCGCGGCGCTCATCGCGGAAAACTGTGTTCCCAACAACAATGCAATTGATCCCGGCGAAACGGACACCGTTACCTTCGTCATCAAGAACAAGAGCGGAGCCGCGATCTCCAACGTCAGGGTCAGTCTCAACGCGGATCCCGCCAATGGCCCCACTTTTGTTAGTGGGTCCCAGGTTGTCGGAGACATGGCCAAGGACGCAAGCGCATCTGTCACGTTCACATTCCTGAATGTGATGGCTTGCAACGGCAAGGCCACGATGACACTTGCCATCAAATCCGGTACTGCCTTCGCCACAGACCAGGGCACTGTCACCTTCACTTCTCTTGTTGGCGTCATCACGGGTACCCCGCATACCTTTTCGAACACGGCATCAATCGCAATCAAAGATACACGTGACTCATCTCCCAATGTTGGGCCGCCCACTCCGGCCGGCACCTATCCATCTAAAATCACCGTTTCCAACGTCCCAGACAGCCGGTCCGACAATGGCTACGGACACTTCGGATACAAAGTCTCCGCCACGCTAAAGGGTGTAACACACGGTGCTGCGGATGACATTGATGCCGTCTTGGTGAGTCCCACCGGAAAAGCTATTAAGCTCATGTCCGATTCAGGCTTCTTCGCTGTCAACAACGCCAACCTCACATTTGACCAAGCAGCGGGTAGCGGCCTCCCAATTGAAGCTTCAACCGACTTGGTCGTGAGTGGCACCTTTACCCCGGCTGATTACGGGACAGATGACGAAAGTGCCTTCAATCCTGATTTCACCGCTCCTTTGCTCACATCCTTGGAAGGTTATCGCGGCACGACGGGTTCCAAGAGTGATGTCAATGGTGACTGGAAACTTTTCGTCCGTGATGACACTGGCAATAACAAGAATGGTACGATTGCGAACGGTTGGGAGATTACGATCACCGCCTATAGCACCGTCTGCTGCTCATCAGGCACACCGACCATTGCGCTGAATGCCAATGGTAACTCCATCGCCAATCGCACGGGTGACGCCAAGGAAATCGAAGACACATCGGACCCTGCTCCCCCCGTCCTAGCTGACGACCCATCTGGAACTCTGGTTCAAGATGTCTTTGTGAACTCCAGTGATACAGCCGACGACAAGCTCGTCGTCAGTGCGTTCTCCAGCGACGAAACCAAGATCGCCAATAGTTCATTCAAAGTCACTTCCATCAACGCGAATGAGAGGCGAGTCAAATTCAGACTTTCCCCCAATGCGAACGGTAACGTCACAGTCACGCTTCGTGTAGATGACCCGGTCACTGGCAAATCTGCCTCCACCAGTTTCAATATTGAAATCGATCCGCGAAACGA
Source organism: Verrucomicrobiales bacterium (assembly GCA_005777315.1). Lineage (GTDB taxonomy): Bacteria > Verrucomicrobiota > Verrucomicrobiia > Limisphaerales > F1-12-MAGs170 > F1-120-MAGs170. The sequence continues at coordinate 2,555 of SXMN01000099.1, forward strand.
CAATCCGACCATCGTAAAACCTGGCAACCAACATCAAAACTTTGGAGTCTCCACACCCCAACTACCATTCACCGTCGGTGACTTTGAATCGGATCCAGCACTGCTTGTCGTCACTGCCGCTGCATACACCGATTCAGCAGCGATGAGCAGTCTTTCCGACCTAGTTCCTGCCAACAACATTTTCCTTGGCGGCTTCGGAGCGAATCGCACGATTCAAGTACAACCTGCCAGCGATGCCAGTGGTATTGCGTTCGTGAGGATTACGGCGACAGATCCTGACGGCGGCACGACGAGCGTCATCTGGACGGTTTCATTTGATACTGCGGTTGGCAAACCCACGATCAATCCTCTGGATACTATCACGATTGAAGAAGACAAAACCGCCTCCATACCCGTGACAATCGGTGACGTCCAAACTGCCGCCAGTGACCTCACCTTGGCTGTCACCATCACTGTGAACCCTGGTAGTCCTAGCGACCTTCTTGCGGTATCTATCTCTGGAAGTGGTGCCACGAGGACGCTGAATATCACAGCGAAATCAAATCAGAGCGGATCAGGCAAAATCCTCCTTACTGCCAAGGATGCTAATAACAATCAGACCACCACCGAGACAAAATTCACGGTCACTCCAGTTAATGACAAACCCGTCGTGACAGTCACTCCGACGATTGTCATAAACGAAGGCAATGATACTGGAGACATCACCATCACGGTAAATGACGTTGAAGATGATAGCGGCGCGGCCCTTGGTGTCGCTACAGTCGTCGCGACATCTTCTAACGGAACACTCTTTCCCCTTACAGCCCCAGCAGTAAATTTCCCCGCATCCAATGTTGGCACTGCGAACAAAAAGACTTGGAAAGTTAAACTGACGCCAGCGGCCGACAGATTTGGGACAGACCTCGTGACCATCACTGCCACCGACAATAATGGCGCAACCGGCAGCATCACGATTGACGTGGCGGTGGTACCCGTTAACGACGGGCCTACCTTCGGAAATATTACAGATCCGGCAACTTCTCCTTCCCCGACCCGGACTGATCCCGCAAACAACGTCCTGACCGAAACCAACAAGCTGCTCATCAAAGAGGATCTCAACGGAAACAGTCCGAATCCTTACTTGGTGACTGTTAGTGACATCAACGTCGGTCCCTTTGAAACGGGTCAAACGATCACGGTCGTTGCAACCTCGAGCGACACATCCATTGTTCCAAATCCAGAGGTCGCATACACCAGCCCGGCTCTTACAGCCAGTCTAAAAATCAAACCAGCGGAAAACAAAAACGGTGAAGTTACCATCACTGTGACGGTTACCGACAACGGTGGAACAGCTAACGGAGGTGTCAACAGTGCCACGAAGAAATTCAAGATTGTCGTGGCGCCTGTCAACGACGCCCCCACCCTGTCGGACATCGCCACACAATTCGCCGGCCCTGGTGACACATTGATTCTGCCCTTTACTTTCGCAGATATTGATTCTGACGTAAGTGCAGGCAGTTTTGCAGTATCCGCTGCTGCTGCCTCCAATCCTACTCTGCTTAAGACCCTCCTTGCGCCTGCCACCAACCCGAGCGTTACCGGAGCAGGCGGATCACGCTTCGTGGTCGTGCAGATTACAGACCCACTTCCAGCGCCGCTGCCTTCACCGCTGGAAGTCACGATCAACTACACGGCAAACGATGGAGCAGCGCCAATCGCTGGCACGCTGACCAAATCCTTCAAGATCACCATCTCGCCCACTCCACAGAACAAAGTCCCGTCGATTTTGTATGCAGGTGGCGATAAGACAGTGGATGAAGACACCATCATCGCGAATATCGGTCCGTTTACCGTTAGCGACGCCGCCGGAGAAACGGCAGCTGGTTCGCTGGGTGTCGTCGGTAGATCCAGCAATCAAGCTGTCATCAAGGATCAAAACATTGTTGTCACATCGGATGGCGCGGGCACAAGAACCTTTACCATCATTCCTGAATCCAACGCCAACACAGACGCTTCCGGTCCTGTGACAATTACAGTCACCGTCACTGACGGTGGAGACGCCTTGGGCTTCAATAAGCGCGCGGCTGACGTGAAGTTCAAAGTCGCCATCAACGGAATTCCGGATCAACCCGTTGTCACGGCGCCTGCGGATCCAACCATCTCAGTCGAGGAAGACAAGGTCAGTGGTGAGAAGGAGTTTACCGCCAGTGATGCGGAAACCGCACCTGCCAACCTCAAGTTCATCGTCACCTCCAGCGATGAGAATATCATTCCCAAGGGTAATGTAACAATCAGTGGTCCCTTGGATCCACCGAGCAAACGCAAGGTGACCGTCCAGAGCAAAGCGAATGCAAACGGAGGGCCCGTGACTATTGCCATCCGGGCCGAAGACGAAATCGGATTGAGCGCCGCGTTCACAATCGCGGTGACTGTGACGCCAGTTAATGATGCTCCAACGATCAATGACATCGCCGCGCAGAGCTTCCTCCAAGTCACGGCCGATGTTGTTCGTGACATCGCACTTGCTGGAATCGGGGATGTCGAATCAGGCGTCGCGGTCACGGTCAGTGCGACCTCGAACAATACAGGGTTGATTCCTGCGCCAGCAAATCCAACTGTTGCGTCCGATGGCAAAGCCACCCTTAAACTTACCCAAATCGCGAACAAGTCAGGGAGTGCTGAAATTGAGGTCAGTGTTACAGACGGTACTGCCACAACGAAGAAGAAATTCACCTTCGCGGTCGGACAGGTCAATCAACCGCCGACAATAACGGCCATAGCCGACCAACCCATCGATCAAGGCAAAACGACCGGAATCGTAGCAATAACTGTCGATGACGGACCGGGAGATGGCAAAACTCCAGCCGCCAACTTGATACTTGCGGTCAGTGTGAGCGACACAACTCTGTTCCCTGGTGGCTCCATCGTCCTCGGCGGCAGCGGCATGAGTCGCAGTATTGTAGCGACCCCGGATCCAACAAAATTCGGTGAAGCTACAATCACCGTCACTGTGACCGACACTGGAACTTCCGCAGGAGCGGATGTCAAGAGTGCTAGTCGAACCTTCTTGGTGAAAGTGGCTCGCGTTGAGCAATCGCCCGTCATCGGACCTATTGCCGACATCACCACTAACATCAATGAGGAAACCGAAATCATCAGCTTCACGGTCACCGACCAGGAGACCCCTGCTGGAGACATCTCAATCGCAGCAGTCGGATCGTCGAACCCGACCTTGATTCCTGTGGCGAACGTCCAATTTGGCGGGAGCGGAGGCATAAGGTTGTCCATCATTGTTCCTGCCAAAGACCAGTTTGGCGTATCCACCATCACCATCAGGGCAACCGACGGTGCAAACAGGACTGGAGACCGTTCCTTCAAAGTTACAGTGCGCAAGCCCAACAACCCTCCGACGATCACCGCCATTGCTAATCAGAAAATCCAACAAGGTGGATCTACTGGTGCGCTGGCGACTACTGTGGGAGATGTGGAAACAGCCTCAGGCTTCTTGGATCTGAGCTTTACATCCAGCAACACATCACTCGTACCTGTCGGTAACATCACTAAAGGAGGATCCAAGGCTGCCCGAACGGCTACAGTTACTCCGGTAGCAACCGAAAGCGGTGTGGCAGTTATTACAGTAACGGTATCTGACGCTGATGGTGGCAAAGCGAGCACCTCCTTCGTCTTGACAGTCGAAGGCGAAGTGGACAATCCGCCGACCATCAGCGCTATCGCCGATCAAACGACGCAACAAGATTCACCGACTGGTGTGATCACGTTTACGGTAGATGACGACAAAACAGCCAAGGGCTTCCTGACTTACGAAAAGGCCTCATCGAATACGGCGCTGGCTCCCGTTGACGGTATTATTCTTGCCGGTAGCGGCGGGAATCGTACCGTGTTTATCATCCCTGCCATTGCCCAGAGTGGTACGGCTAATATCACCATCACCGTGAAAGACGGGAAAAATCAGTCCGCGTCCACCACGTTCAAATTGACTGTAATCAAAGCCATCACTGCCATTCCCAATGACTTCGATGGAGACGGCAAACCAGATCTACTCCTCCAAGATGGCGGAGCTTTCTTGGGAGTCTGGCACATGAATGGCAACGAGAACTTGATCAATGCAGGTTATCTCACGCCTAACAATTCTGGAGACATAAATTGGCGATTGGCGTCAACAGGTGACTTCAATGAGGACGGAATCACAGACTTGGTATTCCAGCACACTGATTCAACTGTCGCTATCTGGTATATGGATGGTGAGACATTGGTATCGCCAACGCTAACTGATCCATCCTCTCCTGGAGAAGGTTGGAAGGTTTCTGCTGCCGCCGATTTTAACGGCGATGGAAAATCCGATCTGCTGTTCCAGAATACCAACGGCGATCTCGCAGTATGGTATATGGATGGTGTAAGTCTTACATCACCTACATTCGTCAATCCTGTAAATGCGGGCGATGGTTTCAAGGTAGTAGCCGCAGTTGACGTCAATAGTGACGGAAACACAGATATTGTCTTCCAACACACGGATGGAACACTAGCTGCCTGGAAACTTGATGGAATTGATACTTCAAGTTTCGTTCTTCTCGAACCTTCCAATTCTGGAATTGAGTGGAGATTGGTCTCGGCAGTGGATCTTAATCTGGATGGGAGTGTTGACTTTGTATTCCAGAACACCAACGACCGAACATTAGCAGTATGGTTCATGAATGGTACAACACTGTTGGAATCTAAATATTTAAGTCCCTCGTCAGCAGGAGGAACTTGGAATGTAGTCGATCCATAGAAGTGATTATATAAAGTATTCGCGAAAGCCGTCTTGGATATCCAAGACGGCTTTCAAATTCTGACAACTTGATGTAGATGTGAAAGCAAACCTCAACCATAGCGCCTGTTGACAAGGGCCGCGATGAGTAGTTGTAGATGCCTGAATAGTCCGGCTCTGTCATTTATGACGCCTGTTTAACGAGGGCTGCTTGATCTACGCGTGTGTCTTTGCCCACGCTGCAGGCGTCACGGTGTCAATTTTTGCTTTGTCAGATTGGGCAATTTCGTGAGCACATCGCGCAAGTAATTGAACGGATTGATCGCTAGCTGCAGTAGTTTTTGATGACCGTGAAGAGGATGGCGCTCCTTTGCTCGGTTTAGGCCTCCTCGTTGAACAACCAGTTTTATTTTCCGACAGGGGTGGGCAGGATTGTGTTTTCGACCAGCCTGCTGTCAATTGCCACCTGATTGTCAGCCGCAAAGAGCTGCAAATCCATCCACTGATTGAAGGTGTAATTGATGGCCTTGACCAACGGTGTTCTGCGATAAATGTTGGCGACCTTGCATGAGGCACACAGAGGCTTTGCCGATGCGTTCCACGAGTGATTGCTCTCCTGCGCGCGGATCTGGTCCCCCAGTTTTGGCGAACACCCCATTTTCCTCAATTGGTGTTCGACTTGGTATGGATGCTGGGTCTGGTGCATGATCAATCCGGCGTTTCGCGGAGCCGATTCCTTCGCTTGGAAATACTTTCTCCGTACGTGCGCCCAGCAGTCAGCTAGAGTGCCCGCGGCCCCGCGTTGCCGGGCGAAGGCGCCATACGACGGGTAACCATGAGATTGGACTCGAATTCCAAAATGGGAAGTGAGTAAACGCGCTCTCGCGGAAAATCGGAGCGGGTGGGAATACTACGGCACACCCGCCCCGGGTGTGCTGCCCGAACTTCGAAGGTCGAGTTGAATGATCCCTTTTAAATCCACCGGCGGCACGACGTCTGCCCGCCGTTTTCACGTTTCCCGAAAACGGGTGTTTTTGGGAATGTCCGATGTCGGAATCGGGAATGCCGAGGAAACTTGCAACCGCCAGTCAAAGATTCATTCGGAATCTCAACCACTCCGGTTCTATTCAGAGGTGGAATCCAGCCAGAATCAGGGGAAATCGACGTCATTTTTCAGAAACACGAGTTTCCGGCCAGAGACTAAATAGGAAAATCTATCAATATGGCATTGGTGTCCGGAGTTTTGGGCTACAGTTTGGCATAGAGGCGGCGGAGGTGGAGCAGGGCTTGCGCTAGCGAGGTCGGGCGATGCCAGTGGACGCGCAGCCAGCGGATGAACTTGAACGTCGCTTGCGTGAAGCGTTGCAGCACCGTGTAGATCAACGGCAGGGTCCCTCCCGTTTTCTGGAGGGCCGCTTTCTGATGTTCCTGCCGTTGGTCCCGCCGCTTGTTTTCCGCCGTGTTTTCGACGCCTTGTTGCTCGTGCCAGTCCGCCATCAACAACAGCAGGTTGTGCGCGATGGCCACGAAGTGCGCCTGCATCGCCTTGGCGGTGGCGCTCGTCGCCCATGATTTTTTCTCCGCCAGCTTGGTCTTGGTCTCGTCGAACACCTTCTCGATCTCCCAGCGCGTCTTGTAGAGCAGCACCAGCAATCCCGGCTCCAGCGTCATCTGGCTAGTCAGATACAACATACACCTGGCCATCGCATGGATTGCAATAGGTGATCTCGCGCACGCGGATGCCGCGCCGGTCCACCACCACGCGGTCCACGGTGACGCCCTGGTTGATCGGCTGGGTGAAATCAATCACTCGCTCCTTCTCCACTTCCAGACACATGCCTTCCTTGCGCAGGGACAGGAAGTAAATCCCGCTGGCTTTGCGTTCCTGCCAGAAGGCGAAATCCACGCCGGCCTTGTCCCACACCCAGAGCACCTTGCGGCCTTTGCCCGCGCCCTGGCGCAGCAGGGCCACGCTCTGGCGTTTGAGCGCGCGCATGTCGCGTTCCTTCTTGCGCCCCATACGGTCCGCCAGCACGAGGGGAAAGAGGCTCTGACTTTTCAGGTTGAGCGCGAAGAAGTGGCCCGTTGCCCAGCGGGTCTGGCCGATCACTGGATCGTGCGTGGCGTGTTCCAAGTAGTGACCGTCGCCGGCATGCACATCGAACTCGGCGAGGGCTTCAAACGGCGCGAGTGGCGAGGATCGCAGCGCGTCCACCCGCCGGCGCAGGAGGGCGGAACATTCAGCCACCATGGCCAGGCGGCGAGCGCTGGTCAGCGTTTCGAAGTACGGCCCGACTTGAACTTCGCGCGACCAGAAGATCTGAAAGGACTGGAGGAAATCCCGCCCGCTGCGCGCGTTGGAGAGCACGCGATCCACGCCCTTAGTCAGCCAGTCCCAGTCCGGTTCGGAAGGGACACTGGCGACGGGTGGTGGCGTAGTCAAAGACAGCGCGCAGAGGTTGGAGGAATTGGTGACGCACTTCGGAGGAAGTGCCGGGCAGCGGGGTTGGAATGGTGGCCATTAAAATAATTTTTGGCACCCATCCCCAAAGCAAGCTTAATCGCGATCTTCAGACACAAAGAACCATCCGCGAACCCTCAGCCTTGCGACCTCTCCAGCACCGTCCTGACCCCGGCAATCTCCCTCCGCGACCTCAATTACTCGCTCATTCTATGACGCCAATGGACGGTTTGTCAGATCTCTCCGGAAACCGCACGAGCCCTGTGGGCAGGGATGCGGGAGGGTTCGACGCCCGCACAGCAGCAAATGGCGCGGTCATTGGGCCTTGAGCCCGCGAGCACCGGACCGACGACGCAATCGTTGGCGGAGTTGGTTGTTCGCGAATACAATCCTTTCTGGCAGGAAGATAACCTGCTCGGTCTCGCCATCGGCCTGATCGAACGTGTGTCCGAATGGCCGGAGTTGCTGAGTCCCTGGCAGGTGCAATGCACCGTTGCAGATTCTCCGGGTTCACTGTTCGGGCAGTTGGATAAAACCTCCGTCACGATCAGCAGTTCCATTCCCCGGGCCAGTCATCTGTTTCTCTGTGCCGTCGTGGTGCGAATCGCCCGAGGACCGGCAGCGTATGCAATTGGGCATGCTGCTCCGTTTTGCATTGCGCGGCTCGGTGGATTTCTACAGCGGCGCACCCCGGCGGCGCGGAGCGCTCTTTCCCCGTTACCGGCTGCCGGCGTCGCATTGGGAGAAACAGCGCTATGCCACTTTTCAGGGGCGCTCCGCTTTCGGCCCGCCATGGATTCCCATTTCTTCGTGGGTCGAGGATTTTCTGTTCGACCTGCTGCGCTGGCCGGGATCGGGAGTTTCGACGCCGGTGGGCACTTTGGCCGAATGGGCCGACAAGTTAAAAAAGCGCGTCGTTCAACTCACGGGGTTGCACGGGCCGGCGGCACGGCTTTGCTTTCTGGAACAGGCCGCCTCGTGGTCGACCATGCCACCACGCAAGGGCTGGCAAAGACCGCTGCGTGTCGGCATCGTGCAATCGGTCATCCCGGACATGGAGGATTACGCTCGCCACTTGAATGATCCCGAGTTGCTGGGCGACCCCGCCTTCCGCGCCCGGCAGAGGCGCCACCTGGCTTCCGTGATGGAGGCCGTTAATCAGATGCTCCAATTGCGGGAGACACACCAGACGCAGTTGCGAACGGACGGGCGGGTGATTGACCTGTTGGTGTTCCCGGAATTGGCGGTCCATCCGCTGGACATTGACTCGCTGATTCTGCCCTTCGTTCGCACGCACAAGTGCATGGTGCTGTTCGGGCAGGTGTATCACCGGGCCAGTGCCGCTCCGGGTGCTCCATTGATCAACAGTTGTCTCTGGATGATTCCCGAATGGAGCACCACCGCCGGTTTCCAGGTGCGGCTGGTGGAACAGGGGAAGGCCAATCTCACCACCGACGAGGAGGCGTTTAACCCCAAGCCCAGCCCTTTCCGTCCGGCGCAGTGGATCATCGAATATCAGTGGGATAGCAACCCGGCCTACCGGCCTTTGAAGTTGAGCGCCTCCATTTGCTACGACGCGACCGACCTGGCCCTGGCGTCCGATCTCAAGGCGCGCAACGACGTTTATGTCGTCTGCGCGCTCAACAAGGATGTCGGCACATTTGACCGGATGTCTGAAGGTCTGCACTACCACATGTATCAGGGCGTGATCGTGGTGAACAACGGCCAGTTTGGAGGCAGCAGCTTCTACATGCCTTTTGGCGAGTCGTTCCATCGGCAGGTGTTTCATTTGCATGGCCAGCCGCAGGCCAGCATCGCGTTTGCTGAAATCACCCCGGAAAAACTGGTGAATCGGCCCACTCAGGACAAAAATACTCCACCCGTCGGCGAGTGGAAAACGCCGCCGGCAAATTGGAATCCATTTTAACCCGACCAAACGGACTCACTTATGCCAACACATCTTTCAGCGCGGGTCGCCTGGCACATGGATGGCTGGAACGGTCGCATCTGCCAGAAGCCCGGTAGCAATACGTTTTGCGTCGGCCCGCATTCCTACCCCGGCGACAAGATCAAGGGCGGGCGTGACCTGGCTTGGGAAGAATCAAAAGGGGTCGCGGGCGAGTGCTGCTCCAAGCTCGACCGGATTCCGCCGTGCATTTACAGCATCAATGCCTTCGGCACTGAGCCCATGATGGCTGCGGATGAACCGCCGGATTTTTTCAAGAGCGGCACGCGCACGTCCTGGCATCTGCCGCCCGCGACCGTCTGCGTCTGGCCTTATGAAGAGATGTATGATGAGGCCACCAAGGTGGACGGCTACGTCAATAACGAGAAGCGGCTGGAACTGGCCCAGGCGTTCTTTGGTGCAATCACGCCGCACGAAAGCCTCGTCTTCCATTACGCGAATTTCAGCAATCCGTTGAGCACGGAGGATTCCAAGCGTTACGTCGTCGTGGGCCTGTCGCGCGTGAAGGCATTGGGTCAGATCGAATACTACGACGGCACGGACGAGGAGACGAAGAAGCAATACGCGGGCGGCTTCATCTGGTCGCGCAACGTGGAAACGCATTACCCGGACCAGGGCTTGCGCATTCCCTACCACCGTTACCTGAACGACCCGGAAACCCTGGAGAAAATCGCTCTCATCCCGGAGAACGCGCGGTGCTTCAAATACGGCTCGCGTCATCTCAGCGACGACGATGCATTGTCCCTGGTGGAACGGTTCGTCGAGATCGCCGCCTACCTGCGCGATAAAGGGGACAAATCAGAGAATTGGAATGTCCGGTTGGAGTGGCTGAACAGTTTGCTGGCCGAGCTGTGGAAAGGCCGCGGCCTGTTCCCCGGTCTGGCGCGCGTCATGGATTTGCTCGGCTTGTCCGTCGGCGTCACCGCCTTTCGCTCTGCCGTCGGCGCGGGCAAGGAGAAGGAGTTTTGCAAAGCCGTGTTCGAGTGGCTCGACGAGAAATCCGCCAGCATCCCCGGCGTGACCTTGCCGGCAGCGGATGCCGCTAAAGTGCGCCGCCAGTGGAAGCTCCGCACGGCGGACGAGCGCCGGGTGTTGTCCGCCGTCCTGCCGCGCTTTGACCTGCCCAAGGAACAGATGGAGAGCATCCTTTCCGACAAGCGCGCCGAGAATTGCCTCGAAGTGGGGCTCGCCGAAATCTGCGACAACCCTTACGTCCTGTCCGAACAGTTTATCGGCGACGATCCCGATGACATCATTCCGTTCAGCCGCATTGATCACGGTGTCTTCCCTTCACCCGAACTCGGCGGAGCGTTTCTTTATGACACGGACGATTGGCGGCGGCTGCGCGCGATGTGTTCCGACCGGCTGCGCTACGAAACCAAGCACACCTTCCTCAGTTGCGGCCAGTTGTTGCAGGACGTGAATCGTCGCCTGGCTTTGCTTCCGGAATGGAAACGGGTCGAGTTCAAGGACACCTATCTGGAGGTGGATCGTGAGCATCTGGAAAAGGCGATGGTGTTTCGGAAGGAAGGCGGGCGTGAGTATGCCTATCTGCGCCGCGTGTATGAGGCGGAACGCGAAATTGAGGGCCGACTGCGCAAGCTCGCGAGCTACGCCGACATCACGTTCAAGTCGCCGGTGACGGAAAAGCATTGGCGGGACTTGCTGTTTGAAGCGTCCAGCCCGCTGGCGGCGAAGAACCGCCCGGGATACGAAAAGGCGATCGAATCGCAGGGTGCTGTCTGCGGTAAGATTTTCCGGCGTCCGGTTTCGGTGGTGTGCGGCGCGGCGGGCACAGGCAAGACCACCATCATCCGCGCCATCTTGCAAAACATCGAGAAGGCACATGGCGCTGACGCCACGTTCCTCCTGCTCGCGCCCACCGGCAAGGCCGCCGACCGTATCCGCGAAAAGACCGGCAAGGATGCGAGCACCATCCATTCATTTCTGGCGAAGCGCGGCTGGTTGAATCCCAATCTGACCCTGCGTGCCAATGGTGGCCAGCGTGAGGAAAAGATCACCACCTACGTCATAGACGAAGCCTCCATGCTCGACCTGGAACTGACGGCCACCTTGTTCCGCGCCATCAATTGGAGCACGGTGCAGCGCGTCATCCTCGTCGGCGACCCGAATCAGCTTCCGCCCATCGGTCGCGGCAAGGTGTTCGCCGACATTATTGACTGGCTAAAATCCAATCACGCGCAGTGCGTGGGTGAGTTGAGCGTGAATCTCCGCCAGATGGAAAACAAGTTGGACGGCTGCGGCACGGGCATTCTCGACTTGGCCGCCGTGTATGTGCGCAACGCGGATCGTTCCAAAAAGGATGAGGAAGAGTCCTTGCGCGCGGAGGAGATGTTCCAGCGTCTCCAGGATCTGCCGCCAGATGGCGCAGTGGACAAGGATTTGCGCGTGATCTTTTGGAAGGATGCCGGCGACCTGATGGACAAACTGGTCGCCCGGCTGGTCTTGGACATGGAGGCAGACACCGGAACGAAGCGCGATCCCGACGCGCCCCACAAACTTTGGATGGAGGCTGCCAAATCAAAGGAAGGCGGTTTCCGGCCGGATTATCATCAGGTCATTTCCCCTTACATCCACGAGGATTTTGGCACGGAAGCGGTGAACCTCCGGTTGCAGAAGGAGGCGCGTGGCGAATCGCTCAAGCGGGTCGGCTCGATTTCCGGGATTACGCTTTTCGACAAGGTCATTCAGATTCGCAACCGGGGCGCGTCCGATCCGCTGCGCGCCTGGAACTTCAAGACCAAGGCCAGCGAACCGTGCGAGGTCTTCAACGGCGAACTCGGCTATGTCCGACCGCATGGCTTTGACAAGAATTGGAAATGGGAAGGTTTCCGGCTGAAACATTTCTGGGTCACCTTTTCCCGCAAGGAGCACATGGCTGTTGGCTATGGCAAGAAACTCGGCTCTTACAAGGACAAGGGCCGGGAAAAGTGGATCAAGGAGGAAAAGCCGGAGGACAACCTGGAACTGGCGTATGCCATTTCGGTCCACAAGTCCCAGGGCAGTGAGTTCGAGCGCATCTACTTCGTTGTGCCGCGCTCGAAAACCGCCTTGTTGTCGCCGGAACTGTTTTACACGGGGCTCACGCGCGCGTCCCACCATTGCACGCTGCTCATCGAGCAGGACATCTCTCCGCTGCTCAAAATTCGCCGCCCGGAAAGCTCCCACCTAGTCGGCATCAATTGTTCCCTGTTCGATTTCACTCCCGCTCCGGATGGCTTTGAACTGCTCCGGCGCGAGGGCTTCATGGAAGACCTCAAAATCCACCGGACGCTGGCGGATGTGATGGTTCGTTCCAAGTCGGAGGTCATCATCGCCAATTTGTTGTTCGACCGCGACGTGGCGTTTGAATACGAAAAGCCGCTCTACGCTCCGGACGGTTCTTTTTACCTGCCAGATTTTACCATCACCTGGCGGGGCGAACGCTTCTTCTGGGAGCATTTGGGGATGCTGGTGCGCGATGAGTATCGCCGCAAGTGGCAGACCAAACGAGAGTGGTATGAAAAGCATTTCCCCGGCCGGTTGGTCACGACCGAGGAAGGTCCAAATCTCTCCAAAGACGCACAGGCACTAATCGACTCTCGGTTCGCATGATTGCGGGAATCCGCATGGGCATTCTGAAGGAACTAGTACTCCGTCAGTCGTGAGTTGATGGGTCAAACAAATTGAGCTTGTACTTTGGATAAGCGTGTCTAATTGGAGTAGATGCCAATTAAGTATCGCATCCGTTTGTCACCGCCAGAACGCGAACAACTCATGA
>SXMN01000100.1 GCA_005777315.1 Verrucomicrobiales bacterium
CAATAAAATCCAAGGTCTGATCAAAAAAGCCTTTGGCTATCGGAACAAAGAGCGTTTCAAGTCGGACATCTTCTTCCATTTGGGTGGATTGGATCTTTATCCCGCTCAATGAAAAACTACCGCTTCATGCCTGAAGAAGCCTTTTTTGAAACCGATACGCAGTGCTTGGCGGACGCGCCGACACGGGTTCGCTGTTCAAGTGGCGCTGGATGTCGCTGGCGAAGCCGTTGGCTGTTTCGTAACGGCGGGTGCGATCTTTCTCCAGCGCCTTCATCACGATCCAATCGAGGTCGCCGCGGAGGAGGTTTATCAATTTAGGCGCGTCGGCTTGGCGGTGTTTCGCGGTTGTCGTCAGTTCGGCGCCGAGCATGGTGCTCAGACGCGTCGAGGGGCGGGCGGGTTCCTGCTCGCGGATGGTGCGGCGCATTTCATCCAGGCCCGCCGCCATGAGTTCCTTGCCGTCGAAGGGCGTTTTGCCGGTGAGTATTTCGTAGAGCAGCACTCCGAGGCTGTAGATGTCGCTGCGTGTGTCGATGTCCAGGCTCGTCATCACCGCCTGTTCGGGACTCATGTAGGCGGGCGTGCCAATGAGCGCCTCGAACTGGGTGAAAAGCGTCTTGTCCGTCAGCCGTCCTTCGGTGGCCTTCGCGATCCCGAAGTCGATTACCTTCGGGACGGCCACGCTGTCGTTGACGGTGACGAGGATATTGGAGGGTTTGATGTCGCGGTGGATGACACCCTTCTGGTGCGCATGCTGGATGGCCTGGCAAACTTTGATGAAGAGATCGAGCCGCTCGCGCGTGGTCAGGCTGTGCTGGTCGCAATACTCCGTGATCTTTATGCCGCGCACGAGTTCCATGACGAAGAACGGGCGGCCTGTATCGGTCGCGCCCGCATCCAGCACTTTGGCGATGTTAGGATGGTCCATCATCGCCAGCGCCTGCCGCTCTGCTTCGAAACGGGCAATGACGTTCTTGGTGTCCATACCGAGCTTGATGACTTTCACCGCGACGCGTCGGCGCACAGGTTCCTCCTGTTCGGCCATGTAAACGACGCCGCAACCACCCTCGCCGATCTGCTGGAGGAGCTTGTAGCGGCCTATGCGGTCGCCGGCGCGTTCGGTGATGGGGACGAGAACGGTGGTTGGACCTCCATCGCCCAGGAAACTGCCCGCTTCGTCGTGCGCGGATAGCAGATCCTCGATCTTGCGCCGGAGATCATGGTTGCCGCCACATGCGCGCTGAAGATAGGAGGAGCGTTCCGCCGGATTGGTCAGCTCCGCCGCGTCGTTGAAGATGGTTCGCAAGGAATCGTGTTTCGTATTCATAAATGCGAAGCTGGTTCGTGATTGAGCTTCATTGATACATGCGGAATCGGCGACGGAAAAGGGCCACGGTGATGAAGATTTATTGGCCGCTCGCGCGTCAACCGCCCAACTCGCCTCGAAGCTCCTGGTAAAGCCAGGCGCGGGCGAAGGTCCAGTAGCGCTTTGCTGTGCGTACCGAAATGCCGAGCGCCTGCGCAGCCTGCTCGTTTGTCAGACCGGCGAAGAAACGAAGCTTCACCAGGCCGGCCGAGTGCGGGTCTTCGAGCGCCAGCCTCTCAATGGCCTCATCGATGAGCAACAGCGTGGCGTCGTCTGTCCGGGCGGCCACATCCACCTGATCCAGATCGACGCGCTCGCGCCCAGCGCCGCGCTTCTGGGATTGCTTGCGTCGGGCATTGTCAATGAGGACGCGCCGCATGGCCTCGGCGGCGGCGGCAAAGAAGTGGGCGCGGTTTTGGTATTGCGGTGAAGCGTCGCCGGACAGGCGTAGCCAGGCTTCGTGGACAAGCGCGGTGGGTTGGAGCGTCTGGCCTGAAGCCTCGTTCGACATCTTGTGCGCGGCGATCCGGCGCAATTCATCATAGACCAGCGGGAGCAGTTCACTCGCGGCCATGGGATCACCCTTCTCGGCGCGTGCGAGGATGCGTGTGATGTCCGACATGGCGGGATCTACTCATTTCCCAGGACGAAAGACGAGAATGGAGTGCCGCCGTCACGGAGTGATCAGACATCTTCAACAAACAGAGGTTGAAGGTTGTGGCAGATCTGGTATCCGCTCTGCCTGCTCGACACTGGGACTGAAGGTGCGATGTTCAGCCCGCCCGAGCGGAATCTATTATCATGGCTTTGCCTTTTCGGATTTTATCGACGGACTTTGATGGGACTGTTCATGCCGAGCATGAGAAGCCACCAGTGGCTGTGCGATTGCAGAGACTGATTGGCGACCTTCAGAGCCAAGGGGTCACGTGGGTGATCAATACGGGGCGCGATCTGTCCAGTTTGATGGAGACACTGGGGCGGGCTCAGATTCCAATCTGGCCCGATTATGTGGTTACAGTCGAACGGGAGATATATTCGCGGGAACATTCGCAGTACATAGGCATCGAGGAATGGAACACGGGCTGCATGACGGCGCACCGTGAGCTCTTCGCCCGGCTGCGACCGGACGTGCCGATGCTCGCCGAGTGGGTGCAGGGACGTTTTGACGCGACGATTTACGAAGATCCTTACTCGCCATTCTGCCTCATCGCTCGCAATAACGGGGATGCGGATGTCATTCACGCCTACCTGGAGGGGTATTGTCATGGAGTCCCGAACCTCACGATCGTGCGGAATGACGTTTATGCGCGCTTCAGCCATGCAGATTACAACAAAGGTTCTGCGCTGGCCGAAATCGCCCGCCGACTGGGCGTGGATTCGGCGGACATCGTTGCGGCTGGCGACCACCTGAACGATCTTCCAATGCTGGTGAAAAGACATGCGCGTTGGCTGATCGCGCCGGGAAATGCCGTACCACTTGTCAAGGAGGCGGTGCGGCGGCAGGAAGGTTACATCGCCGAGGAGCCTCACGGTTTTGGCGTGGCGGCTGGGTTGGAACGAATTATCGGACAACATTCCACGTCGATTCTTCCGGGCTGATCAAGTGATTGAAGGGTGGCTGGAATCGTGGTTTGTTGGGACGTTGAGCTGCGTCAAGTGGTGGGCCTTGAAGCGTTTGACAGGTCGCCGATGGCTGGTAGGCTCACCGCCCTTGATTCAGGGCAGAGGACATTTTCCGGGTGACGGACAACAATTGAACCAGATTTTGAAATGAGCAATGCGACGACAGAGGCTCCGGTAAGCGGCGGGCAGCCAAAGATTTCCAAGATTCATGAGGCGATCATCCGCATCGCCGGCAACTCCCAGGACGGCATTCAGGCAATTGGCGGTTTCCTTGCCCGATTGGCGGGTCGAAGCGAGCAGGATGTCATGACGTTCATGACCATTCCTTCGACGATTTCCGGGGGGGCCTCAATTTTCCAGGTTCGAATCGGCTCCGGAGAGGTTTTAAGCGCGGGCGACGAGGCGGACATGCTCCTGTGCTTCTATCAGCATTCTTACGAGGATCATATTGCCTCGCTGAAGCTGGGTGGAATCGTGCTTTACGACGCCGACCATGTGACGCCCAAGCCCGAATGGCAGGATAACTACCGCCATGTCGGTGTCCCAATTTCCAGCCTCACGGTTGAGGCGATTGGCGGAACGGGGCGGGACAAGGGCAAGAACATTTACGCCCTCGGACTGCTGGCTAAAATTTTTGATCTCAACGTGGAAAAGTTGACCAAGCTGGTCACCGAACGGTTCACGGGCAAAGATCCGACCATCGTCCAAAACGCGCTGGCCTGCTTCAACTCGGCCTACAATCACTCGCTGGATAACCTGCTGAAGACGTACCAATTTTACGCCAGCGAGAAAAAGGACCGGCATCAGGTCGTGATGAACGGTAACGAGGCGCTGGGTTACGGTTTGATCGCGGCTGGCGTGCGCTTCGGTGCGGGTTATCCCATCACTCCATGGTCGGACATCATGGAACTGCTCCGGCGTGAACTGCCCAAGTACGGCGGGATGTTCATCCAATGCGAGGACGAGATCGCGTCGATCTCCATGGCCCTTGGGGGAAGTTATGCGGGCCGGGTGGCCGTAACAGGCTCCAGCGGCCCCGGAATTTCTCTGAAGACAGAAGCGCTGGGATGGGCGGTGATGGCGGAAATGCCTCTGGTGATTGTCGATGTGCAACGCGGCGGACCTTCAACAGGCATGCCGACGAACATTGAACAGTCGGACCTGAACATCGCGTGCTTTGGTGGACATGGTGATTCGCCCCGGGTGGTCATTGCTCCCTCGAGCGTTGAAGATTGTTTCCTCACTGCAATCGAAGCCGTGAACGTCGCCCGCAAGTACAGCACGCCGGTGATCATCCTCACCGATCAAGCCATCGCGACGCGCATCGAGGCGTTCGAAGAGCCTAATCTGGAGAAGCTCTGCCAGGATATTTCACCCGACCTCGCGCCGGTCGCCGATCACAAGCCGTATGATCTTACCGCCAATCACGGTATCACGCGGCATATCGCTCCCGGAACACGTGTTGCCAGCGGGAAATATCCGATCGTCACCGGCCTTGAGCACGATGAACTGGGGCACCCGACAGGTTCGTCCAGGTTGCATACGGCAATGACAGCCAAGCGCCGGAACAAGCTGCGCAAGCTGGCCGCGGAACTTCCCACTCCCAAGACTTATGGCCCGAATGAAGGGCAGATTCTCCTGGTGGGTTGGGGATCCAGCCAGGGCCCCATTCGCGAAGCTGTGGATCGCGCCCGCAGCGTGGGCGAAGCAATCTCGGGACTCCACATCAAATATGTGAATCCGCTGCCAAACGGCCTGGATGAAATCTTCAAGGGCTTCCGTCATATTTTCGTGGTGGAGCTGAACGACGAAGGATTCTACGGTTACGGCCAGCTTGCCGGTGTTCTTCGCGCCCGTTACTGCGATCCCCGCATCCGGGGCATCAACAAGAGCGATGGCCTGACGTGGAAAGTGAAGGAAATTCTTGATCGCGCCCGCACGATGGCACAGGGCCAGCAGAGCGGGAACTAAGCGTGATGCTGAATGGACATCCAACAACGTCTCGACGTGTTCTTCCGCCGACTGGCCGCCGCGCCACCGGCCTCGAACGCGGACGAGGCGTTTCGACTGATCTGCCTGCTGATCGAGGAGGTAGAGGACGAGTTCTGCCCGGTGCCTCGGCGGACGCCGCCGCCCGAAGACTTCACCGGGCGGATGTATGCGCCACAAGCGGACAGAGTCGAGCGTTTGGCCAACGGTGCCATGAGGGTCATGACGCGCCGACATCGCATCTACTGCGGTGCCGACGGGCGGATCAACGTATTCCACAGGATGAGCAGGATCCCTGTTCTGAATAAGGATGGAAAACGATGAGCACGCCGCGCCAACTCCAAGCCCTCGTCTCCGACATCATCAACAATCACCCGTCGGCGCAGTTCGAGTATGACCCTTTGCCGTCTGGTGTCTGCATCCTCGCTGTCAGCTTAAACGGGCGCGAGTTCGAGCTGGATTATCACCCGAAAAATGGCACGGGCGTTTCAGAAAATTTCGCCAACACGGTGCCGTTCGTCGGCCACGATCAGGTGTTTGTTTCGCTGGACGATGCGACCGCCCGCTTCAAGGCATTGCTCACCAATGCCGCGCTTCACGGCGACCCGGCGCGCACGCGCACGGCCTATGTCATGCACGACAAACCAATTTCAAATTAAACTCCAACCAGAGAAACCATGAGCGAACTCGCAATCCCCTTTCAAACGCTGCCCCGCACGGGCCCCAATCTCACGCACATCACCATTCCCCCATTGCCGGACTTGGACCGCAAAGGGCTGACGAAGAAGGAACTCGCTGCCGATCATCCCACCTGGTGCCCGGGCTGCGGTGATTTCTCCGTCCTCGCGCTCTATTTCAAGCTGATGGAGAAGCGCAAGCTGCATCACGAAAAGATCACGACGGTTGCCGGCATTGGTTGCTCCAGCCGGTTTCCTTATTTCGTCCAGGCTCATGGCGCGCATTTCATTCATGGACGTGCGCTTCCATTTGCGAGCGGCGTTTCCCTGAGCCGGCCTGATCTTCATGTGTTTGTTTTCGGTGGCGACGGCGATGCCTTCTCGATTGGGGGCAACCATTTCAGCCACACCGCGAGGAAGAACATCAAGATGACCTACGTGGTCATGGACAACTGGGTTTACGGACTCACCAAGAAACAGACCTCGCCGACCTCACCGCTCGGCTTCAAAAGCAAGACCGACACATGGGGCGCTGTCGATCAGCCGATCAACCCGATGAAACAGGCGATCGCGGCGGGGGCCACCTTCGTCGCGCGCACGACGCACACGAACCCTAATCACGTCCTTCAAATGATGGAAGCCGCGATGGACCATGACGGCTTCAGTTTCATCGAGTGCCTGAGCGAGTGCATCGAGTTTTACGAAGGCGCTTTCGATGCTTCGAATCCGCGCAAGGGCGGAACTTTTACAACCGTCCCGGCGGATCACGACGTTACTGATGAGATCGCCGCATACAAACTCTCGGGCGAACCCTTCCCCGGCCACTTCGGCATTTTCTATAAATCACAGAGAGCGACAAAGAATGCCAACGAAGCTGAGGTCAACAGTGCCGCCATGGCGAAGACCGGGGGCATGAAAGACTGGCAGATCCTCCAGAAGACGTTCGACCGGCTCAAATAGGCAGCGAGTCGGCGGGCGTCAGAGTTCGACGGGCACGTGAGTGTTAAACTTCCCCCTTCGTTTCTTTCGTGACGATGGGAGAAATTTACGACTTTCCGAGCTTCCAAAGTTTCCCATCACTTCGGATAAAGAGTGCGCCACGGGCAATCGAGGGCGTGCTTAGAATCATCTGGCCAAGGTTGATCTCTCCGACGACTGCTCCTTCTGGTTGCGTGGTGTCCACCACCTGCACCAGGCCGGCTTCATTCACGCAATAGAGATTCACACCGGCACCGACAGGTGTGGCGCTGTACGGGCCCTTGAGCCGCAATTGCCATTTCCGGCTTCCACTCGCGACATCGCCAGATGTGAGCACGCCGGCGTCGTTCAAGGTGAAGACCATCTTGTTCAACACTACCGGACTGGACGTCGCGGGCCGAAGTTGACCGGAACGCCAGAGTTGTTTCGGTGTTGAGCCGTCCGCCTGGATTTGTAGAGCGGTGATTCCGTGCGACGGGACAAACAGCACTCCATCACTCAGTGTGGACGAAGGAATGGTTGAAGCTCCGTCCTTGTATTCCCAGGCGCTCTTGCCGGATCGAGGTTCCACGGCAACCAAACCTTTCCCCGATTGCAGTCCGATAAGAGTTCGTCCGCCGGGAGTGGTGATGGGTAGGGGAGATGTCCAGTTCGCCATCTTTGGGCGGTTCAACTTCCAGAGGTTGACGCCGGTCCTGGCATCGAGGCCGGCGGTGATCGATTCACTATCATTCTCGATCATCGCCACGACAGCGCCGTCTGCTGTTACGAGGGATGAAGACATGCCGAGGCTGTTGCTCGCGTTCGGATAGTCACGCATCAGGCCGCGCAGCCAGAGAAGATTGCCATCCAGATCGAGGCAGATGAGGTCATTCGAGGAAAAGAGTGCAAACACACGCTCGCCGTCACTGGCCGGTGTGGGCGCGGCCACGGAAGTTTTCTCGTGGCACATCGTCCGGCCGGTGGCCCAGAACTGCCTTTCCCAACGCTTCGAACCGTCCTTCGCATTGAGACAAAGGATGTGCAACCGATCTTGTTTCGGCCCGCTCGAACAGGTGATGAACACGCGTTCTCCCACGACAATGGGGCTGCTCAAACCGCGTCCCGGCAAATCAATCGCCCAGGCAATGCTGTTGGCGTCGAGCTTTGCGGGCACATTGCGTTCGTCAGAAACTCCATTGCCGTGCGGTCCGCGAAACTGCGGCCAGTCGGCGGCGGCAAACTCAAGCGATGCGGCGAGAAGGAGGCCGATGGTAATTGTCTTCATGTAATGACTCTGATGTTCAGTCTCTGGTGGTCAGTTCTTCGCGGAAGCGATGGGAGTGCCCAGCGCGTCCGTGATGCGGAGCTGGAATTCCCATTCCTTGGTCCAGTCCTCCGTCTGATGGTTCTGGCAGATCTTCAACAAAATCGTGTTGCGGCCCGGTTTGAGTTCACCGGCCAGGCGATACTGGTCGATCTCGACGCCGCGATGATATTCGTCGCGGGCAAAAAGCAGTTTTCCGTTAAGCCAGATTTTCCAGGCGTTCTTGCATCCAAGTCGCAGCTCGACCGGACGCGCCTTGTCCGAGCTGAACTCCGTGAAGGCGTAGCCCGCCACTTCCTTGATCGCGCCGCAGGGCTTGTTCAAATCCAGCACCCCGTAATCTCCCTGCGCGGCGAACTCCTGCCAGCGTACCTTGCCCGACTTGCCGTCATACTCCGCGTTGAAATCAATCCGCTCCTCCGGCGGATACACCTTCTCGAAACCCGCGCCACCGGTGCTGTCAAACGGCCCGATGACCTTCCATTGCGTGAGCCAGCCGAACACCTTGGGCAACTCCACCGGCTTCCCCAAGGTTTTCAATTCCTTGGCGATGCCGTCGATCTGATCGACATCTCGCGCTGAACGCAGCGCCGATTCGTAGCTCCCGATCGCGTCCGCGTTGCGGCCTGCCTTGCTCGATCGTGCTGCCTCATCCATCACACGCTGCACGGCATCCCGCCGCAGTTCCGTGCTGGGATCATCGAGCATCTTTGCCAGAAGCTTCGCTCCGGATTCTGGGCTGGCGCGTGTCACGAGTTCATAAGCCAGACGGCGGGCACGAGGGTTGTGCTTGGTGTCGCGGATAAACCTTTCAAGAGCGGCGACTGGCAGTTTGCCGCCACTTTGAAGCGTGCGCCCGGCGATGGCATCGACCGCAGCCCGGAGCCAGTTCAAGGTAAGTTCATTCGAGCCATCCATCGCGGAAAGAATCTTCGGCAACGCTTTCGCGTCCGATCCGGCCACTTCCTTCCAGGCAGCAGAGGCAATGGCATTACCGCTCCCTTCCGGGCCGACAGCGCGGAGATCAGCCAGGGCGGAGTTGAGCGTCGCAGCAGCCACACCTTCGGCGAACCCGCCCCAGCAGGCGGCGATCAACAGACATACGAGAAAGTTTTTCATTGGGCGATTCAGAGGGCTCAGTTGGTAGCAGCCGCGACTGCACAGGGCAAGCCGAGGATCGGCGGAATTTCGTGAATACAACAAAAGGGGAACGCACCTTTCGATGCGTTCCCTTGGTGTGTGGCGGGTTTGGCTGGCTATGAATTGCTTTATGCGGCGAGCGCGAGACCCACGGCCACGTCTGTCACGGGGCTGGCTTCACCGTCACCGCGTGAATTCTCGCCGATGATCTTGTATTCGTGTTCGCCGCCGGACAAGCCAACGGCATCGTACACTCCGGGCAGGAGCACGTCGGCCACCTGGCTGAAGTCCTCGTCGTTCGGGCCTTTGTGCCAGACCTGGAAACTCGTCGCGTGAGGCGCGGTGAATTCCAGATGCACCGCCGTCGGCGCGGGGCTGGTGGCTACGGTGATTTCCGCCTGACCGGGCGGCTGCGAGGCGGGTTGCGTTGGAATGGCATCGATGTAACTGCGGCCTTCCGTGCCTTGCGGGAAATTCGCGCGGCCTTGTGCGAGGGCAGCGGTGACGAAATCTTCCCATACATCGTTCTGTGCGCGCAATGCGCCTTCAAACGTCCGCACCTGCGCGTTGAGATTCGTGTAAGCCTGCCAGCCGACATCAAAGCCTGCGATCATTTCGCTGAAGACTTCCGGGTTGATTCCACGCACGGCGAGTGGAGCGTCCGTGCCGGGAGCGTTGGGCAGGTTGCCCCAAACAGCGGCGAGATCCTGCATGCGCGCGAAGGTTTCGTTTGGAGTGCGATCTTCCGTGGCGACGCGAATGATCGCGGCGAGAGCGCCAGCGTCACCACGGTAGCAACTCTTCATACAGGCATAGACATCTACGCATGCCGCGTGCGAGGATTGGTGTTGGGACTCGAAGTTGCCTCGTGCCATGTTCAATTGCGCTTCAAGACTGAAGCCTGCACTGAGCGCTTCAATGGCGTTCTCGAGCATGTTGCCCACATCCTCGGGTGTCTTGCCATCGGGCTTGAAGGTGGGGAGGGCATCCACCGCGACCTTCAAGTAGCGCAGGCGGATGACGCTGAACTGTACTGCGTCCGTTATCATTATAGGTATTCCTCGATCGCTGGCGTTCCGGGCACCCCTGCCAGCCTTGGATGCCTCATACGACAACACCCGCCGGGGACTTGATATATTCAGCAATCCATACTGCCCGCTGACAGATTGACGGGCGCTTTTCATTGCCACAGTTCCGCAGGAACCAGGCGGCGCTGAATGTCCCTTTTGCATAGGAAATGCCAATCGGCTCCGAGGCGGAAAACCGCGCAAAACCAGCGAAATTGCAGTAATTTGAAAGTGTTTCTCCGACAAATGATGTGGGAGGCTGTCCTACAACGGAACAGGACAGCCTAAAAACGAAACGGCGCGAGAGCATGATGGAAGGTGACGGGAACATTGAATGAGATGAACCACCAAGGCGCAATGGCACCAAGAATAGCCTCAGCCCCAGCACGCAGGCTATCCCCCTCTCCTCCATGAAATGGAGGGCCGGGGAGAGGAGGGCTGCTCGAACCTCAATAAAAACCCCTCTCCCCAACCCTCTCCCCGTCCGACGGAGAGAGGGAGAATCTCCCATCTTTCCTTAATTCAATGGCAGTGGGGTTGGAAAGAGGAGGCGCTTACTGCTCCAGCTTCGTTTTCCGAATGAACTGTTCCGGCATCGGCGGCACAAAGCGGTGGTTCTTCTCCTTCCGCAAAACCTGCACGCAACCCGTGCGCCGATGAAGTGCCTCCCAAATCGTGAGCAGCACCCCGTCGCGATTCCGCCACCACTCCCGGTTCCAAAAACGCAGCTCCTCAATGCCCTGTCCGGAAAGAAACTTCTCACGCACCAGGTCGCGCTGGCGCTGCTCCGGCAGCCCATGTTGAAACCCATCGAGTTCGACGGAGAGTTGCGCGGCTGGGCAGAAGAAATCCAAAAAATAATCTCCGAGCGGATGCTGGCGGCGAAATTTGAAACCGGCAAAACGGCCCGCCCGCAACGCGCGCCACAACTCCTTCTCCTCATCCGTCTGCTCGCGCCGCAGCCCACGGGCATTGACCGTTGAGTTCACGGCGCGAAGCTAGAAAACGATCCGACAAAACAAGCCTTCGGACACCATCCCCATGAACCAGAGCGCCTCCTCTCCCCTCCCAAAGGCCGGTTAATGGGCAGGGAGCAGGAAGCAGCGAACCGAAGTATCCGTCCGGGATGATCCACCCGCACAGGCGGAAATTTGTGTCAAATTTTCACATTCAGGTCATGGACGAGCAGTTTCAGATGTCCGGCAACCCAATTAAGCTGTTTCGGAGCAGGTTTAAGGTGCTTGCGAACCGGATTCAGGTGGTCTGACCAGGAATTCAGGTGGTTGAAAACCGATTTAAGGTGTCGGACGAAAGGATTCAGGTGCTGGAAAACCTGATTCAGGTGTTTCCAAGCCGGATTCAGGTGGTGGAAAACCGATTTAAGGTGCTTCAAGTGGTCGGATTTCACCATCAGATGCTTGATTGCGGCCATCAACTGTTCGATTCAAACGTTCAATCGCCCGAACCCGACCCTCAGACTGTTGATTCCCGCCTTAAAGCTAATGCACTGTTGCGCAAACGACGCTGAAACGAGTTCTGGACAGCGGAAATAGATCGGCGGAAAGTCCGCCGATGTTCCCACCCGAAACGCTATCCCCACTGAACCAATTTGCGCTAAAAACAAATTCACTTCAGCCGAAAGCCACCTGTCCGGGAGCTATGGTAGGGCATATCAGAAAATCATTTGGCTTCCGACTCTTGACAGTGCTCTTACTCATGGTGATGCCTGCCGTAGCCCACGCGCAAGGTTACACTTACACGACGTCCAACGGTGCCATCACCATCACAGCATACACCGGACCCGGTGGTGCTGTGAGCATTCCCGCTGAAATCAGCGGCTTGCCAGTCACAGGCGTCGGTGCCCGCGTGTTTGCTGGCTTTGGTCTCACGAGTATCGTCATCCCCAACAGTGTTACCAGCATCGGAGACCGGTCATTCGAAGGCAACGTCGGCCTGACCAACCTCTTGATCGGCAGCAATGTCACCAACATCTGACCTCAGATGAGATGGGGCGGACTGAAAAAGCAATGGCGAGTTGAAATCCCTGCGAACGGGACGGTATTCAGGCGGGCGAGCGGATGGGCGCCAGGGGCACCGGTTGCGGGGCAGTGTGCGGGAGAGGCTCAG
>SXMN01000101.1 GCA_005777315.1 Verrucomicrobiales bacterium
CGACTGGAGCATGCTCAGTCTGCGCTCCGCTGACAAACTGGAGATGTTCGGCAAACTCGCGTGGTATTGGGAGATCGTGGATGGGATGAAGTTCCCGCCGCTCCAGATGGACAATCCCTACTTCGCGCTGGAGCAGGCGATGCGCTACGGCCGGGGCACCGTCGGCCCGGCCACCACGAGCACCAGCACCAACGAGCCGCCCAAGACGCTGGCCGTGCTGCCGTTCGCCAACACCAGCGCGGACAAGACCGACGACTCCTTCAGCGACGGCATGACCGAGGAACTCATCACCTCGCTCCAGAAGGTCAAGGGGCTGCGCGTGCAGGGCCGGATGTCCTCGTTCTACTTCAAAGGCAAGACCGAGACGCCGCAACGCGTCGGCGAACAGCTCAAGGTCGAGCACCTGCTCCACGGCAGCGTCAGCCGCGACGGCAGCCGGCTGCGCATCAGCGCCGACCTCGTGACGGCCGCCAGCGGCTTCTCCCTGTGGAGCACGAACTACGACCGGGAGTCGTCCGACATCTTTGCCATCCGCACCGAAGTGGCCCAGCAGGTGGCCCAGGCCTTGAAAATCCAGTTGGGCATTGAGGAAACCCGCAGCCTCGCCCAAAAACCGACCGCGAACCCGGAAGCCCACCGCCTCTATCTGCTGGGCCGCCACCACTTCGGCAAAAACACCGAGGCGAGTTTGACCAACGCCATGCAGTATTTCACCCAGGCCCTGCAACTGGACCCGTCATACGCGCTCGCTTATTGCGGAATGGCGGACTGTTACGCCTGGCTGGGCATAAGCCTCTTGTCGGGCAAGGAAGCGTGGGCCAAGGAGAAGGAACTGGCGCAAAAGGCCCTGGCTCTCGATCCGAATCTCGCCGATGCGCACCTCTCTCTGGGCATCGCTCTCGCCAGTGCCTTCGATTGGAAGGGCGGCGAACAGGAGATGAAACGCGCCCTGGAACTGAACCCCAGGCTGGCCCTGGCCTACGACCAATTGGCGTGGGTCCAAGCGACGTTCGGGCGGTTCGAGGAGGCCATAAGGAATAAGCAGAAGGCTATCGAATTAGATCCGCTTTCCCTGATGTTGAATTCGTATCACGGCTGGGTGCTCTCTACGGCGCGCCGATACGATGAAGCGATAGTGCAATTGCGCAAGACGTTGGAGTTGGATCCCAATTTTGCGATGGCTCATTTTGAGTTGGGCTGGTGCTCGGTTTACAAAGGGGACTCGGCTGGCGCCATCGCCGCGTTTCAAAAGGCCAAGGCGCTGGATCCCCAACCAAATTACGATGGCGCTCTGGCCTACGCCTACGCCCGTGCTGGAGATCGCGCGAAGGCCGAGGAGATGCTGCGCGACTTGGACGACCAGGCGAAACAGCGCTATCTCTCACCTGCGCCGCGGATGCTGCTCCATCTTGGACTCGGCGAAAAGGACCAGGCCCTAGATTGGCTGGAGAAATGTTATGAGGAGCAGGATGCTTATTGTTACGGTCTCAAAGTCTATCCGATTTTCGACCCCCTGCGCACCGAGCCGTGCTTCCAGGCGCTGCTGAAAAAGGTGGGCCTCGACAAATGAGCGCCGGCACCGAGAAGACGCCATGAACTCATCAACCTGGGAGAGCCAGCGTCCTGTCGGCGAGTTGAACTGGAAATGAGCGCCGCGAACAAAACTCAACAAAACGCCGGCGAGACGCTGGCGTTCCCAGGTTCAGGCGGAATGTTCGCGGCTGGTTTCGGTCCATGGAATCTCTCCCAGCACAACTACCCGTTCGCTGACAAATGACAGTGCTCCAAATTCGCCAAAAATGGAGCGCATGAGTTTTCTCTCTCGAAGCGTGGAGAAGCCGCTGCGGCAGGCGCTGGCTCGGCAGAAATCCGTCCTGCTTCTGGGGCTTGCCGGAATTGGTCAACAGCGTGCAGGATCTCATCGACCGCAAGCTCGCGCAATTCATTCTCACCAGCACGGAACAATGCAAATTCGCCGCAATCATATTCACGGACATGGCGGGCTTCATTTGGGCACCGCTCCTTTCAACCGTTCAACCACTTCCTCCACCGACAGCGCCGACAATCCCTCCGCCGGGTGCAGAATCGAGAAGCGTCCGCTCCTGGGCCGCCAGACAACTGGATTGGTTTCACCCCACAGAACAAGCCCGGGCAACCCTAGCGCGGCTGCAAGGTGTGAAATCCCTGAGTCGTGCCCGGTGAAAAAGCTGCAGCGGGCCAGTTCATCGGCCAGCTCGGCAAGCGGACGGGACTGTTCAAGCCTCAGCCGGTGCGGTGGAATATTTGCAGATAGCCGGTGCAGACGCTCGCCTTCCGCCTCGCCTCCACAAAGGAGAAAATCCCAATCGGTTTCCGCTGTAAGCCGAAGGAGCAGTTCCAGCCATTTTTCTTCAGGCCAGTTCTTCCGCTCGCTGCCGCTTCCAGGATGCAATGCCATCCTCGTCTGTTGTGCCAATTCCGCAGGGCGAATGTGAGGCAACTTCACGGTCAGCCGGGGTTCCGGGTTCGCGTCAAACACCGCCAGCCTTTCGAGCGGCTTCAGGAATGTCTCCGTGGCATGAAGCGAACCGGCATCGTCGGGCCGGTGTGGACCGGGGATGAATTGAGCCTTGGAACAGCGGGCGACATTCTCCTGAAAGATTCCGTCAGGGTCGTAGAGATACGAGATGATCACCGCAAAGTCTGAAAAATACTGCGCGAATCCGGCGTCGAGGGCCGTTTTCCTGCCGAAAAAACCCGCGAGTGCGCGAGCCTCGATGGGGCGGACCGTATCGACCAGTCTTCCCGCTTCTGCGAGCTGGACCACATGTGGATAGCCGAGAACCTCGAGCGACGAATCAGGAAACCGTTCCCGGAGCGCGGCCAGCACCGGCAGGGTCAAGATGAAATCCCCGATGGCACCGCCTCGAATCATCAGAATTTTCCCGCAGGTGCGATTCATCCTAAAAACGGCTGTTCGGATTCACAGAAGGAAACAAAGAGCACGAAGGGACAGCAACTTCGACGGACATTCCCCGGAGACCCACGCTCACCCGGTCAGTCAAGTCCGGGAGACCGAGAAAATCCTGCCAGATCCTACTCACTTAGTTTCCTTCGTTACCTTCTGTTCAAATCAACTGCTTTCTTCAGGTTCATGGCAGGTCAGCCTTCCGAGACGTCGAGAAAACCTGGTGGCGCCAGCATCAAAAAACGAGGAGCCCCAATCCCAGAAGCAACAATCCAACGATCAGTCGGGCTGTGCTGATCACGCGGAGGCGTGTGTGGCTCGCCGTTGCCCAGTTGAGCCAGTCGCGCATCCGCCACGGTGAAATGGTCAGCCAGATGCCGGCGATGATCCAGCCGTAAGCCAGGAATGACAGCACCAGCCGCCATTGCGATTCATGCCATCGCGCCGTGTCGAGAATCAGCTTGGCCGCGACGAGCATCACAATCGCCAGCCCGCGAACTGCCAAAAAGTCCTTCACAAAAATGCAGGTCAACAGCCCGATCGCTCCGAAGCCAAGCAGCATGATGTTCTTGTAGCTGGTGAAGTCGGAGATGGTTTCGCTCTGCACATTCGCCAGAAACCAAAGCGTGCCCAGAATCGTCAGGAAATAACCGGTCTTTTCACACCGTGGAAATTTTCGCGCGGCTTCGGTAACCGCAGCCGGCTTGAGCAATGCGAAGACGTGCGGCAATGAATAGATCAATCCGAGGCCGATTGTGAGAGTTGAAAGTTTCATCTAGGAGTAATGAGTAACTCGTTACAAAAATTCGATGCGCCGTGACGGAATCATCATTCCAGGTTCACAATCGCCGGGTCGCCGTAGAGGGTGCAAAGGCTTGACCTCGTTATTTTCAAATCCATGAGCTGGGCACGATGCCGGGAAGAGCCCTCGAAGACAACGATCTTGTTGCATCGAGTGCGGCCTTCGAGCCGCGCCGCGTTCCGGCGGCTGGGGCCCTCGACCAGGATTTGAACGCGCTGTCCCGTGTAACTCTGGTATTTCGCCACACTGATCTCATTGACGCGAGCCAGCAGCCGGGCATGCCGGTCCTCGATGATCTCAGACGGGACTTGGTCTGGCATCGTGGCAGCAGGGGTATCCTTGCGCTTTGAGTATTTAAAAACGTACGCGTTGTCGAAGCGCACCTCGTCCAGCAACGACATTGTCTCTTGAAAGTGTTTCTCGGTCTCTCCAGGAAAACCGACGATGATGTCCGTCGTGACTCCAATGTTCGGCCGCGCCTGGCGCAATTTACCAACAATTCCGGTAAAGCGCTCCCGGGTGTAGCCGCGATGCATCAGTTTGAGCATCTCGTCGCTGCCGCTCTGCGCTGGAATGTGAGCGCTCTCGCAAAGCTTGGGCAGCCGCGCGTAAGCCTCGACCAGATCATCGCCGTAACCTTTCGGATGCGGCGACGTGAATCGGAGGCGTTCCAACCCCTCAACCTCGCTCACGGCTTCGAGCAGTTGAACGAAGGCGGATTTGCCATCCTTCATTCCGATCTCCCGCTTGCCGTAACTGGTGACGATCTGTCCGAGAAGTGTGATCTCCCGCACGCCGCCGGCAACCAGCTCGCGACACTCCGCAACGACATCTTCAATCGTGCGACTGCGTTCCTCCCCGCGCGTAAATGGAACAATGCAAAAGGTGCAATGCTGGTTGCAGCCTTGCATGATGCTCACAAACGCTGTGACGGATTTTTTTGACGCGTTCCCCGCAAGGATATGCTCTTTGATGGTGGCTTCGCTGCCCGTCTCGCTCTCGATATCGCACACCTTTTCACGCCGTCCAGCGAACAGGTCGTCGAGGTACTCCACCGTCCGGTGGAACTTCTGCGTTCCGATCACGAGATCGACATCGGGAAGTTTGTCGATCAGTTCCCGCCCTCGGCTTTGAGCCATGCAACCCATGAAGCCAAGAACGAGGTTGGGACGATTGCGTCGAAGGTCGGCCGCAAGGTTTTGCATCTTGCCGATCGCCTTCTGTTCAGCCGCGTCGCGGACGCTGCATGTGTTGAGCAGTACGACATCTGCTGCCGCCTCGGATGCCGCCAGTGTGTAGCCCTTCGCCACGAGCTGGGCGGCAACCGCCTCCGAGTCGCGCTCGTTCATCTGACAACCATACGTTTTGATAAAAACACTGGGCATATCGCTCGCTGGACCGTGTCCGTTGGATGAAAGACCGCAATCCAATGCTCCCACCCAAGGCATCCCCGGACAATCGGCTGGCGAAAGTAGGGCACGCACCTTGTGTTGAAAAGCGGAGATTTCCTCAACCCATCCATGCATGTGCAGTTCAATGCAAATGCAGGAGGAGTATGATTCTTCGCTATTTTCGGTGAAATGGCGGGTGGTCGTGGAACCAGTTCCCACATCCTGAAAGGATGCCAGAAGGTAGCCGGGGGTTGAGCGCAGCGATACCCCCGGTTGGCTCGCTCCCAGGCCCCGCACCCCGGCAGGGGTGCCAGAACAAGCCCTCTCATGGCCTTCTGGCACCCCTGCCGGGGTGCAGACTTTTCCCCGCCGAATACCGGGGGTATCGTCGCGCCGCGCGCTCCTCAACCCCCGGCTACCTTCTGGCATCCCTCCGGGATGCCCGAACCCGGCCTGTAACCCTTGTCCGATTCCACTGAAAGCAGCGAAGAATCCAGCGACAGAGCCACCCACCTCGAACTTCTCGGCCCGAGGACCGTTCATCCATTCCGGCGGATGAATTCCTCGCTCCTATTGCAGGGTCACGGCTTGGTTTCCTTCGTTGCCTCCTGTTGAAATCAACTGTTGTTCTCAGGATCACAGGTTTGTGTTTGCCGCACGGTCCGAAAGACGTTACGGCTCAGACATGGATCCACGGGAAGCTTTCATCGCGCTGAACATGATCGAGCATGTCGGACCCGTTCGCGTCCGGCAATTGCTCGCACATTTTGGTGATGCGCCCGCGATTCTCTCCGCGCCGAAGCGCGAATTGACGCGAGTTCAGGGCATCGGCGTGGAGACCGCGGAATCCATCGCCAATTGGGAAACCACGGTCGATTTGTCCGGGGAATTGCAGCGTGTCCGGGAGTACGGGTGCAAAGTCCTGGTGCAGTCGGACGAGAATTATCCGGCGCTGCTCCGGGAAATCTACGATCCTCCCATCGTGCTCTATGTCATGGGCGACCTGACACAGAAGGATAAAAACTCGGTGGCAATGGTGGGCTCCCGCATGACCACTCCTTACGGGACCGAGACCGCCCG
This sequence comes from Verrucomicrobiales bacterium, assembly GCA_005777315.1. Lineage (GTDB taxonomy): Bacteria > Verrucomicrobiota > Verrucomicrobiia > Limisphaerales > F1-12-MAGs170 > F1-120-MAGs170. The sequence goes on from SXMN01000101.1 coordinate 6,221, forward strand.
CAAGCTCGCATATCAACTGGCTTACATCGGTGTCACGGTTGTCAGCGGAGGGGCTCGAGGGATCGACACTGCGGCGCATCAAGGCGCCTTGCAAGCGAAGGGCCGCACCGTGGCGGTCGTTGGAACGGGGATCAACATCATCTTTCCGGCGGAGAACGCCGAGCTTTTCGAGCGCGTCGCATCGAGCGGAGCGGTGGTGACCCAGTTCCCGTTCAACCGCAAGGCGGACAAGCAGACTTTCCCCATTCGCAACCGCATCGTCGCGGGCATGACACTGGGGACCGTCGTCGTCGAGGCAAATCTCACCAGCGGCGCGCTCATCACGGCTGGAATGGCTGTGGATTGCGGACGACAAGTGTTCGCGGTGCCGGGCCGCATTGATTCACCGCGGAGCAAGGGCTGCCACGAACTCATCAAGAAGGGCGCAAAACTTTGCGAGGGCGCGGAAGACATCCTGAGCGAGTTTGAGTACCTGTTCCCGGCATCCAACCGTGCCGCGGCTCCGAATGAAACCGGCGTTCTTCCCGCGCTCACACTTTCCGACAACGAACAGAAGGTCTATGACCTGCTCGACGAATCGGAGCGGGGAATCGATGAGTTGATCCGTCAATGCGGTCTTTCAGCTTCGGTGGTTTCGGTTACGTTGCTCGGCCTGGAAATGAAACGGCTCGCGCGCCAGCTTCCTGGAAAAATGTTCGTCAAAAATCGATGACGATCTTGCGTCCTTTTCCTCCAGCACTTTCACTTCTTCCGCCCATGAAAAGCAGATCACGAAGAACATTCCTCATTCAGAGTTCAACGAGCGTCGCCATGTTGAGCGGCATCAACAATGTTTGCGCCGCCGAGAGCTCGAAGCCCGATTCTGTTGCGCCCACCATCGAGCAATACGCCGACGCCCTAAAAGGCATCGCGGCGTTGGAGGCCCCAAGCGACTGGAAGGCGACCGAGGAAAGCGCGGACGAACGGTTCTTCCGGCGAAGCGCGCCGTTTCGGGCCAAAGTCAGTCCGCCGGGATCTGCAGGAGTGCCGCTGCTGATCGGTGGCCACGTGTGGGGCCTGAACACCCGTGCGCCACTGCGCAACGCGGTGGTTGAAGTCTGGCAGGCGGATGCGAGCGGGCGGTTTGATAATGATAATCCGGCCAAACCGCCGCCGCGCGACGTGTTCCTTTACCGCGCCCGAATGCTCTCCGATGAATCGGGCTACTTTGAATTCGAAACGGTGAAACCAGGCGCCTATCAGGCATCGCAAGGCAAGTGGCGCGCGAGTCACATCCGCGTCCGTGTCCAGTATCCGGGATACCATCCCATCAGCACACAAATCTACTTTCGCGGTGATCTTCGTCAGAACGAGGATCCATTCTTCAAGAGCAGCCTGGCGATTGACCTTCGAGAACTCAAACTGGGCGGCACGGTCATCAAGAGTGGACGTTTCGATATGCTGCTCGATCCGGTCGAGGTGAAGTGAACCGCCATGGAATGGCTCCGATTGAGATCAATGCCACGGTCTCTCCAATACTGCCGCAGGACTGATTCCTGCCGTCCGTCGTGTAAAACTGATGTTCCGCGTCATCTTCCATCTGGACATGGACGCTTTTTACGCGTCGATCGAGCAGCGTGACAACCCGGCATTGCGCGGCAGACCGGTGATTGTCGGCAGCCCGCCGACTCAGCGGGGTGTTGTTGCGGCCGCGAGTTACGAAGCCAGGAAATTCGGAGTTCGTTCGGCCCTGCCAAGCGTCACCGCGGGCAGGCTCTGCCCGAAAGGCGTCTTCGTTGCTCCACGCATGGAAGCTTACCGGGCGGAGTCCCGTGAGATCATGAAGATCATCGCGACCTTCCGTGCGACCGTCGAGCAGGTGTCGATTGATGAAGCATATCTCGACCTTTCAGGCGTCCTTCCCGCCGCTGATGACCCCGATGACGCCCTGCGGCAAAGCCTTCCAATGGCCCGTGAACTTAAGCGCCGCATTCGTGCCGAGCGCGGCCTCAACGCCACCATTGGCATCGCCGGCAACAAACTTCTGGCCAAACTCGCCAGCGATTTTCAGAAACCAGACGGCCTGACTCTCATTCCAGAACGGGACAAGGTGTTGTTCCTCCGCCCCCTCCCGGCGCGGGTCATTCATGGCATTGGAGAAGTCACTGAAAAATCGCTCATCGCTGCGGGCATACGCACGGTGGGAGATTTGCAGGATTACCCGGGCGATCTGCGTCCGCTGGTTGGCTCATTTGCAGAACGGCTCCGGCGTTTTGCTTTTGGTGACGACGATCGTCCGCTTGAACTCGGCGACGAAATCAAAAGCGTCAGCGCCGAGGAAACCTTCCTCAAGGATACCACGGATCGACCGCAACTCCGGGCGTGCCTTCGGGAGCAGTCCGTCGATATCGCTGAACGGCTCAAACGCCGACTGCTGGGCGCCCACACCGTTCAGGTCAAGGTCCGTTACAGTGATTTCACGACACTCACGCGACAGATCAGCATGGAAGAACCGGTCACTGAAGCCAGAGACATTTACCGTCTTGGCTGCTTTCTCCTTGCGCGCGACCGGCTCGTGCATCGACCGCTGCGCCTGCTCGGTCTTGGAGTCAGCGGTTTGACGGAGTCAACATCGCGACAACTTACTCTGTTTTGATCCGCGAGGTCTGATACCCTGCCCTTGTCCGAATTGAGACTGATGAGAAACCGCTTGTTTGAATCTGAATTGATGAGGCGTCTCGAGGAGATCGAGGGCGAGGCGTTATCCCGCGCCTTGCGCCGTGTCGCGACTCCCCAGGGAACAACGATTGAAATCGATGGCCGCCACTGCCTGAACTTTTCTTCGAACGATTACCTTGGACTTGCAAACGAACCTGCATTGATGAACGCGGCGGTTCACGCCATTGAACGCTTCGGGGCGGGTTCAGGCGCCTCCCGGTTGATCAGCGGTTCGCTGGCTCCTCACTTTGAACTCGAAGAAACTCTTGCCGCGTTCAAAAAGACGGAGGCAGCCCTGACGTTCTCCTCCGGCTATCTGACGGCGCTTGGCGTCATTTGCGCCCTGGTGGACAGGCAGGACATTGTCATTCTCGACAGATTGGTTCATGCAAGCATCGTGGATGCGGCGCGGCTTTCAGGCGCGAAACTTCGGGTCTTCGCCCACAATGATCTCAATGACCTGGAACAGATTCTCAAATGGGCTGACGGCAGGCTCCACGTTCCAAAGTCCAAATCTCAAGGTCCGAGAGTGTTGATCGTCACGGAAAGCGTCTTCTCGATGGATGGTGATCAAGCGCCGTTGCGAGAGCTTGTCGAACTGAAGGATCGTCACGGCGCATGGCTGATGGTGGACGAGGCGCACGCAACGGGAATTCTTGGAGACTATCGGCGTGGCCTCGCTGAGAAACTGGGCGTGGAGGACCGGGTCGAAATTCAAATGGGAACGCTCGGCAAAGCATTCGGCGCGGCGGGCGGCTACATTGCCGGCTCGCGCGCTTTGATTGATTACCTGATCAACCGCTCGCGAAGCTTCATCTTTTCCACCGCACCCGTTCCAGCCGCAGCCGCGTCAGCCGCCGCCGGCGTGCGCTTCGTCCAATCCGATGCCGGGCGCGAACGCACCGAGACGCTGTGGCGGCGGGTCAATCAACTGACTCCAGGTGTTCAACCCGCTCTGAGCGCGATTCTTCCGTTGATCATCGGAGATGAGCGCCGGACCGTGGAAGCCGCCACCACTCTTCGCGAGCAGGGGATCTTCATTCCTGCGATTCGCCATCCGTCAGTCGCGCGCGGTGCCGCCCGTTTGCGAATCACGCTCACCGCAGCGCATACGCCGGAGCAGATCGAACAACTGAGCACTGCTTTGGCACAATTAGGATTGGCCAGTGGCGATGCTGCTTCAAAGCCCGGTAAGAGCATTTCAATCTCGGCACCATGAAATGAGGAAACCTCCCGCCCAACTGGATCATCTCCACGTCTGGCATCCGTTCACGCAGATGCGTGACTGGCTCAAACGCCAGCCGGTCGTAATCGTGTCCGGCCAGGGCTCGTTGCTCCGTGATGACAAGGGTAGGGAGTATCTCGACGCCAATTCCTCGATCTGGACGAACCTTCATGGACACGGACATCCCAAACTCAACGCCGCAATCGTCAGCCAGCTTGGGAAGGTCGCCCACTCTTCAGCGCTTGGTCTGGCAAATGAACCTGCGTCTCTGCTCGCCGGGCAACTCGTGGCCGCAGCCAACCGAACCACGGGACGACGAACACAACCACGGCTCGACAAGGTATTCTATTCCGATGACGGATCCACTGCCCTGGAAGTGGCGCTAAAGCTCGCCTATGAGTTCGCCCGCCGAACAGGTCGCGCGCGCGCCTCGAAATTTCTGTCGCTCGAAGGCGCTTACCATGGCGATACAGTGGGCGCGGTCAGCCTCGGACATATTGACCTGTTTCACAAAGCCTACTCTGGCTTGCTCTTCAAGTCGGACATAGTGATGGCACCGTATTGCTATCGTTGTCCGTTCAACAAGGCCCGGCCGGAACGCACCGACGCTCGCGAGTATCGTCGGTGCCAGTGGGAGTGTGTATCCAAAGTCGAAGAGAAGTTCGCAAACCAGAAACGGCGTGGAGCTCCGTACGCGGCATTCGTTGTGGAACCGCTCATCCAAGGCGCGGCGGGAATGATCCCTCAACCGGCTGGCTGGCTGCGCCGTGTCGCCGGGATCGCCCGTTCAAATGGCGCCCTGCTGATCGCGGACGAAGTGATGACCGGTTTCGGCAGGACTGGTGTGGCTCAACCCCAAGCACGCCGTTCCCATGCCGATACGCTCTTTGCCTGCCAGCAGGAAGCTGTGCAACCGGACTTTCTGTGCCTCGCCAAGGGTATGACGGGCGGGTATCTGCCGATGGCCGCCACTCTAACCACAAAGGAAGTCTTTGATGCTTTCTTGGGCGAGTACGAGGAGTTCAAGACATTCTTCCATGGGCATAGTTACACCGCAAACCAGCTCGGAGCAGCTGCCAGCCTGGCAAGTTTGAAAATCCTTCAAAGCGCGGAATCCCGCCAGGCCCGGCGAAGACTCGAGGATTCGCTTCAGGAAGCGTTGCAGAATTTGTGGTCGCTTTCGCAAGTCGGAGACATTCGCCGTGTAGGCCTCATTGCCGGTATCGAATTGGTCCGGGATTGGCGGACGAAGGAGCCGTTTGACTTGAGTGATCGCGCGGGCATCCGTGTCTGCGAGGCAATGGCGCGGCGCGGTGTCCTGACGCGGCCGATCGGAAACGTCGTTGTGCTGATGCCGCCGTATTGCACAACAGCAACACAGTTGAGGCGTATGGTGAGTGTCTTGCAGGAATCGATCGAGGAAACATTGGCGCGTTGAGCCGCCCGGATCATTCACCGGCATGGCAACGCAGGCATGTTTTCAGCGGACTTCGGCGGTGGGGCTCGCTCGTGCTGAAGTGCAGAGTTTTGGAGGACACAGAGGCTCAGGCCGGAACGAACCCATTCTTTCTCTGCGTCCTCTCCATCTCTGTGCTGAAAACTTCAGATTCAAGGAAGGTTCAAACGCTTCCCGGCACAACTCAGCGACCTCGACGTTAGCAGATTGAAGTGCCCCGGACTGGACATCTCCCTCCTCATTTTCCTCGACGCCGGCGCAATTCCCAAGCTAGCAACGCTCCATTCATTGAAAGAATCTGTTCCAACTCCATTAGCACCCAATCCGGACGGAATGACCAGCCGTGTGGAACTGACGCCATTTCGAGACGGTCGCCAGCTCTCATCTGCCGAAGATACCGTCGCATGCGAAGAACCGCTCGAGATTCGAGTTCGCGGTCGGGCCGTGGCAGTCACCATGCGAACACCTGGTCACGACCAGGAACTGGCGGCGGGGTTTCTCTTGTCCGAGGCAGTCGTGCAGACCCGCGCCGATCTCATCGAAATCGCTCATTGCCAGACTGGGGAGGCGCTTCTTCACGGAAACACGGTCAATGTCTTCCTGTCTCGGGATGTGCAGTCGGCAATCGAGAGGATGACTCGCCATGTCTTCGCTTCGTCCAGTTGCGGGCTTTGCGGCAAGGCGACCATTGAGGCGGTGCATCAGAGTTTTCCTCCGGTGGCAGCGGGCCCATCCTTCGCCGCTGCTGTGATTCGAGACCTGCCCTGGCGACTGCGGGCGGCACAAAGAACCTTTGACCAGACCGGCGGACTTCATGCGGCGGGGATTTTCGACCAGGAGGGAAATCTCATCGTCGCCCGTGAAGACGTGGGCCGCCACAACGCGGTCGATAAGGTCATCGGCCACGGGCTTTTGAACAACCTTCTGCCGTTCGACAAACATGTGTTGCTCGTCAGCGGACGTGCTTCATTCGAGATCATCCAGAAGGCGCTCTCCGCGAGAATCCCCCTGGTGGCGGCAGTTTCGGCTCCATCAAGCCTGGCGGTTGAATTTGCAGCCGAAAGCAACCAGACGCTCGTCGGATTTCTCCGGGACGCCAACATGAACATCTACAGCCATCCAGGGCGCGTTACCGCGTGACAGCGAATTCTGGAGCCGCTTGGAAAATTGGATTTAGCAAGGAAGCCTTGCATTCACGAATTGGCGGTAGTGGAGCGCGGAATTCATTCCGCCGGACCGTGGAAACAGAGCGCGCGCCGTGTCTCATCCGGGCTACGGAGGACTTGCACCTCCCTACGGATAAAATTCCGCGCGCCGGCACCACGCTCGGCCGCGCCCGGTCTTGAGGTCTTCTCGTTACCGACGGCTTCGGGAGGCACCGGCAGCAAGGAACAGGTGCATCCACAAGTTGTTGGTGAACTTGGCTGGCAGCTTAGAGCGCGGTTGTGTGCGAAGCACCAGCCGCAGCAGGTTTGGCGTGAGGGCGAGCCATCGGTACTGCTGCGACTGGCTTTCAGCACAGTCGCGTTCCACCGACAACGGCTTGTGGATGCACCGAGCATGATCTCTCAAGGGCTTCTGTGCTTGTTTCCATCAAGGTCAATTGTTACCCGTAATCCATTCAACCAATCTGAACACTGATCTTTCAAAGCAACCGCCTCGCATCCCCGCAGTGATTTTCTGTGACGCGCCGACCAGCGGTCTGAAAATCGCCGCACTGACATTGCTCGACCGGCTGGTGGTGGCCATACATCGGGCGGGCATCGATTCAATCGTGATTGTTGCCAGCGGAGCCAGGCCGGAATTGAAGCGCGCAGCCGCGCTCGGAATCGTGCCGCGAATCGTCCCCGAACCCCCGCACATCCAATGCACAACGCTGATCGCTTACGGCGACGTCCTCGTTCAAACCGCTGATATTCGAGCATTGCTTCAGGAAGGTGGACGCCTCGCATCCGGCGACGGCACGCCGCTCCCGATTGGCATACTTCCGCCGGGGGATTTGCCCTGTGAAACCGCGCTGGATCGTCTGCCGAAGCGCACAGCCGTTGGTGTGGCCTTCAACGTCAAGGATGACACTTCGGCTCGCAAGGCGGAGGCCGCGCTTTGGGCATCGCTTACCAGTTCATCCGATGGACTCGTGGACAAAGTTTTCAATCGCCCGTGCGGCCGCTATTTGTCAAAACTGCTGGTTCACACGCCGGTCAGCCCCAACGCCGTATCGCTGGCGTCAATTGGCATCGGCCTGGCCGCCGCATGGTTCTTTGCACTTGGCACCCAGCAAGCCGTTCTCTTCGCGGCGATTCTTTTCCAGTTTTCCGCCATCGTGGATTGCGTGGACGGCGACATCGCCCGTGTGTTGTTCAAGGAATCTCCTTTTGGAAAATGGCTGGACCTGGCGGGTGACCAGGTCGTGCATGTGGCCGTGTTTGCGGCCATAGCCATCGGATTGGCACGGACGGGCGAGTCGCCCTGGACACTCTGGCTGGGGATCAGCGCGGTGCTCGGTGCAGTGTTGTCGTTCGTCGTCGTAGTTCGCGGCATGCGCCAGCCGGCGAATGACCGCAACCGTATCCTTCAAAAACTGATCGACGCCGCCACCAACCGCGACTTCTCCGTGTTGGTTCTCGCACTCGCCTTCCTCAACCGGCTGGAATGGTTTCTCTGGATGTCCGCCATCGGAAGCCATCTGTTTTGGATGACGGCGCTCATGATGCAATCCGGCTCACGGACAAGGGAGCATCGGGCGCAATGAAACTATTCTGGAAGGCCGTACTTTTGCTGGCTGGGCTCGCCCTGTTCGGCTGGTACCTGTCGAGCGCCGATTTACGCTCAGTCGGCGAAGTGTTGTTGCGCCTCGGCTGGCTCGCACCGTTGATCCTCGTGCCATATCTCATCGTTTATGTCGTGGATTGTCTGGGTTGGAGATTCTGCCTTCCAGCCGGACTGAAAGTTTCGTTTCTGACGCTGTTCCGTATCCGTTGGTCTGGTGAAGCGGTGAGCAACGCCCTGCCATCCGCTTATGTCGGAGGTGAATCGGTGAAAGTCTATCTCCTGCGGAAATACGGAATTGCCGCCTCGTTGGGCGCCACGAGCGCCGTGGTTTCAAAGACCGCACAAACCGTGGCGCAGATGCTTTTCATTCTTCTGGCTGCCGGGGCCTTCCTCAAACTCGCCGGTGAGAAGCCCGGACTTCGCGCCGGCATGATGATGGTGCTGGTTGGCGGTGTGGCAGTGCTGGCGGGACTTTTCTGGATCCAACGACGCGGGTTGTTTGCCTCGGTCCTGACTCTTGTCAATGCGCTCCATTTGAAGGTTTCCTGGCTCGAAACCCGCCGGGCAAAGATCCTCGAGGTGGACGACACCATCACCAACTTCTACCGGAATCATCGTTCTCGATTCTGCGCGTCAACAGGCTTCTACTTTTGCGGGTGGCTGCTGGACACGACCGAAATTTATCTTGTCTCACATCTGCTCGGGCTACCCATCCTCTGGTCGCAGGCCCTGGCAGTCGAAGCGTTCACCGGCGTGGCGAAAATGCTTGGCATGTGGGTGCCGGGGTCTTTGGGTATTCAGGAATCGGGCATCGTCATGTTGGGACGGCTCGCGGGTTTGCCGGACACCTTGAGCGTGAGTTATGCGCTCCTTCGCCGGGGCCGTGAAATCGTTTTCACGCTCGTCGGCTGGCTTTTGCTCTATGGCAGTCACGACAGCCTGCGAACGCTCCGAACCGGAGCCGTGCCTGCTGAAAAACAATAGCCGGTTGATAGATCACAGTTATCGAACAATTCATGAATGCCATTCTCTATGCTGCCGGACGGGCTCACCGCTTGGGAAAACTGGGCGAAGAACGCCCCAAGATCCTAATTGAAATCGGCGGCAAAAGCCTCATGGAACGCCATGTGGAGATTCTCGCCCAGTGTCGCGTGCCAAAGCTGTACGTCGTCACAGGCTACATGAGGGAGCGATTTCAACCGGTCTTTCGAGATCTTCAATCTCGCCATGGCGTGGAGATCGTCGAATTGTTCAATGCCGATTTCACCGAAGGGAGCGCGTTGAGCATGCACGCCTCGCTGCCGGTGTTGGAGCAGGTCGAGAAAGACATTCTGCTCATGGACGGCGACGTGCTCTACGATGCGCGAATGTTGGAACGGTTGGTACATTCACCTCATCGCACAGCGCTCCTCGTAGATCGTGGTTTTGCCACCACGGATGACGATCCGGTACTCGTTCCGATGCGCGATGGGAAACCCTTCGACTTTGTCAAGAAATGGAGCGGAACGGCTGACAACGTCGGTGAATCCATCGGCTTCTTCAAAGTGTCCGCCGCCGACCTTCCGCTCGTCATCTCTGAAACCAAAGCCCGGAGCGTTGGTCCGGGGCGCAGCGATTCTTATGACGCAATCCTCCAAGCCCTCGTCAAAGCAGGCCGCTTTGGAGCCGAGGACGTCACCGGCCTGCCATGGACGGAAATCGATTTTCCAGAAGATCTGGAGTATGCGAGTCGTGTTGTGCTACCGGCATTGAAGCAGGCTGGCTGAAGAATTCTCGGTGACAGCAACCAGATCTATTGCTGCGAGATTTTCGACACCTGCAAATCATCGAAGCGGATCGGCGTGCCGGCGAACGGGCTTCCCCAGATGGCTGACTTGCCATTCGATGCTTCCTGCGTGTCATCGAAGTTGATGGTCCATTTCTCGGGTTCCTTTTCGCCAGCCATCCAGACCTTTCCTTCCGCCGTCCACGCTCCGTCCTTAACCTTCCGGACCTGCAACTTGAGCTGCGTCCATTTGGAGGGTTGCCACTCGAACGGGATCGTGGCCTTCAATGATTCTCCACGGTAAAGTTCGACCGCTTTTTTTGCCGGGGCGACCTGGAGGCGGTATCCGCCTTGTCCGCCGGCACCGATGCCGAAAGTCGGAAACCGCCGCCCCTTGCCGGTTCCAAAAATTCGGGCGCTTACACGAACATTCTCCTTTTCAGCCGGACCGAACAACACACCGAATGTCTCCAACGGCGCGCCTGGTAACTCGATGAACTTGTTGTCCTCTTCCGCTTTTATTTCAAAGCCACCATCAAGCACGAGGAACTCCGCCGGCATGGGGCCGGGCGTGGCCTTTTCAAAATTGTTTTCGTAAAGCGGCTTGTTGTGCTGCGCCTGCAATCCTGCAACAAGCATCACGCTCAATGCCGCTGTCATTCCGAGTGTTCTCAATCGTATGAGGCAATTGCAAAACCCCTCGCAGCGGAGCGCCGCAATCCTTGCGGCGCGATGGATATTGGCCTGTTCTCTCGCCGCAAAGATTGCGGCGCTCCGACTTTTGCAATTACCTCGTATGTTCATCGTTCGCCTCATTTGCTTCCTTCTCTTGCTTCTGATTCTTCCATCCCACCGTTGGTCAATTGACTCGTGTGCTTCTTCCTTATTCGCTCCTCAACGCCTCGATCAACTTCCCGCGCATGGCCAGCGCTGCCGCGATCCACGTCCAAACCGCTCCGCTCGCCAGTACCCCGCCCAGCGTGAGCGCCAGCGACACCAGCGGAAATTCGCCGCGCGGTGAAATCAATGCCGGTAACACCGCCACCAGCGCCGCTGCCACGCCGACTCCGAGGCCGATCAACAGCAGCGCCCCATGTTCGGTCACCACCATCCGCTGGACCGCTCGGCGGCGGAAACCCACCGCCAGCAACACCGCCAGTTCGCTCCGGCGCTCCAAAACATTTCGCAAGACCACAACACCCAAACCCGCGCTGCCAAGCAGCAGACCCAGGCCACCCAGCACTTGAAACGTGTTCAGATATGTGTTCTGCACCGCGTTCAACGCGGCGAGCCGTGCCGTTGCGGGCGTCAGTTCGAAGCCCACATCTTGCATGGCTCGCGTCAGCCCAGGCGCAAACGTGTCGTTCGACGGAGCATCGATGAGGAACATTCGATACCCGCTTTCACTGGGGAAGCGTTCCTTGAATGCGTCTTCGGAGATGATCAGGTTGCCCTGGAGAATGGAATTTGCCACCGCTCCTACGATTCGCACTTTGAACTCCCGCCCCCGCTTGTCGGTGTAATCGAGCGTGTCGCCGAGTTTCTTGCCCAGTGCCCATTGGATGGAAGCCGCGTCGCCAATCGCCGGAATGGCGCCGTCCAGATGTGACTCGGCCAGCAAACCCCAGGACTGTGACCGCTCAAAACCCTTGGCAAAGCCGGCGAAGCTGAATGCAGTCAATCGTTGGAGTTCCGCGGGCTCCACTCCAAGGAGACGCGGCCTCTGCGCCCGATTCAAATTCAAACAGCTTGCGTCATCTCCATCTCGCACGCGCATCTGAACAAAGTTGACCCCGGTCAGATCTTTCTCATCCAGCCCGAACTCCTCCCGGCCCGATTTAGTGTTCAAGTTCACCACCACAGGCAGGCTCGATTCGCCGATGTAGCGAAATCCGCCCGTCCCGGAGGAACGTTTCAACGCATCCTTGTCCGAATCGAGCCGGAATGCCCCGATCGATGTGATCAGAAAACTTCCACAGGCCAACAGTGCGATGACCGCCAGGCTTCGCTTCCGTCGTCGCGCGGCATTGCGCAGCGCAAGGTCGCCCAGCGACGGCACCACACTCGCGTGCCTGAGCAACCGGCGTAAGAATCTCGATGCGAACGCCAGCCCCCCCATCAACAGCAGCGCCCCCGCGCCGAAGAACAAACCGGCATTGGAGGTTTGAGAGGTGGCGAATGCGAAGGAGATCAAACCCAACGCCACAGCGATGCTTAACAAGCCAGCTCGTCCCGCCCTCCCAATCGCTGCGAAGGATGATCCGCGCAGACTCTCTTCTGAAGCTGGGCTTCGTGATGACTCAATCATCTCCCCCTGAACCTCACCACCCGCCAGCAGTACTCGCGCAGGCTGGCGCACCTGCTTCCGCAGCCCGTACCAGATGACCAGCGCCGCCACGGCCGTGCCCGCCACCGCGCCGATCACGAGGGTCATCGGCTCCGCATGGTAGCGCAACGGCGAAGCGCCCACCGCGTTCCGCCAGATCGTCGAGAGGCCCCACAACATACCCTTCGCGTAAGCGATTCCGCCCGCCACCCCCAGCACCGCGCCCAGCGCCGAAAGGACCACGCCCTCGGCGAGCAACAGCCGCCGCACTTGGCTGGGTTGGAACCCGAGTGCCAGGAGCGTCCCAATTTCCGATGCGCGTTGTTCGACGCCGAACTGGAAGAGCATCGCCATGAGGATCAGCGCCGCTCCGATCAGGAAGAAGCTGAACCCGAGAAACAATTGCCCGAAGTCCTGCCCTTGATTCGCCGCCGCCAGCGCCCGTTCCCGCACCGGCTCCAGCTTCAAACCGACATCCTCTGGGTCCAGATTTGCCCGGGTGTTCGACTCGATGGATGCGCGCAAACTTTCCGGAGACGTGTTCGTCGGCACCAGCCAGCGGATCGCCGTCAAATTACCGAAGCGGTTTGACCACATCTTCTGGCCCGCCGCGAGAGTGATGAATGCCTTGGGTGTGCCGCGATGCTGTTTCCAGTAAGTCTCGTCCTGGTCTCGAATCTTGTGAGTGAGCTTGAAACCGGCGTCCCAATCATGAGTGCTTTCTGCCTTCGCGATGCCGGGAAACTCCGGCATCAAGGTTCTGTCCGCATGCAATCCTTTCAACGGCACCACTCCTCGGACGCGAAATGAATTTGTCCGTTCAATCAACTGGCTGCCCGAATCCGCGAGATAATAACTCAACTCGACGCGATCTCCCACGCGCACTTTCAAATCCTCGGCCAGCCATTCGTTGACCAGAATCTCGTCATCCGTCATGTCCGCTGGAACCCACGGCGCACCAGTGGCCGTGACCATTGAGTAAGGTGCCGCCCGCTCGCCAGCGCGGATGAGGTTCACGAGGTAGGTGAGAACGCCGATGCCATTGGTCGAAACATTTGCTCTTGGTCCGAGTGGTACAAGCGGTTCGCTGGAAACTGTGGACACGGCTGTTGTTAAGGGTGTGAGCTTGCCGGGCGAGCCAGTCTGGTCTCCCGTTCCATTCTTTTCCTTGCCAAGGGCAGCGGCGACGACGGGCGCCTCGAGGAAAATGCGACTGGTATTGAGTTCAACCAGCAGATGCATGGGTTCGCCCGACTTTTCAGACGCATCGAGACGTAGAGTGCGTGTCGTGAGTTCGGCATCCCTCATGGACCAGGTGAACTTGAGATGCTGCTCCAAGTTCGTGAGTTGCTGGGCGCTGCTGGCTGGAACTGCAATCGCCAGGCTGGAGCGAAAGACAGCGTCGCGAAATCGAGAACGAGGTAACCCGGTCAGTCGAGGCGATGTCAGCCAAAGGATCACTCTGTCAAAAAAGGAGCCTGGCCTCGTTGTGTAGGCGCCTCCCACAGTCAAGAGATTGGCTCGGCCCACGATTCCAGCGGCTGTGCCCAGTTGCTCCAATCCCATGAACGCGTTCAACGGGAGCATCTGGCCTCCCACCATACTGAAATTGCCTGGCGCATCAGGCGCTATGCCCGCGACCTTCAACCGAAGTGCCACGCTCTGATCATCGCGTGGTGTAATGACCGCATCGCGCGAAAGGGCGGAGGGTTTGTGAGTGCGCAGCACGAGCGCGTCACCGACTTTCGCGTGCAATTGGCTGGCCAATGAGGCGTTCAACCAGACTGATCCAGGTTCAATCGCAATCCGGGAGGGGAAGAAATTCGTACTGACACCGATCAGATTGATACGATTCGCCCGTGCTTCACCATCCTGGCGCGCGGCTGTTGCAGGCAACATCAGTCCCACCCAGCCGAACTTGCCATCGAGGCCTCCCCATATGAGTTCGGGGCTGATCTGGCCGCTCTGCCCTGCGTTTGAAGCTGGATTTACAGACTGCCACGTTCGCTCCAACAGCGAACTATCGAAAAACCGATCTCCTGAGTTGATGGAGACATCCGCCCCCGCCAGCCGTTCAAGCGCCCGTTCACGCAAACTGCCGCGTACCGAATCACCCACCACAAGCGCGCCCACCAGCACGGCGCTGCCCACCGCCGCGCCGAGCAATGCGCCAAGGTGCGAGCGCACATGGAAGCGAAGGCTGCGAAGAATGAGCGTCCACGTAGTCATTCAAGCTTTCCGTCGCGCAGTTCAAAAACTCGTTTCATCCGTCGCGCAAGATGAGGCGCATGAGTCACCACGATCAACGTCACACCTTCCTCACGATTCAGCTCCACCAGCAGGTCGCTGAGCTTCTCCGCCGAAGCACGATCCAATGCGCCGGTTGGTTCGTCCGCGAGGAGGAGTTTGGGCTGGTTGATCAGCGCGCGAACGTCGGCCACCCGCTGACGTTCGCCGCCGGAGAGCTGACCGGGCCGATGTGTCAACCGTGCGCCCAGGCCGACGCGGTCGAGCAACCGCCGCGCGCGCGCCTCGGCTCCATTGCGAAGACTTGCGTCTTTCGTTGCCAGCACGGGCACAAGGACGTTCTCCAGCACGGTGCATTGCGGCAGCAGATGATGTCCCTGGAAGATGAAGCCGATGCGCCGGTTTCTGACGGCGGCGAGCTGGTTATCGTCAAGCCGGCTCAGGTCCTCATTGTCCAGGAGCACTTGTCCGGAGCTGGGGCGATCCAGCGTGCCGATGATGTTGAGCAATGTGCTCTTGCCGGATCCAGATGGTCCGACGATGGCCGCTGATTCCCCGCCTTGCAGGTCGAGGCTGATGCCTTGGAGCACTACCAGCTCGCCGCCGCCATCCGTCGAAGAATAGCGCTTGCTGACGTTGGTTAGTCTGAGGACGGGAAGCGCGTCTGGCATGGGCGTAAGTTAGGCATGGATGCCGGAGTGACAAATGAAAAGTCAGTCTGACCATTAAGCCGAGCCACGGCTCTTTTGACTTCAGACCTGTCGCCACTTAGCCTCTCTCAAATGAAAGGCCGGCTATTGATCATTACTCTTGCGAAGGAACTGAACTTCCTTTCTGCAATCCTCTTCACAAAGCAGCTCAGAATGCTGTTACTCTGTGGCGCGCTCATTGCCGCCAGCGGTTGCGCAGCAGTGCTGGTTGGAGGAGCTGCGGCGGGTGCCGGTGCGGTGGCCTACGTGCGCGGGGAGTTGAAGTCGGTGGAAGCGGCTTCGCTGGACAAAACCTGGACCGCGACACTTGCGGCGGTCAAGGATCTCGAATTTGCCGTCACGGATCGTTCCAAAGACGGGCTCTCCGCCAAACTCAGCGCACGAGGCTCGGGCGACCGCCGCATTCAGGTGGAGCTTGCGAAATCAGGCGAGAAAATGACGGAAGTTCGCATTCGTGTGGGTGTCTTCGGGAACGAGACCTTGTCCCGCCAGGTTCTTGAGAAGATCAAGTCTCGCCTCTGAGCCGAGTTCCATCTCATCTCCCGAGCCACGAACGAATGCTGCGCGTGACGAGATCGGCCGCGTCCTGCTGAACAAAGTGGTTTGCATCGGGGATGGTCACCAGGGTCAGATCGCGCTCCACGAACTCCCAGTTCCCGTTCAATGCCGGGTGCAGGAGCGCCGTGTCCTTCAATCCGTGAATCATCAACACCGGGCACTTCACTTTTACGACCGGCGATGTGTCCTGCTTGTAGGGCTCGCGCGGGTAATTACGTTTGTAATAGTTCAGCATCGCCTCGAAGTCCGAACGCTCGAAAGCCTCGAGATATCGCGGGCGCGCTTCCAGGTCTGTCACCCAGAATGTCAGTCCTTGCGCGGTCAGGTTGGTGTGGGCGCCGGGCTGCTGGAAGGTTCGCGCGTAGGAGCTGTTCTTCTGTTGCTCGGGATTGTTCACCAGCTCGCGCATGAGTCCGCGAGGATGAGGCAGATTGAGAATGATCAACTTCTCCGTCATCTCGGGACGTGCCATCGCAAAACTCCAGGCCACCGCGCCACCCCAATCGTGGCCAACGATGATTGCCGTCTTGCGTCCGCACGCAGCCACCACCGCAGCCACGTCCTGGACCAGCAGGCTCATGTCGTAATTCTCCACACCTTTGGGCCGGTCACTGAGGTTATAGCCGCGTTGGTCGAGCGCCACGACCTGATGATCCTTCGACAGTTGCATCATCTGATGCCGCCACGTCAGCCAGTAATCCGGGAAGCCATGGATCATGATCACCAAGGGACCGGAGCCGAGACTCGCGTAGTGAATGCGCACGCCATTGTTCGTCGCATAGGCGTGGGTGACACGGCGTTCGATGTCGAGCAGGCCTGTTTCAGCGGCGTTCAGTGGACGGGAAGTTGACAGGACGAGCCCCAGCACGATCGGGAGAAGTCGCATGATGTAACGAAGTGACATGTCGGTGGACGGTAACGGGGTTTGGTTCAGTGAAAAGAATCTTTCGTCAACCCAGGCCAGGAGCAGTGGAAACAGTATCGCGCAGGGATCGATGACGATAATGGATGATCTGGAATTCCGGACGGTCGTCGATCACATCTACCTTCTCGAACATGTCCTCGAATGGCGGAAAGAATGCGTCCCCTTCCACGGCACGTTTAACCACGGTGAGGTACAGATCCGAGCACCGGGAAAGCGCCTGGGTGTAAATCTCGGCGCCGCCGCAAATGAATATGTCGTTGGGGAATTCCGCGGGATCCAGCTTGTCGAAAGAACTGAAGATCAGGATGTCGGTAAAACTGCCTTTGGCCAATGGCGTGAATCTAAGCTGGTACTCCCTCTTGATCTGCTTCCCGATTTCTTTGCCGCCACGCCATTCCTTGTAATGACCGAAGATTTCCGGATGCGTTTTGATCAATTTCTGCGGATGCCGGGTCAGGATCAGGTTCGTGCGGTTTGGCAAAGGCTTGCCCAGACTTTCGAACGTCTTTCGGCCCATCACAACGACGTTGCCCAGCGTTGTCTTCTTGAACCATTTGAAGTCCTCGGGCAGATGCCACGGAATCTTGTTGCCCGAACCGATAACACGGTTCAACGACATGGCGGCAATGGCTTTGAAATATTTCATGTTGGAACAGGACGAGCAGTCTCAAGGCGCCGATCAAGCCAGCAGTCGCACAAAAGGAACATACTCATCGGGCACCCGAACCTTCCTTCCCGTTGCAAATTGAGACAACACCGTGGTCATCCATTCCCGCGAAGCGGACACGTCGCGGATGACCACATAAGTGCCTGACTCGTCTGTCGTGAGTTCATATTTGTTGATCGAAATCTGGATGGGGGCAGCTTCGCCTTTGAGCAGGATTTCGCAATGGATGGAATTGTTCCGTGAATCGATGCGCAGGTTTAGCATACGTCCGTAATTGCTTATGAGTTTCTGGGCGGCACGCTCGACTAGCATCGAGCCGGCTGCATCCCGTGTCCGGCCCAACCAGCCACCAACCTTCTCAAGAGCGCCCTTCATTGAAAGTGTTGATCGCCCATCCAGTCGAGCAAACTCCAGAAATCATGCAAACACTTCACGCCGGCTTCTTGCGAGACAGTTCGTCCTTTACCGCGACGAAGTTGCCCTCCTCACAATGCCTCACGAAACCTTCAGTCACCGATTTTAGATCCTCCCAACGCGCGCGGATGGTTTTGGCTTCCTCCTTCGAAATCGAGTTGTCGAACGCCGCTGTTGCGATCACGGCCAGCAGGTCGGCGAATTCCTGCACAATCTGGTTGGTGGCGGGAATGACCAGATGCGGATGCAGCCAGTGCGCCTTGGGATTCTTGATGAAAAATCCGCCCGCCCGCTCAGAAACCCACTGCGCCAGCCGGGTGTCGCCCGTCAGTCGGATGAGGGCATTGATGCGATCCAGTGGATTCGTGGAGCCGCTGCCATTTTCTTCCGGCGGTTCAGCCCACTTGTAAATCATGGAGAGAGACAACCCCAGTTCAGCGGCGATCTGCTTGGGGCTGGTTTCCTGGAAAACTTCGCGCAACAGCTCGTGGGATTGCATTGCGCGAGGTTAGGAAGCAAGGCGCACGTGGCAAGCTTCGGTTTGCGGTCGCTTCCGCAAGCCCACTCACGCAAGCTCGCTCCTGATCAATCGGATTCACGGTCATGCCTACAAAACCTATGGCAACTTGTAGCAGACACACGGCCCCAAGTCGGTTTTCTTCTCACAGGTCAGAGATTGAATGAACATGAGCGCGCAACAACCAAAGACCTCCATAACGCGTGCCCTGATGTTTGGAGCCGGTCTGTGCAGGCGATCTCTTTCCTGCTTGCTGGAAGCGCCGACCGGGAATCTACTGTGATGAACACTCAAACCAGCATCCAAGAAAACGAGGGCTTATGGATCTGTTTCTAGTTTATCTCATCTGCTTCGGCGTAGGGCTGTTGTTCACGCTCGCCAGCGCGTTCATGTCGCACGACTTCGGCCATGATGTCACGGGCCACGACACAGGTGGCGGCACGGACGGCCATGCCGAGGCAGGCTTCGGCTCGCACGACATGCCAGGCTTTGCCGCGCTCAGTCCGACGACCATTGCATCCTTTGTCACTGCGTTTGGCGGGTTCGGGATGATTCTTTCCAAGATCGAGGCAACGCAATCCCCATGGTTGAGCGCACCCATCGCGGCACTCGGCGGCTTCGCGATCGCGGCCTGCGTGCTCTGGCTGTTTCGCGCGGTGTTCCGCAAGACTCAAGGCTCCAGTGAAGGGCGTGTGGCCACTCTGGTCGGAACGAGTGCTACGGTTATCACCCCGATCGCAGCAGATGGTGTCGGAGAAATTGCTTACGTACAAGGCGGCACGCGCTACACAGGCCCGGCACGATCCGAAGCCGGTGCAATCATTGCCAACGGCGCGACAGTCAGGATCACGCGCATCGTTGGAACTCAATTCTATGTCAGTAAACAATAATCCGATCCGGACACTGATTACGAACTACGGATCACTCATAACCAACCGCTGACGACTGGCAAACTCTCACATCAACACCACAATTCCCATGCACTCAATCCCCCTCTTCGCCCAACTCAACCTCCCAGGCGGCTTCGGCCTCGCGGCTCTGGCCATCGTCGGCATCGTCGTTGTTATCGTCGTTTTTGGCGGTGTCTGGGCCACTCGTTACACCAAGGTGGGCCCGAACGAAGTCCTCGTTGTATCCGGTCGTCAGTA
The DNA here is from genome assembly GCA_005777315.1 of Verrucomicrobiales bacterium. Lineage (GTDB taxonomy): Bacteria > Verrucomicrobiota > Verrucomicrobiia > Limisphaerales > F1-12-MAGs170 > F1-120-MAGs170. The sequence continues at coordinate 25,648 of SXMN01000101.1, forward strand.
CCGCGTCACAGATCCCGACGGCACAGTGCGCACTCGTGGGTTCCGAATCGTCAAGGGCGGTGGCTCCTTCATCGTCCCTGTGCTGGAAAAGGTGGACATCCTCTCGCTGGAGTTGCTCACCATCGACGTCCAGACGCCAGAAGTTTACACGAGCAAAGGCGTGCCGGTGAAAGTGGATGGTGTGGCCCAGATCAAGGTCAAGGGTGACGATATCTCGATCGCCACCGCAGCGGAACAATTCCTCAGCAAGGACACCGCCGCGATCATGAACATCGCCACGCAGACGATGGAGGGCCATCTGCGCGCCATCCTGGGGACGATGACGGTCGAGGAGATTTATCAAAACCGCGACGCCTTCGCCCAGAAGGTGCAGGAAGTCGCCGCCGGGGACATGGCAAACATGGGCCTTGGCATTGTCAGCTTCACCATCCGCGACATCCGGGACACCCAAGGCTACCTCGACGCGCTCGGCAAGCCGCGCATTGCCCAGGTCAAGCGCGACGCTGTCATTGCCCAGGCCGAGGCCGACCGTGACGCAATGATCAAGTCCTCGCAAGCCACACAGGCCGGCCAGGAAGCAAAGTTCGCCGCCGACACGAAGATTGCCGAGGCACAACGCGATTACCAATCGAACGTCGCGCAGTACCAGGCTGCGGTGAACCAGAAGAAGGCCGAAGCCGACCTCGCGTATGATTTGCAAAAGTTCAAGACCGGCCAGCTCGTGAAGGCCGAGGAAGTGCAGGTACAGATCATCGAGAAACAGAAACAGATCGAGTTGCAGCAACAGGAAATTTTACGCAAACAACGCGAACTCGAAGCGATGGTGCAAAAGCCCGCCGATGCCGAGCGTTACAAAGTCGAGACTCTGGCCAACGCGCGGACGTTCCAGCTGGAAACTGAAGCCGCCGGCGCAGCCGCCGCGACCAAACAAACCGGTTTCGCCCAGGCCGATGTCAACAAAGCCACCGGCATCGCCGAGGCTGAAGCGAACAAGGCCAAGGGTCTGGCTGAGGCCGACATCATCGAGGCGCAAGGCAAGGCAACCGCCGAAGCCACGCGCCTCAAGGCCGAGGCCTTTCAGCAGTACAATGAGGCCGCCGTCATCGAATTGCTCGTCAAAGTGTTGCCGGAGATTGCCGGCAAAATCAGCGAACCGATGGCGAAGATGGAGAAAATGATCATCATCAACTCCGGCAACGGCCCCGGCGGCGGCGCGAGCAAACTGACCGGCGACATCACACAGATCATCGCCCAGCTCCCGCCTGTCCTGGAAAGTCTGACGGGAGTGAAATTCGAGAAGTTGTTGGAGCAGGTGCCGACCCTGAAGAATGCGATGGGGAAAAATGAGACGAAAACCTAACGCCATCCACGCACACAAAAGATGAATCCCACCCCGGCAGGCAATACGAGGAACCGACAGTTCATCTCCCCGAAACATCTGAAGATTCGGCGCGCACTGAGGACTGCCGGCCCAGTTGTCCTCGTGATTGGAATTCTTTTCACGGCGACAGCGTTCATCAGCTTCCTAACCGCGATGAACTCCGGCGAGTGGCCGAGGTTGTTTTGGTGTGCCTTCATCGGGCTACCACTTATGTCCGTGGGCGCAATGCTGTGCATGTTTGGATTCATGGGAGCCTTCTCGCGCTACGCTGCTGCCGAGCAGGCACCGGTGGCTGCTGGTACTCTCAACTACCTTGCGGACCACACCCAGGAAGGCGTCAAGACGGTTTCCAGAGCGGTCGCCCAAGGCGTGGCGGAGGGATTACGGGAGGTGCAATCCCAGCGACCACCATCCATCAAATGAAATCAAGAGAATCGATCCCACTGGGCCACGAATAACAAGTTCGGATACAAGGATTAAAATTATGCATTTAGCAATGTTGGGAATTCCGGAAATCCTGATATTTATGGTTGTCTTGCCAATCTGCCTTGCCTTCTTTGCGTTCTGGGTCTGGATGCTTGTGGATTGCATTCGGAGTCCTGCACTTTCGGACGGTGAGAAGATCGCGTGGACATTGGTCATCGTGTTCACCCACGCACTTGGGGCGTTGATCTACCTCTTCGCAGGCCGCAAGAGGCCATCTTAACCTCAACATGCGTCTCCTTGAAGCGATCATCGCCGCCAATCATCGCGCCGCAGCCGGTGACGCAACAGCCGGGGTGAATTCCGACGACTTCGCGGACGCCCTGCCGGTGGTGGCGTTGACGTGCATTGATCCGCGGCTCAATCCGCTCCTTCCCGAAGTGCTTGGCGTGCCGGAGGAGTCGTTCATCTGGCTGCGCAACGCAGGCAACATCATCACCGGGCCGATGAGCAGCACGATGCGATCACTGGCGCTGGCCTGCGCGGTCAAAGGCGGCAAGGAGATCGTGATCATTGGCCATACGGATTGCCTCGTGTGCAAGACGACCATGGTGCAACTCACCGACCGTTTTCGCGCCTTGGGCATCGAGCGCACAAACCTGCCAGCGAATCTCAACGAATACTTCGGCCTTTTCGCAAGCGAACGCCAGAATGTCATGAAGGCTGTCGAACATGTACGCACCAGCCCGCTCATCGGTCGGCATGTGCCAGTGCATGGATTGCTTGTGGAGATCACGACTGGCAGGCTGGAGTGGATCGTCAATGGTTACCAGGCACTCGAAAACGCCACGAGCACGTTGCCATTGCCAATGCAGAACGCCGGTCCCGTGCCCGGGATGAAACTTCCCGAATTCCAATTTAGGGAATTGAAGTTCCCCGAAGGCAAAATCGGCGGCGACGTGCTTGAAACACTGAGGTCGATTTCGCAAGTCGTAGCGGTAACCGACGAATCCCAACATCTGCAATTGAGGACAACTGAGCCGGAAACCAAGCCACCGCCTGCGAAGCGAGGAAATGAGCAGCGCCCACCCTCGCTTCCGCAGCACCAAAAAGCGCAAGTGCCGCCGAAATTACACCAGCCCTTCACAAAGCCGAAATAGTGGCAAACTTCGGGCGCATTGCGTTTTCCGGCCCCGCAATAGAACACGGCTGTGACAAAGTCATTGGAGAAAACAGTTGAGAGTTGAATGGCCATGGCGAGCATCTGATTTCTGGTGAATTTCGGTGGTTCAGCGACTTCAGGAAGGGCAAGGCTTGAGGTTTTTGAACGCCATCACCAAGC
>SXMN01000102.1 GCA_005777315.1 Verrucomicrobiales bacterium
AGCATGGGGAAAAGATGGCGTTGCAAATTGTGGAAGATCGTCGTCAGGTCGAGCATGTCCAAAAATCAGCGCGACTCGTGCCACTTCACATGATCAATTGAAATCTCTCAACAAATCCGAGTTTTGAAAGAGCCTCTATAGATTTCACTTTTTGACTCCGCCACTTCCTGCTGAAATTTCTTCTGTTCAATGTCCCGCTGAAGTTCCGTCAACAGCGAGTTGGTCTCCCTCATTGCGCGAGCTACAGCATGGCGCTCCATGGCTGTTCCAACAGCCTGGCGGAGTACCGGAATTTCAAATGGCTTGTTGAGGTAATCGCACGCTCCAAGGCGCAGCGCCTGGCGAGCTGTCTCCAAGGTCTCGTAAGCCGTGAGCATGATCACTTCGATGGTGGGATCAACAGATTTGAGGCCGTTGAGCACATCGATGCCGGACATGGCTCCCATGCGGATGTCCAGAATGGCGGCGCTGATGTGATGCTTCTTCGCCAGCTCGATGGCGTCACGACCGTTGTCCACGAGCAGAACATTATAAACGTCTTTGAAAACGAAACGAACGGACACACGCGGCCCTTCTTCGTCATCGGCAACGAGCAGAATTGGACGCTCATCCAGTTGTGGCATCTGATCGCTCATCGGTGGAGTAGCTTCGGTTTGTGCGTGAGACAAGGCTTTCATCCAGGGAATGCGGAGCAACCAGGTAAATTGACCTCAATCCGGTGAGAATGGCTTGATAGTATCCGGCGCAGAAGCAATCCCGGGCGAATCTGAGATGTCGCATCCCCGCAGCACCCCAAGCGGTTCGGGCGCGAGTGGCCTAAGCTGAAATTACTTATATGCTTCCGCAATCGATACAAGTGCATGATGTTAGCGTGGACCATCGTAATCGATGCAGCTCGGCAAACAAGGAGAAACAACTTCTTCAACTTCTGAAGGCGCGTGCCCGCGAAGCCGAACTCAGTTCGCTGCGGGAAGGGAAATGCGTACGATGCCGGATTGACCAGGCTTGGGCGTCAAAATGGTGAGATGCCCGCGGTGAGTCTCGATGATCTTACGGCTGACTGTCATCCCCAAACCCAATCCGACATTGCGAGTGGTGAAGAAGGGCTGCGGTGCATGTTCCAGAGCATCAGTCGAAAATCCGGTGCCGTTGTCCTGGATATCGATCTGCAAGGCAGGCCCCGAGCCGTTGGCGTGCGTCTTCCCATTGGTGACACCTTTGACTTTGTCCTCGTGTGGCTCCTCCATCTGCACTCGCACGAAGACTTTCGCATCGGCGGGATTCGCCTGCAACGCGTTGAGCAACACTTCAGAGAAGGCATGCCTGAGCGCTGCGCGGTCTCCAGCGACGACCGCCGGCTGCACGCCAGCATCGAGAAGGAGTTTCCCGGACTTGATCGACTGGTGCTTTTGCGCCTCCTGGTAAGCTTCTTCGAGGAGCGGTGCCAATGGCACGGGATCACGCGTGGCAGCGATATCGCGGGCCAGGAACCTCATCTGGTTGAGCAACCGGGACACGCGCTTCACGCCGTCGGCAAGGGCTACATTCAGGGAAGCGCGGAACTCGGGATCTTTATACTTTTCACCGAGTAGTTGCTGGTGCGTGGACAGCGGGACCATCGCGTTGCCGATTTCGTGCGCGAGCCGGTCAGCCATGGACCGGATAAGACGGAGATTGACCGTCTCAAGCTCCAGACGCTGCAACTGTTCACTCTGGGAATGATCCTCAACCATGAGGAGCACTGTGTTAGGCAATCCGCCCTCCTCCCGCCGGAATGGGACAATGGAAACGTGGTAGGCGGTCTGAGCCGAATCGGGTGGTTGAAATCGGAATGGGGCGATTGCCGTTCCAGTTTTCAACACCTGGTACACTTTGCTCCCCAGCTCTTGCGGTAGATCGTTGAACTCGAGTTCCTGCCCGCGTCTTCCCGCCTTCGCGAAATAGCCACGCGCCGTCTTGTTGCTGTGGACCACCATCAGGTCACGGCGCACCACGATGCAGGCGCTGCTGAGTTCGCAAAGAATCTCCGTCATCATCTCGTGGTTTGCAGCGAGCTGGTCATGCAGCCAGATGTTTCGGACGGCCAGCCCAAGCTGCTCCAGCAGATGAAAGACGAGCCCCAGTTCATCATTTCCGAGTGGCTCGCCGGTGATCCGCCCATCAAAGGCGGCAATGCCAACCAGGCTCTCCCTGTCCAGGATCGGTATCACCACCTGGGCACCCAGCAAGTCGAACTCGTTTTGCAGGACGCTGTCATCCTCGACCTCAATACTGTCGCGGCGGAGTATCCAGCCTTCGCGATCGAGGAATTCCCCGATGCCGCCCGCGGTCGAAAGATTGAGGGTCGCGATTACGTCTGTAGAAAGGCCAAGAATGCAGGCTGATCGAAATTTTCCAGAATCTTCAGCCCCGGACTTCGCCGTTTGAATCCTCTGGGTTGACCGGAGGAAAATCGCTGATCGATTCACTCCCAGAATCTCCCTGAGCATCAGCAGGAACTGCTTGAGCATCGCTTCCGCGCAGAGGGAATGGGTCAGGACACCGGAGAAATCCCGAAGGATTTCCAGAGAGCGTGTCGCCGCGGGTTGCTTCTCCGGCGGCAATGGATTTGCAAGAGCAGGATTTGAGCGGGGGCGTCTCACAACCGGGCCGCGATAGGTAACTCGGATTGGTTGAGCAGCCGAGATACGTTCGACCAGTGCTGTCAGCATCCGGGGCCGTAGCGGTTTGGAAAGAACATGAGCGACGCCGTTCACGTAGGCTTCCTCTTCCCACTCCCATGGGCCCGCTCCTGTGTAAACAATGATCGGGCAACCCGGCAGGCGGCGGCGGATCTTTTCCACCAACCAAAGACCCTGGACGTGGGCCAGCTCAACATCGATGACGGCCAGACCTACCACGCCGGGTTCAAGAAAGGGCTCGGAATCTTCGCCATCACTCCGATGAATGACACGATACAGATCTGCACTCAGAGCTGACCGAATGGAATCGGCCAGGTCCGGATGCGGTGCCAGTACCAAGATGGTCTTCATCAATCGAACCACGGGCTCGCCGCCGGAAGCTCTTGAAACAACGCTTTGTTCCTCTAAATCACGACGACGGGGTAACTAACGCATGTTCCACGCCTGTTTGCAATGTCAGAGTATAGCAAGCGCGTTGACCTACACGGCTGTGACAAAGTCATTGGAGAAAACAGTTGAGAGTTGAATGGCCATGGCGAGCATCTGATTTCTGGTGAATTTCGGTGGTTCAGCGACTTCAGGAAGGGCAAGGCTTGAGGTTTTTGAACGCCATCACCAAGC
>SXMN01000103.1 GCA_005777315.1 Verrucomicrobiales bacterium
CCACAGGGAAGCACAGATACATTTCGCATCCCAAGGTTAGTGGGTCATTACGGCTCAAAGTACAAGGCAAAAATTACCCAGCCACAGCAACTTACGCTTCGTTTCATTCTCCAAAACTACGCCAATTCGTAAACGGCTTTGCCGCTAGCCAAGTGCCGATAATGATGCCAGCCAAGCTGAGGGATCGCTCCTTCCAAGTCGTCGTGAACATCCGAACTGCGAGCATCACCGAAACGTAGTTCGCAACCAGCGCCAGCTTTGTGGTCGCACTGAGGTGCTTCAGGACTACCTCCAGCATCCGCTTCGGGGTGAGAATGGATGCCACCAGTCCCGACGCGGCAAGGAAGACCGCACCAATCGCCGAGTGCTTGATCCAGTCCCCCGGGAATTGCTCCTCAACCAGAGCCAGCATCCACCAGAGAATCGCCAAGCTGAGGAAGAAATACATCCGCTGCACCCGCTTCCTGGTCTCGCGCGTTGCGTTGGCTGCCCATTCAAATAGCCGCCTTTTCTTTGGCGTCACGACCAGATCAACGGCCGACTCGACCGTGATGGGCTTCTTGCAGTTGGGGCAGGCTTTGGAGGAGACCGGGACCGCCTCCCCGCAACCGGGGCACTTTATATTCGTCGCGCTGACAAGCTTCCCCCAATAACAACGGAGGATTCCACCCAAGGAAAGCGAAAGTCCGCAACGGGGACATGAATTTTGTTTCAGGTCCACATCGCCATCGCAATTGGAATTGGGACAGGCAAACGTCACACGGTTCCCCGTGTTGAAGGCTGTTTTGCAGCATCAGGATACACGGGGACACACTATGGAGGAATGTCAGCTCCTAGAAAAGCAAGATTTGATTCTCCAGTTGGATCGATTTGGATCGTTGGATCATTGCAGCTCCCTATTTGGGCTAGGACTCGCGCCGGGAACCCACCATGTTCTTGGCGACAAATTCTTCCGCCACCTGTTTAGAGGTCTTCCCGCCGTGCTGGAGAATGGCCATCGCAGCCAAGGCCAACTCGTGGCGAGCGTCCGTGAGATCCGATTGAATTCGCGACAGGCTGTCACGAACATCCTCCTCGGCCTCGTTGGCGCTCAATCTCTCCATCACGTAGAGACGAGCCAGTTCGTGGGGGCTCATCGCCAACGCCGCCGCGCGGGCGATGAACATTTCCCGTTCCTTCGGTGGAAGCCGAAACCCGAATACCTTGATCGAGTTCCCTCTGCTCGAATTCTTGGCCATGTTACTGTGCGTTGATGGTTGATTCGCAATGTTCCACCAACGAGGTCGTTGCCCGACCGGTTTTCGAACACGAATTCTTGGAAATGTTCCGCCGAGATGCGGAAGGTGGCAGCGGTCGCCGGTTGCCTTCCCCACACTGTTCGTCGGCCAATGAGCTTGAAGAAGTTGCGTTTTCCTGTAGTTTTGTGGGGAATGCTCGGTTTGCTGGAACTTTTCAATCGTTTCAGGGCTGCCACAACGGAGTCCGAAGCAAACGGTGTCGCTATGGACATCGTCCAAATGCTTCGCCCTCGCGTTTATTGGATTATCCGGGAGGGCACCCGCGAGGAAGTTGCTGAGGACGTGTTGCAGGATTTTTGGGCAAGTCTCTTCGTTGGCCTTCCTCAGTTTCGCGGGGATTCTGACGGACAAGCTTGGGGACTCTGCCGCGCAATTGCCATCCGACGCTGCATCGATTGGATTAGGAAAAAAATCAAAGCTGAAAACCGAATCTTTGGACTACTCCGAGGAGATTAGGGAGGCCATAGAGACGTCGGCTCAGGTTACCTCCTTCACCCCCGGGGAAAGGCTCGACGCGGAAGGGGTCATGAAACTGATTGAAGCGTGCGATCCAGCGGACGCGCGGCTCGTCGATCTCCGTTACTTTGGGGGCTTTTCACATAAGGAAATTGGTCAGTTCGTCGCTCTTTCTGAAGGTGCCGTGCACATGAGGATTCACCGAGCGCTTGAGGCGGCCACGGCAGCTATCACCAAAGGAGAACGTTATGTCTGACAATGTTTCCGACGCAGAGGCCAAATTGCAGGGCCTTGCCGAGCGGGTTCGCATCGGACGGGAAGTTCTCCACCCGGCCACGGAGAGGGACTACAAGACCGTTCAGGATCTGATCCGACAGCAGTGGCAGCAAAAGCAGGACATTGAGAAGGCTGAGGCCGAGAAGCCGCAGTCGACGAAGGTCCAAGAGGCTGAAGAACTGAAGCAGGCTAAGGAGAAAGAGAAGTCCAAGGCCCAAGAATCCGGCAAGTCTGCCGAGAAGGAAGGTTCCCAATCGAAGGCTAAGGACCAACAGGGTCAGTCCGGTTCTCAGAACCCCTCACAAGGGCAGAGCCAAGGACAGGGACACAGTCACTGAACCTTTCAGCGCCTCTTCGCGGCGAGCCACGGCCCACCTTTTGTCCAGTGTTCAGCCCACTCCTTCCCGGATTTCGCCGCCTCGGCAGCAGGGAGCAGGAAGCCACGGGCACTCTCAACCACGTCGCTGAAATCGGGAGTCGGCTCCGTCCGGACAACTTTTCGCCAAAACGCTTTCCACTGGCTGTGCTTGATGAGTTCGGTCGCGAAGGCATCGCTCAGTCCCACCGGCACGCCTGCGGGAATCTCCGTCTGCCGACGCTCGAACGTAGCCGCGATGGCCTTGGCCAACGATGCTCCCTGAAAATCAAACCGGCGGGAGAGCAGCCAGACATCGAAGTAGTCCTTCATCCGGGTGTTCCGCTCGCCGAGCGTGACCATGGCCTCAAACTTTTCCGAAAGGGCTGTCTCCTTCGTGTAAGCTCGAAGCACCGGTTTCGGCATGTCGAGTAATGTCGGGAATTCGATTTCCTCGGGTTCCAAGGTGAAGGCGTCCCCAAAGCCAATGTCGGCTTGCACCGGAATCCGCGCGTTCCCGACGCGCGCCCGGAGGGTGACGCGGACCCCGACATATTCCTGCCCCGCTCGAATCTCCTCCGCTGCCACGGTCTCGACCTCGAATTTCACGCCATCGTCGTCCACCGTGAACGTGCAAATCTCCCGGAAAGTCGTCGCCGCCACCGCCGGGGAATTGTCGCCGAAACCGAGCAGGTCGGCATCACGCGTGACACGTTCACTCGATCCCTCTCCCCAGGCGATGAGGAGCATGGCCCCTTTGAGGATGAAGCGCGAACGGTGCGGCGAACGCGAGAGCCGATACAGCAGCCGTTCGGTGCAGTAACGCTCCAGCAAATCCTGGAGCGACAGCTTGGAGTTGCGGGAGAGCTGCAACAACCGCGCTTGAACGGAGGCGGCGACGTTCGGACCTTTCTGGTTCATTCCAGAACTCCTTCAAGATAGGGGCGCATGACATTCAGCACGCGGCAAACGCGGGCGAAACGGTAAAGGTCATCGGTGGTCGCTTTCCGCTTTTTCCAAACATCCTTCAGCGCCTCCACGGCGGTCCTGGTTCCGATTTGATTCCTGAATTTGAAGCAGTCGGCCACGGTTTTGGCAGCGGAGTAAATTCGGACCGGCACCCCGGCGATGGTATGCGTTTCGATCCCTTCGCGAAACGAAGCCCCCGAAAGATAGTGAACCTTGAGCCGGAGCGACTCGATGACGGGAGGCCGGGCATGGCTTTCCACCGCAATCCAGACTGCACCCGGACTTTCCGTGGTGAGTTCATGGAAGCGGAGGGCGGACATCAGACAGACCACGGCCTCGGGCTTCCGGAGAGCGACCAGCGCAAGGTCTTCATGGGACTCCAACGGCGCATCGGCGACGCGATAAACCCCCCGCCCCATTTGAATCAGATGCCCTTCACGGGCCAGCTTCCGGATGCCGACACGGTGAATCGGCGCGGAGCGCACCCGGAAGAGTGCGCCCGCTCTCGTGGCATTTCGTTTCGTTTTCTTGCCCGGCTTCACGGAATGGAATTTACCATACGTCGGTAGTTGTGTGCAAGTAACTACGCTTTGCGCTGCTTGGTTGACGGCTCCGATCCTGACCGGCGTGGAACTCCAGTCAGATATTCGAGTTCCAGGTTTTCATGCGTGCGCTTTCTGCTTTCTGAATGAGCAGTCGCGTCATCACTGCCGGGGCGAACAAACATTCCCATAAATCTGATTCCGCCTTTGGTCTGGCCGCCGGGAATCCGGCCCCAAGACAGGGATCGCCCCACTGACAAACACCTCCTCCATCCGACTCGTCACGCGCTTCCATCCAGGACTGGCGGTGCGGATTCGTTGAGCAATCGCCAGACGTGGGATTCCAGAGCCGCCTGCTTGGCAGCCTCCGCGAGACTTCCTCCTCTGCTGAACAGCGAGCGTTTCAGCGGAGCCGCGCTCCTCCAGGCTTCCTGCTCCAAGTCGTCTCGCTCACGGGGTGACAAGACATCCAAAAATCGCTTGATCGCCAGATGCCGATTCTGATCGCGGTCCTGCTCCGCTTGATACCGTTCCTGTTTTCGCAGTTCGACTTGATCCCTCAACTCCTGATGCTCTCGCTCTATTCGAGCGACCTCATCCGGGCCGATGAATCCGGCGGGTGCCGCGTAGTCGTGCTGAATCGCGCTCAACAGGAATCCCGGCGGGTTGCGGGAAACCTTTGAATCTCTCCTTGCGACCAGCCAATCGAAGACGCCCATCTGCCGCCGGACTTTCTCCGGCGCATGGCCTCGCACGGTCGCCTCAGCAACTGCAAGGGCGACTCCCCGCTCGATGAGAGCCGCCACGATTGGATTCCGCTCCTTCGACCTTCTTGAAGGCATCTGGTTCTCCGAGCTTGGAGTTCGCTTGGATAACAACACTTGCCACTGGCCCGAGCGCACCTTCCGAAACCGTTCCGAATCTCCCATCGGCTGTAGGTAGCCTTGTTGCTCCAGTTCCAGAATGCCCGTTCGGAGTTTCCTTTTCAGGCTGGCCGCATCGTAGCCGCGCGAAAGGCCAACGTGGTTCCAGCCAAGCTCCTTCAGATCGAACTCCCACCGGTGCCGTCGGAAAAACCGTTTGTCGAGAAAACGGTAAAGTCGCTTCGCAACCGCGCTCTTGAGTCCCTTGAAGAACTCAAAATCAAGCGCCTTGAGGTTGCCCGCTTGGAAGCTCCGATAGAGCACTTCATTCCAGACAAACGCGGAAGTCGGCACGCCCGATCCCACGTCGTGGCGAGGATCATTCCGGTGGCAAAGCCACACGTTGTCGATGACATGGAATTTTTCATCAACCCAGCATTTGCGCTGCTTGTCCCACCACGCGTTCCGATAGTAGAGCGTCACGCCGGTCCAGCGATTCAGGGATTCTTCGAGCCGGTCGTAAGTCTTCGTGTCATCTCGCCAACCCAGGAGTCGAATCAATTGGTACCGAGTGAACGGGACTTTCCGATCCATGAAGCCGTGCTGTCGGCTGAGTTGAACCAAACCGAGCAAGACTTCGTCGTCCAAGGCGGTTGGGAGTCCATAGGCGTCCGAACCGGTGACGGTCAGATGCCGGGTGATGTTATAGTTGCGGCTCTGGTCCCAGATCCGATCCTCGAAGTGCAAGGTCTTCACGCCCGATGGGAGCCGGTGCGAAAGGGCGCAGAGCGGGAATTCCGCCAGATTCATTTCATCTCGCCCATCACTGCTGCTCGTTCTCATCGACTCCACTTCGATGCACGTTTCTTCCTTCACGATTTTCCCCCTGCAACAACCGGCCCCTTGTTGTTCTTTTTACGTTTGAAAACAGAGTTAACAGTTGTGGTTCCGAATCTCCCGTGAATCCGCCACCTTGCGCGGATTTTCCGGCCCCGCATCACGGTGAATCATGTCTCGATTCACAGTCGTGGCTGTCCCGAATCACGGTAATTCCTGACCCAAAGAACGGGAAACCTCTGTCTCGAATCCCGGTATAACACGCGCGCCAGCGGTCCCGGTAGCCCCCATGCGCGAACTTTCTCCAACGCCTTGGCCCTCGAATTTCAGGTCCAGTCAGCAAACAAGCACGCATGCTTGCATCCAAGCAAACATGCCCACTTGTGCGGACAAGGAACCGCGTGATACGACCGCATCATGGGGCAAAGGGGAGAACAGGCATGATCGTGGCGCTGACAAACTCGAAGGGCGGCGTGGGCAAATCCACCTTGGCGGTTCATCTCGCCGCGTGGTGGAAGGAACGCGGTGCCAACGTCGCCCTCATCGATGCAGACGTGCAGGGTTCTTCGTCGGTGTGGTTGGCCGAAACCCGCTCCGAGATTTCGGTTTTCCGCCTCCAGACAGCGGACGAGGTGCTCGACCGTGTTCCTGAAATCAGCCGCTCCTTCGAGCACTTGGTTATCGACGGACCCGCCGGGTTGTCTGAGGTCACCCGAGCAATTCTGTTGGTGGCGGACCTGGCGTTGCTGCCGTGCGGTCCCTCGGTGTTGGACCTGCGTGCGGCGAACAAAGCCATCCGGGTGGTCAAGCAGGCGCAAGCAATTCGACACGGACTACCGCAGGCCGTGCTCGTCCCCAACAAGCTGCAAGTGCGATACCGCCTGAGTCGGGAACTGCTCGAAACCACCCGCCATCTGGCCGTGCCAGCAACACCTGGATTGCGGTTGCGGCAGGCGTATGCCGATGCCGCCGGTCAGGGAACGGTGGTCTGGCGTTTGGGACCGCGTGGAGAAATGGCCGCAAATGAAATCAAGGAGTTGTTCCATGGACTGTTCAGAAAGGAGTCGGAGAACCATGAGCGAAGCGTTGCGAACGGAGGGCTTTAGTCGAAGCGAACTGGACTTTATCACCGGCAAGGCAGAACCCGCGCCGACGGTCCCTCCCGTCGCGGGTCCGAAACACAGCCCTCCACGACGGCAATCGTCGTCAGTGAAGCGCACGATTGATCCGGCCATTGGAAGCTCCGGCCAACACAACACTCCAACCGTTTCAATGACGTTTCGCCTCCCAGCGGACCTGCCCGCTCAACTCATCCGCGCTTCCGCCGAACGGAAGGTGAGATGCGAAGCGCCAGCGAGCCAACAAGACATCGTGGCGGAAGCCCTCCAGGACTGGTTCAGACGCCATACGCCAACAACCTGACCCCATTCCAAACATTGTTTGACCAAGTCAAACATGGTAAAAGGCACTCTGGGAGGTTTTGGCTTCCCGTAATCGTCAGTTCAGATGCCAACGCATCGGCTGACTCCATTTTGAGATGGGCATGAACGCCCGCCAAACCGGACTCACCATCCGGC
>SXMN01000104.1 GCA_005777315.1 Verrucomicrobiales bacterium
GAAAACACGGCGCGAACGGCGGAGCGCGGACGGCTCCCGTGAAAATCGGGGAGACAGTCGCCCAAGCGGCGTTTTTCTTGTCTCCAGCCGCTCCGACAAGCCTTGGCCTCGTCGTAACGTGGGAGTTTTGAAAGAGCGTCTTTGATCTATGGGAATCACCGGTGACATACAAAGTCCACCGGTTCATCGGCTACGATCCGATCTCGCAGGCGGCCTTCAGCAGTTACCTCGGCAATACCTACGCCGGTAATATCAAGGCATTGAACGACAACTGGCGAACCAGCTACTCGGATTTTGACGCCGTCGTCATGCCGCGAAGCTTCCCGGCCGCCCGCGATAATCCGGCGTTTCACGATCTCATCCAATGGCGTCAGCAAAGTGTTGGCGGCTTTATCGCCTCCGGTGCCAAGGCGGCCCGGGCATTCGATCCGAACCACCTTATCACCTACTCGATGGTGGGAGGAATCTTCAATGGCAACGACGCCAACAACACGTGCGAAGACGCGGTCGCGATCGTCGCCTCGTGCAAAGAGGCCGGGGCGCCGCTCGACTTCTGGTCAATCAACAACTACGCGTGGGCGCTCTTCGGAAGTGAGCTCCGAACTGGTGACTTCGGCGTCTCAAAGTACCGCGAGCAGGTCGGCCTGCCGATCATGATTTCCGAGACCGGGCACAGCAGTACGGAGAACTTGTTTGAAGGAGCACAATCACGCCAGGCAAAGGCATTGCCCGGCCAGGTGTGGGAATCACTCATCTCCGGCGCCATCGGAACGCACATCTTCCACTGGAATGATCGGGATCAGTTCACTCGTGGCTATTTCGACCGCGAGAAAGGATTCGGAATCGTTCACCAAAACCGGCGCGTCAAGGAACCCGTTTACTCCAACGTGCTCGACATGTTCCGCCGTATGCAGGATGTGAAGATCGAACGGTTGATCGGCGGTTCGGCCAACCCGCCAAACGACATTCTCTTCTTCTGGCCCAAAGCATCCGACATTGGTTTTCCCCGTGCCAACCAGGAAAACGCCATGCTCTGGGGAGCCCTCAAGCGGGTGGGCTACCAGCCGGGCCTGATCGATGATGATCGGTTCCAACGCCGAACTTATACCAACTCACAGGCGTTGATTCTCTCCCGCGCCTGGCAGATGAACGCAGCCGATCTCGACCAGATCGAGACGGATGTCCTCGCTTCCGGAATCCACGTCCATGCCAATGCCGATTTGCCGGGGCAGTTCGATACTTACCTGCGCCCCAATCCCAACTGGAAGGCGCGGATGCAATCGATCTTTGGGCTCGATGTTTCACAAGCGGTGGCCGCCTACCACTCGTGTTCCGTGGGTGATGAGTTTGCGCTCGTGAAACTGTTCGGACAGACCGCCGTCGGCAGTTTGAGCGCGAATTACACATCGCAATTTCTCACATGGCGAATCTGGCATGGATTGAAGAAAACCTCCGGCACGACGGTGCTGACCGACTCCGGCCTGGGTCAAGCCGTGACCCCGCGTGTTCCGGCTCTGCACTTCAATGCTGTCGGATCAGCTCGCACCGCGATGAACAGCTTCGGACTCGGGGACACCTACGCGGTGGATGGCACGCCGAAGCGCGATGTTTGGAGCACCCGCTACGACATCCTGCGCGCCATTTACCGCGATCATTTTCGGATGACACCTGTCGTTGATATCAACGGCTCAGGGGCGAAACACGTCCTGCCAGACTATCGCATTTTGCGAAACGGTACGGTGCTCATCAGCGTTCTGAACGAGGACACCAACACCGCGAACATCCGCTTAGCCGCGCCCTCATTGCTCCGGGGAATGAAAATCGAGAACATCACGCACGGCGGAATCGTGACCGAACAGAGTGACGGGGCGCTCGACCTCACCCTTGCCGATGACGAGTACGTTCTCCTCTATGCGTACCCAACAGCCGGAACGCGGGATGAATCCCTCATCAACGCCGCGCCCTTGAAAGTCTGGTTTGATTCATCGCCGCTGGCTGTCCGGCCTGACGCCCGAGGATTCAATGTGACTCTCGGCTATGACACGCTGGGCACTGAAGTCGAGTTGAGCCTGGCTCTCGAGTCTTCCAGACCAAAGCGCAAGATCTACTCCCGCGCGAGTGCCGGCATCGTTGGCGGAAAGGGAAAGGGATTGAGGACTTTGAAGTTGCACGTGCCTGATCCTGATCTGAACGACCTCGATTACATTTCCTCCTCCGATGGTGGCGAATTCCGCCTCAACGCCACCCTCACCGCAAATGGTGTGATCCTCAGCGAAGCCGCCATCCCAATCCGGCTCGCCTGGGGAATCCGTCCCGGCCCGCTGCCCCAGAATCCGGTGGCCGGTCAGACTTACGATATTCCCGTTGTCTGGCAGGAACTGCCTTCATTCGAGACGGGCGATGTCATGCCCCTGGACCGGGCTCGTCTTTGGGAATCGCTCTCCTCGTCCGGACGTTACTTCAACTTGCAGCTCGATCTTCACAATGCTGCAGGACAGATCATTGCCACGCAGACGAGCATCACCGATCAAGGCTCCGGCTCCAACACCTTTCGCGTCCTTGTGCCCAGAGGCGCCATCGGTCCATTCAACTGGTCTGCTTCCCTTCTCTCCGCGCCAAAGACTGGAACGCATGATGTCATGGACAGTTTCGAGGGTTGCGAACGAGGATCCAATCTGGCGCCATTCTACCCGTGGTTCAGCTATGTGTATTCCGCTGGCTCGGCGTCGATCCTGGAGGACGGCATCGCGAAGGACGAGATTTCCGCGTTCGCCAACAACAACCATCCCTACGTAACAGTGGCAAACCCCGCCTCGGCTGGTGCGAATTCCGGTTTCGGACTCATCGTCGGCACCAATGAATTCGCCCTGCCGGCGAATCGCAGCTTATGGTCGAACTTTACATTCTCGTTCGATTTCAAGGAAGCCGCTGGACTGCCGTGCATTCTTGAAATGCAGGTGAAGGACAACAAGGGCGGCTGGATCCAATTCGCGCGAAACTATCAGCCTTCAGCGGGCGGCTGGGATACCGTCAGGGCCACACTCGCGGAATTCGTGCAGGCTCCCGGCCGGCCTGTTTTTGATCCGGCACATGTGGGTAATTTCGCCCTCAACATCCGCATGTCGCGCTTAAACGCGACCTACGTTGGTTACTTCGACAACATGTCCTTCGTCGGCCCCATCACACTCAAGGACACTTTTGACGATCGCACCGCTGGTCCCACTTTCTCCAAGACCAGCCCGTGGGCGCCCTACGGTTACGACGGACCGGGTCACAACGATGTGCTTCTCAACCCTGGCGTTCATCTCGAAGGCACGGATGGAAGCCAGAGCGTGTTTCTCGTTGCGCGTTACAAACCGGACGGCGGCGACTTCGCCGGCTTCGGGATGTCGCGGGCATATCCGGCGACCTGGAGCCTGCCGGTGAACAAGAGCGCGTGGAAGGACTACAAATTCTCCTTTGACTTCAAGGAAGCCAATGGGCGGGCATGCATCATTGAGCTTCAATTGAAGAACAAGAATCTCATCGGAAAAAATGAAGCCCAGCTCCAGCGGGCGATCAATTTCACCAGGAAATATACGCCTCGATCTGATGGCTGGGACACGATCAGCGCCACCCTCGACCAGTTCGTCCAGCACCCTGCCTTCCCCACCCCATTTGACCCGGCGGCCGTTGACACCCTCATCGTCAACGTCGCCATGTTGGAGCGCAGCCCCGCGACCAACGTTGTGTATGTGGCATCGATCGACAACATCCGCTTCAACGGCCCTGAAACTCTGGCACCCGGCGAAACACTGTTCTCATCCTACACCAGCGCCAACGATTTCTTCGGCGTGCAATCCATCACCGTCGCTCCGAGCGGCGAGCTAAATCTCACATGGACCCTCGGCGGTAAACTGCAGTTCGCCGAAAACGTCGAAGGCCCGTGGATCGAATTGAAAAGTACGGCCAACTCAATCAGCGTTCCAATGACCGGGCAGCAGCGTTTCTATCGGCTCCAGAAATAGCGTTCTTGCGGGAGTCGTACAGGATTCGAGTTCTTTTTCGGTGATCCGTCGAAGACCTGGTTCTCAATCATTTGGGTTTTGAATTTCATGAACCCTGAGTCAAAGTCACTGCTGCGGCGGCAGAACACTTGCCCAACGGAATTATGCCAAGCTATTGTGAAGTTGAAGGCTACCTCTTCATGAGCCAAATACCTGATGGTAGCTGGATGATCGAATCGCCTTCCATCGGCAGCATCGCTGAAGCCACCGCCTGCGCCGCTTTGAGTGCGTTTTGTGAAATCATCCTGGATCGGCGCAGTCAACAGGCGGCGCAGATAGCGGAAGTGGACAAGGCGCGAGGTGAGGCGCCAGACATGACCTCGATCCGTTCCATGCTCGAATCTGAGTTTGAACTACCCACGAGCGCGGATTGCCTGCCACTCTCGATTTCTTCGTTTGCGGAATTGTTGGCGGCGAGCCCCGGGCTGAAACCACCTTCAAACCGCTGGCCATTCTATGCCGATCCGGAACCAAAGCCCTCACAGATCCCCATCTGGATGGTGAAGCCATTCAAAGAGTACCGATGCGTTGGACCGCAATGGCTCCACTGGGTCACCGTCGGAGCGCCCGTGTTTGAGACGTGTATGCTCCCAAGCTTTTCCATTACCATCGGCCTGGTTTCATTTGATGGCCAACAGACCCGATGCATGGAGCGCAATCCTGATAACCTGGAGCGCTTCTTACGGAAGGAAAACCGTCCACTCGACGAAGCGCCGGCGGAAGAACTGGCAAGTCTGATCTCAACAGCATTGGGAAATGATAGCCAGTCCTGCCACGAAGTCGTCACGGTGGAGAAGCTGGAAGCGATTGAAGCGCGATCCATGGCGAGTGAGTCTGCCACCCCGTATCGCCTCGATCGCGTCGAACTGCAGCGTATCGCCGAGAAGGTTGTGCCACCGAGCATGGTTCGAACAGACATCGGAGGATGGAGATTGCAGTTCACCACTCTATTCGGATGGATGCATCAAACCAACACGCTGATTCTGTGGACGGCAAACGTCTGGCCAAACTTTGAGATGGTCTGTGATCAGCAGATTCTGACGGAGCGGATCTTCGCTGAGATGCCAAACATAATGTACTGATTGCACAAGTGTTTTCAGGCTGCCCGCCCGGCGACGGTGGCGGTGGCATTGACTTGCGCCACGAAGATGGAAAACGCCGCACTGCGTGGTAAGCGAGGTCGGTCGCACGATCCACCTGGTCCAAACGCGAAACCGAATTTGGACACAAGCCCCCCCCCCTGTTTCACCCATCAGCCGCGACTGCGCAATAGGAGTGCGGAATTTTTCTGCCGGAACGCACGAACAGCCCTTGAGCCGAGAAGATCGAGGTGGGTGGCTCAGTTGCTGATTCAGTCACCAAACAGTGACAGCCACCTGGGAAAAGCATGCCAACCGAAATTCCTAACTGGCCTGGTGATTTCAAACTCCTGCGGGATAAATTCCGTGCTCGAAGAGAATCATTACGGCTCAGCTCCAACCCATCGCTGTCATTTCCCGAGGAGACCGTTGGCTATCCCGCCGTCTCCTCAGCAGATTTTGTCAACACGCCCCAAAACACGACGGGAAGAAATAGCTCTCGTTCCGCCAAAACGTCCGGTAGGGTATGCAGGTCGAGCTGACATTACATGACACCAAAACTATTTTCTGAATTCGGCCTGTCCGAAGGCGTGCTCAAGGCCATTGATAAACTGGGCTTTGAACAGGCCACACCAATCCAGGCGGCATCAATCCCAATCCTGATGTCGGGGAAGGATGTCGTCGGCCAGTCACAGACTGGTTCGGGCAAGACAGCCGCATTCGCCGTTCCCGCGATCGAGAAAACTGACCCGAAACTGCGCGCCGTGCAGGTGCTAATACTTTGTCCGACGCGGGAGCTCGCCGTGCAGGTTTCCGAGGAGGTTCATAAACTGTCGATCTTCAAACACGGCATCAACGCGCTTCCGATTTACGGCGGGCAATCGTACGAGCGCCAGTTCTACGGGCTCAAGCAGGGCGCACAAATCGTCATTGGCACTCCAGGTCGTGTGATGGATCACATGCGGCGCGGCACGCTACGGCTCGACACCGTCAAGATGGTCATCCTTGATGAAGTGGACGTCATGCTAAACATGGGTTTCCGCGATGACATCGAACTGATTCTCCAGGCCACGCCCAAGGAACGGCAGACGGTTTTCTTCTCAGCCACAATTCCTCGTCCAATTCAGCAACTGATCGAAAAGTACTCCCGGAACCCGCAGCAAGTGCGCATCGAGCAAAAGGCGATGACTGTGCCGACAGTCGAGCAGGTCTATTACGAGGTGGATCGCCGCTACAAAATAGAATTGCTGACCCGGTTGATCGACCTTCACGACCTCAAACTCGGAATCATCTTCTGCAACACCAAACGGATGGTGGACGATCTGGTGGATCATCTCGAAGCACAGGGTTACATGGCCGACCGGCTCCATGGTGACATGAACCAGGCTCAACGCGACCGGGTGATGAACAAATTCCGCAAGTCCGGTCTGGAATTTCTCGTTGCCACCGACATCGCGGCGCGAGGCATTGACGTGGACGACGTTCAGGTGGTCTTCAATTATGACCTGCCTTACGACGGCGAGGATTACGTGCATCGCATCGGACGCACCGGCCGGGTGGGCCGAAGCGGACGGGCCATTTCGTTTGTCTCCGGTCGCGAGCTTTTTCAGATCCGCGTCATTGAACGCTACACCAACATGCGGATTCATCGGGCGCGCATTCCGACCGAGGCGGAAGTCGGCGAAGCCCGCGCCAATGTCTTTCTTGGGAAGCTTCGCGGCGTATTGCAAAGCGGTGAGTACCAAAAGCAGGAGCAGCTCCTTGAACGGCTGCTCGAGGAAGGCTTCAGCTCCACGGACATTGCATCCGCTTTGATTCACCTGCTGAAGGGCAGCGAAGAAACACCCGCGCGTGCCCCGCGCACCGAGGAATACGAGCGGCCTGAACGTATTGAACGTCCGCAACGCGAAGGTTTTCGCGACGGTCCACGCCAACGTGACAATGACCGCCGCCCCCCCCGCCCTGAAGGTCGTGATCGATTCGAGCGCCCGCAGCACTTCGCCAAACGCGGTGAGAATCAGCCTCCGCGTGTCACCAAAATGCCGGTCTCCTCATCAGTCCGTCCCGCCAAACAGCCAACCCAGGAAGCACCGGTCTCCGGAATAGCGCACACAAAACCAGCTCCCACCGCATCGACACCGCCGCCTCCATCCAAACCTGCGGCGGCCGGAAAAGCGGAAATTCAAAAGACTTACTCTGACGCGGAGATTCTGGCCTCGGTAAAACCTGAGACTCATCAGATGATCGAAGCGAAGCCTCAGCATAAATCAGCTCCACCATGGGAACGTCGTGGTCGTGGGGAAAAGACCGCCACTGTTCGACCCCGCAAGAAGGACGGCCCGTCTGCAGGTCAATTCACCCGCCTGCACATGAACCTCGGCGAGGAAATGAGCATCAAGCCAATTGACATCGTGAACAGCATCGCGGGCGAGACCGGCTTGCCCGGCAACGTGGTCGGCAAGGTGGACATTCGCGAAAGGCATCTGTTTGTGGAAGTCGCCGCCGATCACGCCAGTGCCATTCTTGCCAAACTGAACCGCGCCACCATCAAGGGCAACAAGGTGAAGATCAAAGCCGCCTGATGACTGGTGAAGTTTCAACCCAATCGACTGAGGAGACTGTGGGATAGTCTGCAACTTTTGACGGTGGTACAGGCGCATCAGCTTCGTCGCTCGCTTGCTCAGAGGCCGCTGAGGGCAGCCTCTCACGTTCGCGCCTCGCTGTGGCGCGCGTCCTCATTCACAGCCTCCCCCACCGCATCCTCAGCATGGTGAATTTCTTCAGAACCAAAGATCGACACCGTGGCCAATATCGCTAGGGTGGCGTCACTAGAAAACAAGCCTGCATGCAAACCGGACATGAACTGATACTCGCCATGAGGAAATTTGCGGTGGATGACTGGCTCAAGAGCTGGTGGTGCATCCTTTCAACCGGTGTGCTGATGCTCCTCAGCCTGTCGGGGACGCTCTGGAATTTCCACTGGCTCGGCAAGCTGGTTTGCAGTCTGCTTTCGGGACTGCTGGTCCTGCGCATGTTCGTCATCTACCATGATCAGCAGCACCACGCGATTCTTCCAAAGTCCAAGGTGGCAGAGGTGCTGATGCGCCTGTTTGGCATCTGGGCACTCAGCCCGACCAGCATCTGGCGCAGCTCCCACAATTACCATCATAACCACAACTCCAAACTTCGCAGCGCCCATATCGGCTCCTTCCCCATCATGACCAAGGCGCAGTATTTGAAGTCATCACGGCGGAAACGTTTCAATTACCTCTTCATGCGGCATCCGCTGACCATCCTGTTCGGCTACTTCTTTGTCTTCCTCCATGGAATGTGCCTCTACCCGTTCTTCAATGATCCTAGGAAACATTACGACTGTCTGATCGCCTTTTGTGCGCACGTGGGATTCGGCATCGCACTGGCGTTGCTGGGCGGCTGGCAGGGATTGGTCTTCATGCAGCTCATCCCCAGCTTCATTGCTTACGCGATCGGAAGCTACCTGTTCTATGCGCAGCACAATTTCCCGGGCGTCACGTTCAACGACAAGGCCGGCTGGACTTATGAAAAAGCCGCGTTGGAATCTTCCAGCTTTCTCAAGACGAACCGGGTCATGGCCTGGTTCACAGCCAACATTGGCTACCACCACATTCACCATTTGAATGCCCGGATTCCGTTCTACCGGCTTCCGGAAGTGTTCCGCAAAATTCCTGAACTCCAAACCCCCCGGACCACATCGCTCAGTCCGGTTGATATTTTCCGCTGCCTCCGCTTAAAAGTCTGGGATGTCGAGGCGCAGAGAATGATCCCCCTCAGCCAGTTGTAGGTTCGTGAGCCGGCAAAGCCGGAAGCCCATCTAGTGGTGAAGGTTCGTCAATCTCTTAATCCTGCTCTTGATCCTGATCGTAATCTCGAAGTTGCAGAGACTCAGAAAACTGCCACCAGCTCGCAAACCTCTTCCCTCCTGCAACCATGTCATTCACCGCATCGCAGATAGCTGAAGCAATCCAGGGCGAGGTCATCGGCGACGGCTCGACCAAACTGACCGGCTTCGCGCCAGCGGACTCGGCCCGGCCCGGAGATCTCACCTTCGCGGAGAAATCCAGTTACCTGGCTGTGGCCGAGAAAAGCCAGGCGAGTGCGATCCTTGTGACCAGGGATTGCACTTCATCAATCAAGGTGCTCATCCGCGTTCCGAACCCTCGAGTGGCCATGTCAAAGGTTCTTCCTCTTTTCTTTCCCGAGGACTCGGCACATCCCGGCATCGATCCCAGCGCAGTCATCGCCGGATCTGCGAAAGTGGACCCGACCGCGCAGATCGGGCCAGGCTGTGTTGTCGGTGATCGTGTTAAAATTGGCGCCCGCTGCGTCCTCCATGGCGGCAATCATATCCGCTGTGACAGCCAGTTGGACGATGATGTCATTCTGCATCCGAACGTGGTGATCTATCCCAAGACCAGGGTCGGCAACCGCGTGATTATTCACGCCGGGACGGTGATTGGTTCCGACGGCTACGGGTATGTGTTTGATGAGGGGCGTCACCGCAAGATTCCACAGGTCGGCCAGGTGATCATTCACGACGACGTCGAGATCGGCGCCAATGTCACAATTGATCGCGGCGCGCTTGGTCCGACCGTTATTGGCCAGGGATCCAAGATCGATAATCTGGTTCACGTCGCCCACAACGTGTCGATTGGCAGGCATTGCTTGATCATGGGCCAGTGCGGTTTCGCGGGGAGCACTCAGCTCGGAGATTACTGTGTTGTTGCCTCGCAGTCCGGTATCGCAGGCCACCTCAAACTCGGCGCGCAAGCCACCGTCGGCGCGAAATCCGGAGTGATGAGAGACATTCCGGACAAGGGCGTGGTCCTAGGCATTCCCGCGCAACCGGACAAACAAACCAAGCGCCAATGGATCGCGTTACAACAACTGCCCGACCTCCTGAAACAGATTCGTGAGCTCAAAATAGAGGTCGCGAAACTCAGCGCAAAAGTTACTTGAGTCGAAACCAACGTCCCCTGCCGGTCTGATGATTTCAGGCAACAAGTTTTTTTCAAAGATCTGGAATAGACTTACTGGAAACGCAGATTGTACCCACCTGCAAAGCACCCGAAGCAGCTTGCGGTCACGCAGACGACCATAAAGATCAGGGAGAAGAGGATTGAAAGTCCGACCTTGGTTGGAGGTGTAATCCCAATTCGCCGCCCCAGCATCACTCCGCAAATAATCCCGGCGATGCCACCACCAACAACTGCCATGAACACCGGCAGGTCTTTTTGACCTGTGGAAGCACTCAAGCCCGTCAGCAATGCAGGGGAGAGAAGAAATGTCAGGAAGAGGGGCCAGTTGAGTTTGGGCCTGTCGGACGAGGGCTTCGTCGGTTCAGTTGGAATTTGAGGATCAGTCGGGTTCATACTTCGTGTTCTGAAATACGCTCTTTAGTTTGTCAGACAAGGGACCATCAACGCACGACGATTCGGTAGAACCTGCGTTGATCCTGAATCCACTCGGAAACAATCAACGGCATATCCGCCCCCACGCCTGTCACCTCGCGCAGCACCGTCCAGTTCACCAGATCGTCGGATGTTTCCACGCGGTAGATCTGGCCGACCTGCGCGCGAAAGGTCATAGCAAATTCTCCAGTGTCGGAGATGAAGGCGGAAGTGATCATTTTCTGCGGGAGCTCGCCGAGGTTGATCCGCACGATCCCTGCTCTCGGCACGTTGCTCAGGCGGTTGAATACCCCCGCCACATAAAGCGTATCGCCCGAACCGAGAGCCATCGTCTGAATACTGCCTTCATTCCGGCCGAATTGACTGACGATCATCGCCGGGCCCGGCAGGACGAACGTCGGATCGTGTGAACCGTCCGGATTGAAGCGCGCAATGCTGGCCGCGCCGTTCGGTGACACAATTGGAAACGCTCCAAGCGCCAGGACCTTCCCGTCAGTCTGCACGGCGAGTGACCAGGCGTTGGGAACGAACGCGTCGGACCTGCCCACTTCCGCGGTGAAACTTTCGTCCAATGAACCATCGGCATTCAATCGGGCGATAGCCTGGCGGCTCACTCCGCCGACGATCGCAAAATTACCAACGATGAGGATTCGTCCGTTTGGCTGGAGCGCAATGGCTGCAACATTCGCCGGACTGTTGTCTGCCAGCCGGACGCCTTTGCCAGGATCGAAGCTGACATCCGCCGAGCCATCCGGATTCAATCGCGCAAGCCCGGAACGCAGCACCCCGTTCAGCGCGGTAAAGTTCCCACGCACGATCAATTTCCCATCCGACTGGAGAGCCACGGGCATCCCGATCTGAGCGGCGGAATCGTAGGTCACGCTGAACGTGGCATCCACGGAACCATCGGTGTTAAAGCGAACGAAGCGGTTGTTCGAGTAACCAAACGTCTTTCCATCTGGTTGAACGCTGCCGGGACCTGGCGGCGCGGTGACGGGAGTGAAGGCAAGATCGAGTGTGCCGTCCGCCTTGAGTTGCGCGAAACCATTGCGCTCCACCCCATGCACCGCCTGGAAGTTTCCCCACACCCGCAGCCGTCCATCCGGCAATGGCTCGATTGGATTCACCGAGACATCGCCCGCATCCAACGGAAGCGTCAGGCCGGCATCGAAACTCAGATCGATGCTGCCAGGTTGCTCGTCATCAAAGATGGTGACAAACGCCCGTGCTGGATCCAGCAGCACCCCGTCAGCAGATTCCGATAAACGGATTTCAATGCTGCGCGCGGCATCGAGCGCCTGGTTGTCCGGCACCGGGAGGAGGAAGGATTTTTCCGTTTCCAGAGGCGTGAAGGTCACAGTCCCGGCCGCCGGTGGGAAATCCGGAAAAAGTCCTGACCCGGCAGGCCGTGCATCGAACTTGACGGTTGTCGCGGTGCTCACATCACCACGACGCAGAATGGTCACAGCGTTCTCAGTTCCCTCGGAGGCGAGCAATTCTCGCAATCGCAGGGAAAGTTTGGTGGTTTGCGCCGTGACACCAAGATCAACCCGGGCGATAAACGGCTGCGCCATCGTGTCGATGCTCGTGAAATTGCCAACCAGCAGGGCTTCGTCGCGATCCGAGCCAAAACCGGAAGCGGAGAGATTCATCGACATTTCACCTTTCGTGAATCCAAGCTCGAACGGAATTGGACGCCCCGCCGACTCGAGACTTCCATCTGCCTCCAGCGACACAATCAATCCGCCTGAAGCGCCATCAGGCCGCAGGTCCGACCTGCCCGCGATTGCGAGTTTACCCGACGTCCGGACCGTTCCCGAGTAGATCAAGGAGAAATTGAATCGATTCACAACCGTTGAACCCATGAAGGTTTCATCCAGACGCCCATCCAGGTTGAGGCGGACAAAGGCTGCCCGCTGCTCGCCATTTTCGTTTTGCGAATAGCCGGTCAGAATTGCCTTGCCGTCCGGTTGAACTGCCAGCAGGCGCTCGAATGGATTGCCGGAAACCTTGTCCACATCCGCCGGAATGAAGCTGGTATCGAGCGAGCCGTCGGCATTGAGGCGGGCCACGCGGTTGCGCGGCGCGCCATGAAACTGGTTGAAGCAGCCGCCCGCCATGATTTTGCCGTCATCAACCCGCGTGATGGAAGTGATGGTGCAATCGGCTTCACCGCGCTTGAATTCACGATCGATGCTGCCGTCCATGTTCAAACGAAAGAGTGAAGCCTCCATCGCGACTAGAATCCTTCCATCCGGAAGGAGTGCGACGGCCTGCCCATTGCCGCCAATTTCCGGGGCCGGGTTGAACGTGGTATCGAGTGAATCATCGGCGTTCAGTCGGGCCAGGCCAGGACGGCGTGTGCCTTTGAACTGGGTGAACGTGCCCGCATAAAGCACCTTGCCGTCGGATTGCGGCACGACTGCGTTGATGTCCGCGCAGCAATTTCCATCGTCCAAGCCGAAGCTCGTGCCCGGATCGAACGTCCGGTCCAGCGCTCCATCCGGGAGCAACCGTGCAACTCGATTGACCGGCACTCCATCCACCCGGCCAAAGTTGTTCCAGCCGTTTGCGGTCGTGACGATGTATTCTCCATCCGGCAGCGGGAACGTCTTTCCCGCCGCTCCATCGAGATACGGCTCGAAACTCAAATCCACGGCAGCGCTAACTTCGTTGTCGAGAATGTCAACTCGCGCACGATTGAGCGATCGCAGAACAACGCCGTTGCTCGAATTGGTCAAGGCGACCTCAAACGATCTCGACCCGTCCACCGCCCCGTTATCCAGGATCGAAATGGTGAACCCGTTGGTCGGCTGGCCAGCCGCGAAGTTCAACGTGCCGGCTTGAGCCAGGTAATCCTTCCCAGCATAGGCGGTGATTTCCCTGGTTGAGAAGTCCACGGAGAACGGCTGATTGGTGTCGCCACGGCGTCGCACGAGAATATGCGCGAATCCGTTGTCTTCGCGGATGAAGAAGTTGTCGCTCGCCAGCTCGACGGCGTTGCCCGCGTTCTTGATCGTCAGCAAGGCGTTGGCAGGCGAGCCGAGCGCAACCTCGTTCCCAGCGTCGCTCACGGGACCAGAGAGTGTGAGGATGAGCGCTTCGTCTCCTTCCGGATGCGAATCCTCGATGATCGGAATCGAGAACGTGGATATCGTCTGCCCGTCACCGAAGTACGCGGTGCCGGACACGGTCTGAAAATCCTGCCCGGCGGTGGCGCTGGCCGCGCCTGTGGCAAAGTTCACCCTGGCGCTGCCTCGGGCTGGTGGTGAGCGGAGAACTGTGATGTTCGCCACGCCATCGAGTTCACCTACTGTGTAAGTCGGCGATTCAAAGATGAACGTGTCCTTGGCCGGCTCATTGTCCTGGATAATGACGGTGGCGACTTGCGGCGAACCCAGACGCGCGCCATCGGCCGGACTGTTCAGAATCACATCGAAGCTTTCCGGCAGCTCGGGATCAAGGTCATCGAGTAGAGGGATGATGATCGCCTTGGTCGTTTCGCCGGGTGCCAGGGTGATTGTTCCGGTTTGAGCCGCGTAATCGGAACCGCTCCGTGCCGAGCCGTCCCGTGTCGTGTAACCAACAGTTAGCTTCGAAGCGGTCGATCCATCGCGCGCCACCGACAAAGTGACCACCCCCGCACTTTCAACGATGGAGCTTTGAGCGGTGGCAAACCGGATTACGGGCTCATCATCCTGAATGGTGAATGTGGCGACAGTGGGCAAGGCCAATCCAGCCCCCCGGATGGATTGCTCAAAATCACCCGGAACGTCTCCGATTGTTCTCCTTCGAGATCATCGAGCACCGGAATGATGATCGGCTTGCCTATCTCTCCAGGCCCGAAGGTAAGCGTGCCGGTCTGAGCGGCGTAATCAGATCCCGCGTGAGCAGAACCGTCACGCGTGGCGTAATCCACAGTCACCTTCGACCAGGCTGCACCATCACGAATCACATGGATCAGGACGAACGTCGTATCCTCAGGCACGTCTAATTGATCGATACCAAGCCGCAGCACCGGCTCGTCATCCTGGATGGTCACGGTCGCGACGGATGGCGATGCAAGGCCGGCACCCGTGGGATTGCTCAACACCACCTGGAAGGTCTCGCTCTGTTCAGCATCAATATCCCCAAACAGTGGCACGATGATCGACACGCGAGTCTCTTCCGGCGCGAAGGTGAGCGTGCCCGCCAAGGCTGCATAGTCCGATCCCGCCAGTGCCGAAGCGTCACGCGTGGAGAAACCGACCGTCGCCAGGGACTTTGTCGCACCATCCCTGACGACCGTGAGCTGGACGAATGTTTGATCCTCGCGCGCGGTGACTTGATCCATATCGAACCTCAACAACGGTTCATTGTCCTCAAGAGTAATGACCGCGCTGATGGGGCTTCCCAACGAAGTGCTTGGGCTTGGATTGGTGAGCCTGAGCGAGAACGTCTCAACGTGCTCCTGGACCGCATCATCCATAAGATTGATGGTAATTGTCTTCTCAGCTTCATCCGGCCCGAAAGTCAAGATGCCGGACACGGCGCTGTAATCCTGGCCGGCCACGGCGGTGCCATCATGCGCTGCGAATTCCACCGAGACCGGCTCGCGCAGATCCGTTCCTCGCCGGACAGTGATGGTGACAACTCCTTTTCCTTCATCGAGCGTGGCCCCGTCGCTGGTGAACTTAAAACCCGTGTCGTTATCCCGGACATTGATTGTCGCCGTGGCGAAGGCTTTTCCGTCTCTGTCGAGGAGGTCCACGAAGAAGGCGATAGCTTCTCCCATCAGAGCATCATTCAGAATTGGAATTGTGATTGCGGCAGTGCCCGCATTCGGGGCGAAAGTGAGCGTTCCCTCGGATGCCACGAAATCCATTCCCGCCTTGCCGCTTCCTTCACGCGTCCGATAACGGACTTTGGAAGCGGACTCTCCAAGTGCGTTGCGAAGCACGTTCACGCGAGCTTCGCCCGCCGCTTCATCCACGGTGTGGGATTCCTGCGCAAAAGCCCACGGAGGAGTGCCTAAGATCAGCAACCCTTTGTATCCTGCAACGACATAAAGCTGGTTGCCTGCGCGAACAACCTCCCGGACTCCAGATCCTGTTGGAGAGAAATCCTCGATCAATCGTGGGGAGGCTGGGTTGCTCACGTCGTAAGCCTTCAAGCCGTGGTTGGCAGATGCCGCATAGGCGCGATTTCCGATGACCGCCACACTCGTGAATCCCTGCCCCATCGGGCCGGCTTCAGGTTCGTAAATCTGACTCACACGCGTTGGTTGGGCGGGGTTCGAGAAGTCGATGATGTCGAGGCCGCCGCCGAACGGGATCATGGGTCCGGGGCCCGGCGCGCCCGGGATTGGCCCGAGATCCCGCAACTCTGCGGACTTGGCCAGGAATGCAAAATGTCCCGACAGGACCACCTGCTGTGGTAATCCGTCGGTGATATACGATCCGATGAGCCGCGGAGCGGTCGGGTTGCTGATGTCCAGCACTCTCAATCCGCTTTTTCGAGTGGCATCTTCCATCCACCAACCGGTCAGGAAAAGCCTGTTACCGGAAGCGACGCCCGGCCCCGAAATTCCAGGCAGATTAAAAGTGCCCACTCGCCGCGGGCTTTCGGGGATCGTCAGGTCAAGAATGGCCAGTCCTACATCCTTCAGCGAATAGTAGCCTATGGTTCCGACGATGATCAGGTTTTCCACACTTCCGTCATCGGGAGCGTAGGTCGATACCGTTGTCGGCTGTTCGGATCTTGAGAGATCAATGACCGAGAATTGTGACCGGTATTGCTGCTGTCCGTCGGTGTTTTCCAAAATCGATTCAGTGACGTATGCGTAATTTCCAGCCACGACCACATTGTTCGGTTCCGCCTTTGAGTCCACGCCACCAATCCGTGTCGGACTTGACGGATCGGAGACGTCGAGCACTTGCAGGCGATTGCGAAATGTCCGGGTTGCGAAATCCCACAGATTGGCTTCCACCAAATACGCGAGATTTGCCGAGACCGACACCCTGTATGCGCTTCCGCTGGCGTCAAAATTTCCCACAGGCCGGAGCGTGGCCGGCTGATCAATGTTCACAGCCTGAAGCCCACGACTTGCCAGAAATGCGTGCCCGGACGAAATCGCCACGGGCCCCGGCATCGTATCAAACAGACTCACCTCCGAAGGTCGTGCCGGATCAGCAATGTTCATTGCGACAAAGCCCACGCCGGATCGCGACAGAAACACATGCTCGCCCTGAACCGCCATTCCCGTGGTGGCCCCGCTCGGGAATGAGTATCCGCCAAGCCGCACAAGTTTTTCAGGAGTGGTGAGATCAAAGAGGGTCAGTTCCTTTTCAGCGCTCACGAACAATCTGTCCGATTGGACCGCAACTTTCCTTGCCAGGTAACCAACATTCAATGCCTCGACACGCCGCGGATGAGCCGGATCAGAGACGTCGAACACTTGCAGGCTCTGCCAGCATCCCGCGAAGACACGATTCCCGGCCACAGCCATGCTCCATGCCGAATCCGTCCGCTCCGCCATGCCCACGACCTTCGGTTGCGTCGGATCTGAGATGTCGATGACGTGGAACCCGCTTTGGTTGTTTGATGAGAAATCCGCGTAGGCAAACTTGCCCGAAACCGCCACGGCAGTCGCCGTGCCCTTCAACGCGCCAGCCAGCCGGGGATTTGCTGGATCGCGCACCTCAATGATGAAAAGCCCACCCACATTACCCACCGCCATGCAGACATAGTCCCCAGCCACGGCCACATCTTTGGCATAACCACCGACTTCGAGATGACCGACTTGGTTTGGAGCCAGTGGATTACTGACGTCATAGACATGCAACCCTCCCTCACCTGCTGCCACGTAGGCGAGGGTATGAGGTTTGTGAGCGGGGCGCCCTGGAAACACTCAGGACGCAGTTGCAGAACGGACGGAAACGAAGTCACCATCCGACCTGGTGGAAAGCTAAACCAGCAGGTGGGCTTACGGGAGATGCTCGAGAATCAC
>SXMN01000105.1 GCA_005777315.1 Verrucomicrobiales bacterium
GGTCGAGCGACCCGCCAGCGTGGTGAAGGAGCTGGTTGAAAATGCGCTCGATGCGGGCGCGCGGCGGATCAGCGTCGAGATTCAAGCCGGAGGCCGCAGCTTGATCCGCGTGACTGACGACGGTTCCGGCATGAGCCGCGATGATGCTTTGCTTTCCCTTGAGCGGCATGCCACAAGCAAGATTCAAAAGGCGGAGGACTTGTCCGCCATCACGACGATGGGTTTCCGCGGCGAAGCCATTCCCAGCATCGCCAGCGTCAGCCGGATGATGCTCACCACCCGCGAGGCAGCGTCCGATGAAGGCGTGCAGGTAATCATCCACGGCGGAAAGATACTCGAAGTGAAAGCAGCCGGCTGCGCGCCCGGCAGCGTGATGGAAGTGCGGCAGCTTTTCTTCAATCTTCCCGCGCGCCGGAAATTTCTGCGAACCGAGGAAACGGAGCGCGCGCATGTGCAGCATTACCTCACATTGGCGGCGCTCGCGCATCCTCACGTGGGATTCACGTTCACACAGGATGGCCGACTCGTATGGCAGTTGCCGCCGGTGAACGGGGATCACTCGCCGGATGGGTTCAACCAGGTTTTGCGCGAGCGAATGCGTTCGATCTACGGCGGGGATACGCGGCTTCTGCCGGTTGAATTTCAGGCGGAGCTCGAGACACCCCGCCAGATTGAAGATGAACCCGCCGAAACCGCCTCAGCGACGGTCAAGGTCCGGGGCTTGATCGGAGCGCCGGGAGTCTCACGCGCCACGCGCGAGGAGCAGCATCTCTTCGTCAACCGGCGTCCGGTGGAGAATCGCGGGCTCAACTACGCGCTTCTGGAAGGCTACCACACCGCGCTCATGAAGGGCCGCTATCCCGTCTGTTGCCTCTTCATCGAAATCCACCCTAGCGCGGTGGACATGAACATCCACCCTTCGAAACGAGAGGTAAAATTCCATCAAGAACAAGCCGTCCGTCGCGTCGTCGCTCAAGCCGTAAGACAGGCGCTCCTGGGCTTTCACGGCTCCAGTGAATCCGCGCCTTCGACCTCACTCTTTCGACCAATCGTCGATCGCCGCCGGCATCAAACAACCGAAGCAGCGCCTGCAATCGAACCGATGCTCGGGCTGCCGTCATCGCCTCCACACTCAACCGCTCCGAGAATTCCGGACGCCAAATCGAACCCTCCGACGACGAGTGTGTCCACCGTCCCCACCGCATCAGCCAACGCTCCAGCGTCTCCTCCAAACCTGTCGTCACAAAACCCGGAGACATTGGGCACCGTTCCACTGCGGCTGCCGCTGGAGTCACAGCAAGCCGCCGCATCGGCTGTCCCGGAAGAGCCAGCCACCGGGCCGGTTCCTCTGCTCCGCGTGCCGCTGAGAATCATCGGCGTTGTGGGAAAGCTTTACGTGGTCCTTGAATCCGATCGTGGACTGGTTCTGGTTGATCAACATGCCGCCCACGAGAGAATCCTCTTCGAGCAAATGATGAAGCGCATGGAAACGAACGACGCGCCTTCCCAGCGTCTGCTCCTGCCTGAGACAGTTGAACTTTCTCCGCGTGACGCACAGTTCCTGCGCGAGCAGCTCCCTTCACTCACGCGGCTGGGCGTGGGC
Source organism: Verrucomicrobiales bacterium (assembly GCA_005777315.1). GTDB lineage: Bacteria > Verrucomicrobiota > Verrucomicrobiia > Limisphaerales > F1-12-MAGs170 > F1-120-MAGs170. The sequence goes on from SXMN01000105.1 coordinate 1,604, forward strand.
CTCAGCGAATTTGGCGAGCGCACATTCCTCCTCGATGCCCTTCCGCCATTCATCAAGCTGCCGCGTGGAAAACAGTTTATTCTGGAGCTTGTCGATGATCTCAAGGCCGTTGGTGAAGGCGTGAACTCATGGCGCCTTGGCGAGCATACAATCACCAAGACCGTCTGCCGCCACGCAGTCAAAGCGAACGATCCCTTGTCCGGACCGGAACTGGAGAATCTGATCGACGATCTGCGTCGATGTGAGATGCCCTACACCTGCCCGCATGGACGTCCCACGATCATCGAAATGAATTTCCGCGAGCTGGAAAAGAAGTTTGGGCGTTCACAATAACGCCTCACTCCCGTCCATCCCGGACAGTTCTGATGGGGAGGCCGGGAGCACCCTCTTCATGATTTCCCGGCGATGGCATGATCACGGCGTCACGGTAAGCGCTTCCTCCGCGTCATTCTCACGCGTCGAGGGTTCCGGCTGGTTGCCACTGACACTTCCGTGCAATGGATAGACTCCGGCTGTTTTCGCACGCAGCACCACGGTTGCAGTTGCCATGCCCGACCGGGACAGGCGTCCCAACTGACCGACGACCACACCGTCTTCTTCCACGCACGGACCTGTGGCGGAAGTGGCGGAAACAAATTCCAAACCCGCGGGCACATCCAGCGTCACCGTGATGCCAGATGCCTCCAATTCCCCTCCGTGGTTCACTGCCAGCGTCACTGTCACCAATTGACCCACTGCAACGCTTGCCGGTTGTGCCTCCATGGCCAGGGAAAGATTGAGGAATGGCGGCGGCGGCGGCAATTGCAGGAGCCACCAGACCGCGTTCTTGAACAGCTTCTCGCGCTGCACGCGTGAGTTGAGATTTTCACCCGCGAAAACAAACATGTTTTGCGTCACCGTCCGCTCGATGAGCGTGAAATCTTCGGCCGCGAGTACGACCGGAACTTCCGTCGCCCGCGCGATGACGGTCTCACCGGTTCCCAACGCGCTGGTGACATCAAAACCTGTTGGCATTTTGAAATCATCCACCAGGCCGAACGGGCCGTTGCTTACTGGATCCTGGCTGTCCACGAGGCTTACCGAGCCTCCCACCGGAGGCGCGGTGGTTGCAGGATTCAGCCGGAGCAGATTGCTCCAGGTGGTCCGGCTGGCTCCTGTCAGGGTCGTTCCCTGACGAGCCAGATCATTTCCCACAAAATAAAGAGGTATCTCGGCGTCGTAGAGGCGCTTCAACAAAGTCACCTCCGCAGCTGTCACCGTGTTTGCACCGGCACCGATGTCGTCCCAGATCACGAGATCGAACAGGCGCAGATTGTCGAAGGTGATTGCGTCACGACGGAAGGGCTGGGAAATCAGATCCATGTCGCTCAGGTAAGATTGCATCTTCGTGATCTCCGGATCGGCGCTGCCTTGAATGATGGCCACGCGCCGCTTGCCATCATCGGCGCGCACGGTGATGTGAACCGGGGCTGAGGTAACCTTGCCCCCCCGATCGTCGGTTGCCACTGCAGCGATCGCGTAAGTTCCCGCCACGATGTTTGCCCACGTCACAGCAAATGGCTCAACCGCGGATGAGCCGACAATCAGGCCGTTCGCCAGGAATTCGACCTTCGAGATTTTTCCGTCGTTGTCCTTGGCCAGCGCTGCGAGGCTGATGCTCATGCCGGCCAGGAAGGAATCTTCCTCCTCCGGACTCGTGACCTCTGCCTGAGGCGGCACATTGGGCTTTTCATTATCAACGATCGTCACGACGCCCACTGCTTTTGCATTGCTGATTGTCGCATTCACGGAGCCGGCGAGAGTCACTGTAAACGTCTCGTCCGCCTCGGTCACCGTGTCGCCTCTCACCGAGACCGAGATGGTCTTGCCCGTTTCTCCCGGAGCGAAGGTGAGATCACCCGACGCAGCCACATAATCCGTCGTGGCCAAGGCAGTCCCATCGGTGGTTGCCCATTTCACAGTCACAGTCTGGCCGCTGATCTTCGACAACTGCACCGTCAACACACCCGACTGGGTTCCGACATCGCCTTCCGTCACACTTCCACCAGTGATGCTCAATTCGGGAAGGGGATCGTCGTTGACGATCGCCACAACGCCTCGCGGTTTTCTGATCACCGTGTTGGAAGGGACAGGGCTGGACAGATTCACGCTGAACGTTTCGTCCGGTTCGTTCAACGCGTCGCCTTTCACGGTCAGTGTGATGACCTTGTTCGTCTCACCCGGAGCAAACGTCAGGTCGCCCAGAGCCGCCACGTAGTCGGAGGGCGCCACTGCCGTGCCATCCACCGTTGCCCACTTGACTGATACCGGCAGGGCACTCCCGGGCAGGAGAGTCACCGATAACGTCGCTGTCAGAGTGCCTGCATCGCCTTCGAGAATTCCAACGTCCCCCATTCTCAATTCCGGCGGCGCATCGTCATTGACGATCTTCACAAAGCCACGACCTCTGGCCAGAGTCGCACCGCCCGGGGCCGACAGATCGACGGCGAATGTTTCGTCCAGCTCATTCAACGTGTCACCTCTCACGGTGATGATGATGTTCTTGACCGTCTCCCCGGGAGCGAATGTCAGGTCGCCACCGCCCGCCAGATAATCCGATGCTGCCAATGCCGTGTCATCCGCCGTTGCCCATCTGGCAGTCACCGTCCGTCCGCTGGCTTTGGACAGCGTCACCGAAACCGTGACTGCCTGGGTGCCGGTGTTTCCCTCTGTCATACTTTCGTCCGCGACACTCAGAGCCGGCAAAGGATCATTGTTGATGATGGAGACCACGCCTTTTGAAATTCCAAGCGTGGCGTTTGTCGGACTCGACAGGTTCACGGCAAAACCTTCGTCAGCTTCGTTGAGAGTGTCGCCGTTCACGGAAACGGTGATGCTCTTCGAGGTTTCGCCGGGAGCGAAAGCCAGTGTGCCCGAGGCGGCCACATAATCGGAAGCTGCGATGGCGGAACCGTCCTCCGTCGCCCATTTGACGGTCACGGGCAGTCCGCTGGCTTGCGAAAGCTGGACGACGATAGTGGCGTTTTGCGCGCCGGAATCGCCTTCAGTCAGGCTCGCGTTCAAAATGTTCAACACGGTCGCCTGGTCATCGTTGACGATCTTCACCGTGGCAATGGCCTGGCCGACCGTGGTGTTAATGGCGCCGGACAAGTTGACCATGAACAATTCGTCCGGCTCGCTCACCGTGTCACCATTCACCTGGACAACGATGGATTTGCTCGTTTCACCAGGCGCAAAAATGGCTTCACCGGAAGCGGCAATGTAATCGCTGCCGGCAAGCGCCGTTCCGTCGGTGGCGGTCCATTTGACACTCACCTGCTGGGCGCTGGCGCGGGAAAGTTGAATTGTCAGGGTGGCAGGTTGCGTCCCGGAATTGCCTTCCACAATCTGCACATCCGTGATCGTCACAACTGGTGGCGTGTCATCATTCTCAATCGTGACCACGGCCCGGGCATTGGCCTGGTCGATCGTCGCGTTTGCCGGATCCTCCAGAGTTACGAAAAAGTTCTCCTTCGGCTCGTTCAGAACGTCCCCGCGGACGAAGACTGAAAAACTCTGGCTGGTTTCACCCGGAGCCAGCGCCAGATCGCCGGACGCAGCAATGTAATCCGACGCGGCAATAGCCGTCCCGTCCGCCGTGGACCACTTGACTGCCACGGCCTGTCCGCTGGCCTTGGACAACTGCACGGTGATCGTGGCCGTTTGCAATCCACTGTCGCCTTCGGTGACCATCACTTGCGCACTGGCAACACTCAACACGGGCAAGGAATCGTCATCAACGATGGCGACAACAGCCACTCCACCCTTCTCTCTGTCGAGGGTGGCGTTTGCAGGTTCGGTCAATCGGACAAAGAACGTCTCATCCGACTCGCTTAATACGTCGCCGTTGACGGTCAGTTCAATGTTCCTGGTTGTTTCACCTGGGGCAAATGTCAGTTCACCGGACGCCGCGATATAATCCGACGGCGCAAGCGCAGTCCCGTTCAGAGTCGTCCATTTCACAGTAACCGCCTGCCCGGTGGGCCGCGAGAGCTGCACCGGCATCAACACCTTTTGCGGTCCTGAATCCCCCTCCAGGAGTCCGAGGTCCGCGATGGTCAGCACCGGCACCAGGTCGTCGTTAAGAATCATACCCGTTGCCTCACCGGTTTGAATCACCGCATCCAGCGGGTTCGACAGACGGACCAGGAAGTTCTCATCCGCCTCGAAGGCTCGATCGCTGTTGATCCGCACTGTGATGGTCTTCGCTGTCTCGCCTGGCGCGAATGTCAATCGCCCGTTCGCCGCTTCGAAGTCTGTTCCGGCCTTTGCCGTTCCGTCTGCCGTTGCGTAATCCACTTCAGCCGGGAGCGCCGTGCTACCGCTCAGAGTCACCTTGAAAACAGCGTTCGTGAAGCCGTCATCGCCTTCAGCCAGGCTCACACCCTCAATGGTCAGTGTCGGCTGCGGGTCGTCGTTCGCGATTGTCACCAACGCGCGATCCTTGGCGATGATCGCGTTGGTCGGGGTTCGTAATCGTACTCCAAAGGTTTCATCCCGCTCATAGGTCGAGTCGCCCTTCAATTTCACTGCGAATTGCTGGCGTGGGCCGGTTCCTGAGTTCGGCTGCAATCGATAGAAGAGCAATGGCCCGGATGTATCCAATTGATAAATCTGCAACGCTCCCGCCGTTTCGATCTTTCCCGTGACTGCCGCCCATGAGGTCGAGGAGCCTGCGTCGGAACTCGCCTGGAGTTCAAACGCCCCGCTATCACCCTTCCACGTGATGACCGGCCTGCCCTCCTTGATGGCGATCGACAATTGGGGAATGAGCGGCGCAGACAGTCGTGGCATTGTGGCAACTGCCACCCGGGCTAGTATGATTCCAGGGTCAAAGGTGATTCTACCCTGGCTCCCCTCGAAATCTTCCCCGGCATTCGCCGTCCCGTTCTCGGTTGCGAAATCGACCGTGACCGGCACTCCGCTCGGTGTGGAGAGACCGACCGTAAGTACAGCTTCCCCGCCCGCCGCGTTCCCTTCGTTCAACCGCATATCGTTGATCGTCACAGTTGGCAGCAGATCGTCATCGGCGACTGTGCCGAATGCTTCCCCCCGACCGATTTTGGCGAAGTGCGGATTGGTCAATTGGAGGCTGAACTGTTCATCGCCTTCGTTGAGTGAGTCGCCAGCGATGTTGACGGCGATCTCCTGCCGGACTTCGCCCGGACCAAACACCAGCGTCCCGGCAACAGCTTCGTAGTCCGCACCTGAGAGGGCCGTGCCGTTCTGCGTGGCATAATCGACCGTGACCGGGACAGGCATGGGCGCGGAAAGTTCCACGACGAACTTCAAGACTCGCCTGCCATCGTTGCCCTCGGTTTCCCTGACATCGGCAACATTCAAGAGAGCCTCTACAGAGGGCAGAGTGACGGTGACGATCGTTTCGCAGGAACTCGTGCGCCCGGCCGCGTCTGCCACGGTCATCGTCACTCTGTTGTCGCCAACGTCGCCAGGTCCGAACGTTGATTTGCTCAATGTCATCGAGACAATCCCGCAATCGTCCGAACTTCCGTCGTTAACCTGCTCTGGTTTGATCGTGATCAGAGGAGAGTCTGCGAATGAAATGGCGAGCGGTTTGCAACGCGCTACTGGTGGCGCAAGATCCTTGACCTCGATCGCCACCGGTTCGCTGGTGGCACTGCATCCATTGGCATCCTTGACAGTTACCGAATAGAAACCTGCTTCCGTCACCGTGATGGACTGGGACGTTGATCCATTGCTCCACAAATAACCCGCTCCCGCTGTTGCGGTGAGCTTTGCGCCGGAGCCGCCACAAATGATCGTGGACCCTTCGATGGTGATTTTCGCCACCGGCAATGGAAGCACCGTCACGATGACCGGGTCACTGGATGCACTGCATCCCTCTGCGTTGGTCACTCTCACGGCGAAGACCCCGTCCTCGGCGACCGTGATGCTTTGCGAGGTCTCTCCATTGATCCATGCATAACTTTCGCCAGGGCTCGCTGTGAGTTTCACACTCGATCCGGCGCAGAGATTGGTTGTTCCCTCGATCGAGATGGTGGCCACGACGGCAGGCGAAACCGTCACCGCAACTGGCTCGCTGGTGGCGGAACAGCCATTGACGTCAGTTACTGTCACGAAGTAGGAACCCTCCTTGCTGACTTTGATCTGCGCCGAGGTTTCACCGGTGCTCCACTTGTAGCTCGCTCCCGCGCTGGCAATCAGCGACACGCTCCGGCCAGCACATAGCTTGGTGCTTCCTGCAACAGTAATGGTGGCGACCGGCGGTGAGAGGACCGAGACTGCAACAGGCTGGCTCTCGGCAACGCATCCGCCGGCGTCAGTCACAGTCACGGTGTAGGAGCCTGGCTCGGTCACTGTGATCTCCTGTGTCGTCGCCTTGTTACTCCACAAATAGTTCGCTCCAGCGCTGGCAGTGAGTTTGACACTGCTTCCAACGCATAGGTTGGTCGGTCCGCTGGCCGTGATTGTCGCCACGAACGGAGCTCCCACCGAAACTTCCACCGGTTCACTCGTCGCGCTGCAGCCAGTCGAGTCTTTCACCGTAACCCTGTAGAAGTCCGCCTTGCTGACAGTGATGGATTGTGTCGTGGCACCGTTGCTCCAGAGGTAGCTTGCGCTGGAGTTTGCAGTGAGCTTCACCGTTCCGCCGGGGCAAATCTTCGTCGATCCCTCCGCCGTAATCGAAGCGACGAGCTGGCCGACCTTCAAGGCTGCGGGCAAACTGGTCAAAGTGCCGCAGGTGCCGGTTATTACGACGTCATAGGAGACCGCATCGGCATCGGTGACTTTGGCAAGATTCAAGACCGGCCCCGTTGCTCCGGGGATCGGCGTTCCGCCTTTGCGCCATTGATAGGCCAAGCCGGTGGGAGTGGCGCTCACAGTGAAGCTAACGTCAGCCCCTACGCAAACGGTCTGCGCAATCGGCTGTGTTTTGAATGCCACCCTGGCGTTGACAACCAATGGCGCCGGGGCGCTCGGCTTGGGCCCGCAAGCACCCGTGACGACGACATCGTAGCTTCCTGCGTCAGCCAGGGCGGCAGCGGCAAGGGAATAGGTGGCGTTGGTGGCGCCGATGATTGGAGTGGCATTCTTCCGCCACTGATATTTCAGAGTAGTGCCCGTGGCTGTGACACTAAAGGCTGCCGGAGAGCCTTCGCAAACCGTCCCACTCGCAGGGCTGACCGTGCTGGCCGAGATTGTCACAAGTTTGTTGACAACAACCAGACTGACCGGGCTTGGGGTGCTGTTACCGCAGGCGTCCGACACAGTGACTGAGAAAAATCCTCCACTCGAGGACAGCGCGGACGCGACCACGTAGGACGCATTTGTTTCGCCTGCCAGTCGGGAGCCTTGCCGAAACCATTGATAACGTAACCCGCTGCCACTGGCCGACACGGAGATCTCCAATTTGGACGATTCACAGAAGTTTGTGCTGGGCGGCAGTTGCTTGAGAATAACCAGAGGAGTGTTGACCGTTAGAGTCGCCTTCTGGCTTGGGATGGCGGCACCACACGCACCACTCACAATCACGTCGTAATCACCAGCATTGGCCGCTGACACGGAAGGGATGCTGAACGAGGAACCTGTTGCCCCGGCAATGGGGCCTCCATCTTTGCGCCACTGGTAGTTGATGGAAGTTCCCTTCGCCACGACGACGAAGGTTATCGGGGTGCCCGCGCAAACGCTCTGACTGACAGGATGAGTCGTGATCGAAGTGGCCGGATTCACCGACAGGATTGATCCAAGGCTCGTGATTGGCGCGCCACAGTTCGCAGTGACCTTGACCTGGTAAGTTCCCGTGTTCGCAAGCGTCGCGGCCGGGATCGAATAAAGGGTGGCTGTAGCACCGGCGATTGGCGTTCCATCCTTGAGCCATTGATAGCTCAGACCCGCTCCTCCTGCTTTAACGGTGAAATCGGCCTTTTGACCTTCGCAGACGGTCTGTTTGGGCTGCGGCTGCGTGGTGATGCTCGCGCTGCTGGCGACCGTGAGAGCTGCCGGATTGCTGAGTTGTTCACCACATGGCGAGCTGACTGCAACAAAGTAGTTGCTTACGTCGCTTGGTAAAACCGAGTTAATCGTATAGGTGGCGTTCGTGGCGTTGAGAATTGGGTTGAATCCTCTTCGCCACTGATACTTCAGGCCCGTTCCCGTCGCCGTGACGGAGAATGTCACCGGGGTCCCGATGCATGCGATGTTATTACCAAGCGGTTGTTTGGTGATTGCCGCCGGCTCGTTGACTGTAATCAGCACTGCGTCGCTCGAGGCCGTCCGGCAGCCGACACCCTCCACGCGGACATCGTAGATTCCAGAATCAGCCTTGGTCGCCAGGTCGATAAACAAAGTTGCATTGTTTGCCTTTGGGATGTTGGTGCCGTTCTTTCTCCATTGGTACGTCAGTCCGAAGCCGTTGGCGACCACGACAAGTCCGATCTGGTCGCCAACGCAAACTGTTTGCGACCTGGGCTGAACACCGATGCTCACACGAGCGTTGGCGGTCAGTGTTGCCGGGGCGCTCGTTACGGAACCGCACGTGCTCGTAATGACCACATCGTACGTGCCCGCGTTGAGGTCGTTGACTGAGGGAATGGCATAGCTCGGTCCAGTTGCTCCGCCGATGTTACTCCCATCCTTGCGCCATTGATAGGTCAACGTGCCCGCGCCTGTCGCGGTGACGGAAAAACTGGCGGCGCTACCCGCGCATACAGCCACGGACGCCGGCTGGCTTACGATGACCGTCGGCGCCCCTGATGTTGTCAAGATTACTGGCTTTGAGCTTTGAAATCCTCTGCTGTCCTTTACTACAACACTGTAATTACCCGCCGCAAGGCCGGTAAATAGGGCCGTCGGTAAAAAGGTGAATCCTCCGTCAATGGAATAGGCGTACGGCGCAGTTCCTCCCGAAACGTTGCTCATGGAAATCGTGCCATTGTTTCCTCCGCACGATGCCTGGGTGGGTGTTACGGTGAAATTAATTGTGGTAGCCGCGTTACACGAACTATCAAGCGCGATGAGAGTAAAAGAATCTGTCCTCGCGTTGTCCGTCCAATCTTTCGTAACGGAATAAACGGTCACCGAATTCCCAACCGGGATGAGTCGGTCTGTAGTTATCAAAGTTCCGCCCAAGTTGGGCGGGGATCCGAGGTAGAATTCGATCGCTTTTAGCCCGAAGCATGTTGAAGTGCCGTCTGTACTTGTGCTGACATCAGTCCCCAGAACATTGAACTTCAAGTCGTCCAAGGTAAACAGAACCGTAGATACACCTGCTGAAGCACACTTAGATAACTCGGCTTTTCTAACTGTAGTCGTGGGTGGAGTGTTATCCGAGAGCAAAACCCAAGTATTGTAGATGTCGAGTACCAGATCCGGGTCTGAAGCATCGCGCACGGTAATACTTACAGGAACTCTAGTGACCTTTGAGGCAGGGCTTATCTGCATCGTGTTAGCGTCTCCGAGCACCCCGGGAGCCGGAAACTGATCGACTATGATGTTACACGGGAAAAGTGGGTCAATCAGAGGAAAGAAATCTGGGAATGGAGCGCTGGCTAAACAAGTGGGATTGCCTGCTCCATCAAAACCTAGAGTGTAAGAAGCCGGACTTACGTGATAATCGGCCCCTTTACCAGGAAGGTTGCCGGTGGCAGCGCAGCCGGCACCTCTGGCCATTGGTACCGCGAGTAGAAGAATAATCGCGAAGATGAATGTCCTGAACAGAAACGTTGTGATGGCTCCGCTCTGTTGGCGTCCGCCCCTCAAACCAGCATCCGCAATGTAGGCTCTCAATTGTCTCTCAGTGTTCCTCAGGAACGGTTCCCCCGGCACATGTTAATGAGCCAAAATCACACACTCGCGTCAATCATCAACAGGAAATTCGAGCAGATATTTTGATCAGTGGTTCTCCTCGCGAACCTCGTGGGATTTGAGCTGGGCTTCTGGAAGTTGTTGGCGGCGCAAGGATGGTCCCCGTTCGCAGGGACGGTCCATAGCAGCAAGCACTGCCATGCTCCAAGCCCCCCGCCTCCATTCCGATCCACTCCGCCCGAAGATCAACACCTCTGGGATTCGCCCGTGATTCAATGGCACTTCTGGCTTGCTCCCGCTGTCCGCTCGGTCCACCAATAGCCAACACCACACTTATGAAAGTCGGAGTATTCACCGTCATTCTTCGTTCCATGCCACTCGAACAGGCCCTCGACTACCTCGCGGGGCTGGGGGTCCAAGCTGTCGAGATCGGGGCGGGTGCCTACCCTGGAACTGACCACTGCAACATTGACGAATTGCTCGAAAGCGATCGCAAGGCGAAGGACTTTCTCAAGACAATCACCTCGCGCGGCCTCGGGATTTCCTGCCTCTCAGTCCACGGAAACCCCATCCATCCGAACAGGGATGTCGCCAACCAGCATGACGCTGCGTTCCAGCGTTGCGTGCGGCTCGCCGAGAAGCTTGGCGTCGAAGTGGTGACAACCTTCAGCGGTTGTCCCGGCGGCGCTCCCGGTGACAAACAACCCAACTGGGTCACCTGCCCGTGGCCGCCTGAGTATCTTGAAATCCTCGATCACCAATGGAAAGACGTGGTGATCCCCTACTGGCAGAAGACGACCGAGTTTGCCCGCAGCCACGGGATCCGGAAGATCGCGCTCGAAATGCATCCCGGCTTCGTTGTTTACAATCCGGAAACGCTCCTGAAGCTGCGAAATGCCGCTGGCTCTGAAATCGGCGCGAATTTCGATCCTTCCCATCTCATCTGGCAGGGCATCGACCCTTGCGCCGCAGTCCGAGCCTTGCAAGGTGCCATCTGGCACGTCCACGCCAAGGACACCAGTGTGCAGCAGTGGAATTCCAAAACCAATGGCGTGCTCGACACCAAGCACTACGCCGACGAGTTGAACCGCTCCTGGATCTTCCGCACCGTCGGCTACGGCAGCTCGCGCCAGTTCTGGTGCGACTTTGTCTCCGCGCTCCGCATGACCGGCTACGATCACGCCCTGTCCATCGAACACGAAGACAGCTTGATGACGGCTCGTGAAGGCTTGGAAAAGGCGATCCGATTTCTACAGGGCATCGTCCTGAACGAGCCGAAAGGGGCCGTCACCTGGGCATAACCCGGTTGAGCACGACGCCACTTTCAGGAACTGTAAGCTTCCATCCCCACACACGAGCAAACCAGATTCCGATCGCCGAACACGTTGTCGATTCGGCCGACGGCGGGCCAGAACTTGTGCTCGCGCGTCCAAGCCGCGGGGAAGGCGGCTTGTTCCCGTGGATAGGGCCGGTCCCATTTGTCGCTCACGACTGCCTGCGCGGTGTGGGGCGCGTTCTTGAGAGTGTTGTTCAAACGGTCGGCGAGGCCGCCTTCCACGGCTTTCATCTCGGCGTGGATTGTGATCATGGCGTCACAGAACCGGTCGAGTTCCTCCTTCGATTCACTTTCTGTCGGCTCCACCATAAGCGTGCCGGCCACCGGCCAGCTCAAGGTCGGCGCGTGAAAACCGTAATCCATCAGCCGCTTTGCCACATCCTCGGCCGTCGTGTTCTTGAACTCGCGCAAGTCCAGGATGCATTCGTGGGCCACCATCCCTTTCGCACCCTTGTAGAGCACAGGGAAATGGGATTCCAGCCGGCGAGCGATGTAGTTCGCATTCAGAATGGCAATCGCCGTTGCATGGGTGAGACCGGCTCCGCCCATCAGGGCGATGTACATCCACGAGATGGGAAGGATGCTGGCGCTTCCCCAGGGCGCTGAAGAAACCGCTCCGGAATTCGCCCGGCCCCGCATTTTGACCACGGGATGACCCGGAAGGAACGGGATCAGATGTCGCGCAACGCAGATCGGTCCCATGCCGGGCCCGCCGCCGCCGTGCGGGATGCAA
>SXMN01000106.1 GCA_005777315.1 Verrucomicrobiales bacterium
ACAGCCACCTCCCGCACACGATGCTCCACCTCGCCCAGACTTGCCCATCCTGGATTCCATTCTAAAAGATTCTCTGTCTTCCTTCCTCACTCCTTTCAAACTAGCCAGTGAAAAACAACCAGGTAATTCCCGAAGAACCGGATTTGATATGGAAACCGGGCCTATAGCTGTTCGCATCCTGGTCCACGAACCTGAATCCGCCGAGGCCTCCTCCACCGCCCTGGGGCACCTTCCAGCGCGTGCCTTCTATAGTCTTGAAGTTCTCGCTGAGGAATTCCTTGTTGAACTGCTGCGCGTTGGCGTAGATGCCCCAGTTCTCTCCGTTGATGACCACACGGACCAGATTCGCTTTCGGCGCGGGCATGTACTGCCGCGCAATGTGCAGCGACAAGACCGTACGCAGAAAAGTCGGGTCGTCATTTGCGTTCAAGAAATTGAGCGCGCGGTAGCCGAAGATCGCCTGGTTCTTGTGAACGAAATCGAAGGTCAGGTTGAGCGAGCGTTTGTAACCATTGCCCACGCCAAAGGAGGAATTACCCCGGAAATGGATTCCGACGTCAGGATATGTTTTGCCATCCACCTTCACCTTGGCGGGAACCTCGACATCCGTGTTATTGAAGGCCACCAGCTCCGCCTCCCAATTTGGATTCTCGAGTTCGATGAAGAAGGTGCGCAAGACCGCCGCATCATAGAGCGGCGCGTCCGGATGATTCTTCACGTCTGCAGGGGTCAGTTTTACGCCGGGACTGGCCGGCGGCCGGTTGCCGCAACGTCCTCCTCCCCCTCTGAAGCCCTGGCCGGCACCAGTCGAATTGATGAACTCCACCGCGCGGGCGCGCTCGGCGGTGTCGAGGCGAGCATTTTTGTCGGCGTCGAATTGCGCGACCATAGGACGCTCTTGAGTTCCGGCAACTGGTCCGCCAGTGCGATCGGTCCGTTCGACCCGCGCAATCAGCATGGCGACTTGCCCGGCGTCGAGCTTGTTGGCGCTGGCTTGAAGCTTGATGAATCCATCGGCCCGCGCGTTGGCCAGTGCGAGTTCGGCGCTGGTCAACTGTGCAAGTTTTGCTTTCAGATCTGCCTCGTTCACCGGATCGGCGAAGGCCGCCGCTATGAAGGCGGTTCGAGCTGCGGTTGCGGCGGCGGTCTGGGCCTTGATGGCTTGATCCATCGTGGTGATCGCGGTGGTCTGGGCGGGCGTGAGGGTTGCGATTCCCCCCACGCCAGGAGCGGCTGCGGCGGGCGCGCCGCCTCTTTGTTGGGCAAAAACAAAGGGAGGGATCAATGCGAGTGTGATCACCGCCAATGATAGGACCGTTAGCCGTGAGTAATTTGGTTGGCTCATACTTTTTTGGTTATGCGTTTCTTAGAGTTGCCTCGACAGACGGCAGTCCCAAAGGGACGACCGAGCATAGCCCAGCGATTCATCGCTGGGAACAGAAGTCGCCGATGACCGAGTCCCGCACGGACGAAAGAGACTCCTGCCGTTGCACTGGCGGAATTGTTCTGCCGTCCCTGACGGGACTAGCCCTCGTCCGAACGGACGTCCAGCGACCAATCGCTGGGGAATTGTCTTTCGCCCTCCGGACTGTGGCACAGCAGCGGCGCTCTGCAACCAGGATGTGACCGATGGAACATCGATTCTCACGGTTTCTTCTCCTCCTCAAACGCCGTGGTGTTGATTTTGAACTTCCCCGAGATCCAGCCGCCGATCTTCCGCGAGGCTTGATCCAGCTCCAGCGTTCCACTCAGTCGATTTCGGCCAGGGGCGAAGACACCGCGGTAATTCCTTCGCGGGCATCCAACCGCCAGCGCGAGGCTGTCCGCCTGGTTCGCCTTGGGTCAAGCGAGTCCACAGAGCAAAGGGCGCCATCTCCACTCTGCCGGGTTGAGTGAGAAATGGATCGAGCACGAAAGACAACTGCCAATGCTGTTGACCGGTGGAGCCAGCGGCGATCACTTCGATCACGATCATTTCCTGGCGGCCCTGGTTCGGAACCGCCACAACTCCAAACCGAGTAAAAGGGCGATGAGTCTGATCCTTCGAGGTGAATTCCATCGCGGCAGCGCCCTGGCTGAAGAAATTGGTCGGGAACGCTTCTGCCAGGATCGTCGAGAATGAACCTGTGACTTCCATTGCCGGTCCGCTGGCTCTCGGTGGAGGCGGCTGCCACGGTTCGTTTTTGGGCAGATCGGTAAAGGGACGGTCGAGTTCAGCCTCGATGTCGCTCCTGCGACCGTTTACGAACTGAACAAGTTGCTCGTACCCAACTTCACGCGGCTCTGTCCTTCGTTGCCTGGGTGCCTGGCCCAGGTGCATCAACCGATCCAGCTCCGACAGCAAGTCTTGCTCATTCCACGCTTCGGTCAGCAGACGCCGCATCTCCCGTCGATACCGTTCGCGGATTTCGGGAAACTCCCACAACTGTTGGCAGAGAATGCTCGCGGCTTGCATCGATTTGAGGAAGGGCTTCTGCCGTTGGTCTCGGAAGGCGATATCGCGTCCCCAGGGCAAGAAAAAGAGTTTTTCGGAAGTGGAATCCCTATAGACAAAAAAGTTGTTGTGGCTCGCAGCATAACCGTCATGTGAGCCGATCAACACCTCAGCCGCCCAGAACGTGATGAAGGCGTCCACGTTCACGAGTTCTTCAATGCCCTTGAGCGATACCTTGCTTGGATCTTACAGGACCTCCACCAGCCTGCGCAGGTGCTGCCGGGCATTGTCGTTGCCCCACTTGTGCTCAATGGCGGACACTTCACCCCATACGGGATCGAGAGCCATGTTGCCTTTCCACACGAAATCGCCGAACTCACTTTCGTAAAGATCGCCGTTGGAATCCTTGAAATGACGTTTGATAAGGCGCTTGTCAACGGACTCGACGTGACCGTAGATGCCGAGGTCTTCCCCGTTCACGACGACGCGAGCGAGATTGCTCCGCGGGGTTGGCACGCCCGCCTTGCCCATTAACGAATGAAGGAGGAACTGCTGCGCCCGGGTGGGATCGGAGATCAGGTTGTTCAATGTCACCATCTCCAGCCCGTTGACTTCTTGGCCTGAGATATACTTGTCGAGATTGATCTTGAGCGATGGCCGCGTGGAAGCTGACGAACCCCACCAGCCCTTCTTGCGCACGCCGACCGATCTTACTTCACGTCCATCAATCACGACATCGCCTCTGAAGTATTCGTAACCCTTGGTCCATTTCCATCCATCTCCCACGTATTCGCCACGCCGGTAATTGACGCGCAGCGCGTGCCAGTCCTCGGGATCGAGCCGGATTTCGATCTGGACCACGCGGCTGGGATCGAACAGCGCGTCGCTGGGCGAAGGATCAGGTTTCTTCAATTCAGCAGCGAGAGAGAGCGTGCTGGTTGAGCCGAGCAGCAGTTGTAGGAGAACAGCGAGCGTGGCCACGAGGAAATTGGGCCGAGCAGACGATGGAGCTTTCATAGGCGGTGTTCGTTCATCTTCCATCATTCAAAAAGTTCGAGCGCCTTTGATCATTTTACCGTAAGCTCCCTGCCTTGTGGAACTGATCGTGCTAAGTTTGTTTTCGTTTCTGGCGGGCTTCGTCGATTCGATCGTCGGGGGCGGCGGCTTGATCCAATTGCCCGCACTCTTCCTGTTCCTCCCCACTCCGCTGTCCGGCTCGATTGCCACCGTTTTCGGCACAAACAAGATGGCCTCGATCTGCGGCACCACCGTTGCCAGCGTGCAGTATGCCCGCCGGATCCAGATCAATTGGGAGGCGTTGCTTCCGGCGGGGTTGGCGGCTTTGGCGTTTTCATTCATTGGGGCCAGGGCCGTTGATGTTCTCAACGGGCAGAGCTTGAAGCCAATGATCCTCGGGCTGCTCATCGCCGTGGCGATCTATACTTACTGGCAGAAAGATTTTGGAAACTTGCATGCTCCCAAACTCAGCGCTTCGGGTGAACTCTGGGCTGGAATCGCCGTGGGAAGCGGCATCGGCTTCTACGATGGTTTCTTTGGCCCCGGCACCGGAAGCTTTCTGATCTTCATCTTTATCGGACTGTTTGGTTTCGACTTTCTCACTGCCTCCGCAAACGCCAAGTTCATCAATGTGGCCACGAATCTCTCCGCCGTCGCCTACTTCGCCGCCACCGATCACATCCTCTACAGCTACGCGGTGCCGATGGGGATTTGTAACATCCTGGGATCGCTTTGCGGCACGCGGCTTGCCATCCTCAAAGGCAACCGATTTGTCCGCGTTTTTTTCATTGTCGTTGTCACCGCCGTCATCGGGCGATTCGGGTGGGATGTGCTAAAACCGCGATGACAGAACGCTTGGGCCGATTCGGAAGGCTTCCGGGTTAAGCCGTGACGAAATTGAAGCCGAGGACAACCCCGAATCCCTCATAGTAGCCACCCGGATTGGTGAAGGATTTACCCAGTCCAGGACAGGTCGCAATCTTTTCGTTCCCTCCGGCAGCTTGCAACAAATTGGTGCGCACGCTCCGGGCCACTCGCACCATGCAGACACAACGAATGTATCAGCCCACAGACTTTGACAAACTGGCCTTCCCTCCTTGAGTGCCGGACTCCTATTGCGTCGGTATTTGGTTTGTAGCACTCACGTTGTACAGTGAAGTGAGTGGCAAGCAGTGTGGAGTTACTCACTGATGAAATAACAAATGAATCGAAAGTATATTTACACGGTGATGTGTGTGGCTATGCTGCTTCGCAAGGAACATGAATAGTGAGGGAATAAAGGAGCAGTTGCTGGAATCTGCCGAACGTTACGCCAAGACAATGCTTTCCCATTGCACCCCAGGATTGCCCGGGCTGATGGCGGAGAACTACGGCATCGTTTACGATCAGGAATTTGACCGGCTTTACGTTCATTTCCTTTTCCCGAACCTTGATGAACGCGAGCGAACGCTGCTCGCCACCCTGTCTCGTTGCCGCCGTGAAGTGAAGCTGGGAGCCGCCAGTCGTCGAGATCATCCCAATCCTGAGGCTCACCTGGACCACGAAAAGATCCTGGTGGAATGTGAAGCGGATTTCGTGAGCCTCAGGGATAGTGTCAAACAACTCCGCATCGAAGCCCGGTTAAGCCCGGTGCAACGCGACCTGCTGCAGGACGCTTTTTTGTCCGTGCCATTGCTCGCAATTTGACCCTTCATCGACTGCACTGAAATGAAGTCAACTCGCACTTGCGAGGATCGTGCTGTTGTGGTGTGTTCTGTCGCAGATGATGCGGAACCAAATTCAATCACCGGAACCGTCCTTTGGATTTCTCCTCCGGTTTGATCGAGGCCCATTCGCAATCGCGGCCTGGCTCGTCGTCACGAGCTTTTACGTGCTTTGCGGATCACCGTTGACTGCGAAGGATCGGATCTCGAAGGAAGAGCTATGGTCGCTGAAGCCGATCGTCAGGCCATCCCTGCCGCAGGGAGTCACCGATTCCTCAAATCCGATCGACTCCTTCATCGCTGAGGCCTCCCGCGCCAAGGGTTTATCGCCCGCCGGCCCGGCGGGCAAACTCGCCTTGCTGCGCCGAGTATCTCTCGATCTCGTTGGACTTCCTCCGACCGCCGAAGAGCAGGATGCTTTTCTTGCTGACGAGTCGGCTGATGCGTACGAAAAAGTAGTGGATCGACTGCTGGCTTCGGAACAACACGGCGTGCGATACGGTCGCCATTGGCTGGATGTGCTGCGTTACGCAGACCTTGATGAGAACATGCCCGCGGCGGCCGGGATTCACTACTGGCGCGACTGGGTGATCGATGCCTTGAATCGTGATCTGCCTTACGACGAATTTGCCCGTGCCCAAATCCTGGGAAACCGGTCCGCGAAGCGGCAAACCATCTCCGCACTCGGTCATCTCTCGATTGTCGAGTCGAGGCCGGAGGATTTGTTCGCGCTCGGATTTCTGGCCAGAGGAGCCACCGCTCCGGGCGATGGCGATCAACAGCTAGCGTTTTCAGCGGTCGAAACCATCTCCAGCGCGTTCCTGGCGATGACAGTCAGTTGCGCCAGATGTCACGATCACTTTTACGACCCGATCAAGCAGACGGATTATTACTCGATGAAGGCGCTGTTTGATCCGCTCGTGCTGCGGCGCATCGATTTGACGACGCCCGAGCAAGTCTTCACGCAGGGTCGGAAAGTCGGAGAATACGAGACGAAATCGAAAGTGCTGGTCGAAGCGATGCGCGCTTTCATCCAACCCCATCATGCGCGCCTCTACGAAGAACGGCTGTCGATGATGACGAAGGAGGTTCAAGCGGCGATTCGTAAGCCTGAGAAGGAACGATCGGCAGAGGAGCAGAAGATTTACGTGGATTATTACCCGATCCTCCGCATCGATCCGCCGAAGATCAAGGCGGTGATGACTTCTGAGGAGGTCAAGCGCTACGATGAGTTTCTTAAACAGATCGCCGCGGTGAAGCCTCCAGAACCGTTGCCGGTGTTCTGGACCGTGGCCGAGGACGCCAAGCGCGCTTCGGAGACCAATTACGTGCTGATCACCGGCGATCCAGCCCGCCCGAAAAAGAGCCAGCCGGTAAAACCTGGATTCCCGTTCGCCCCTGATAAGATCGAGTTTCGTGAAGGGCGTCGGGAGAGTTTTGTGGACTGGCTCACCTCGCCCGAGAATCCACTATTCGCACGTGTGGGGGCCAATCGGATCTGGCAATGGCATTTCGGAACTGGCCTCCATGAATTATCCAGCGACTTCGGAGCACTCGGCGGCAAGCCAGCTCATCCAAGACTTCTCGACTGGCTGGCTTCGGAATTCATGTCGCAAAAATACAGCATGAAGCGGCTTCATAGGCTCATTGTCACTTCACAAACGTATCGTCGTGCTTCATCTGCTCCACCTGAACTGGAGACTTCCAACCATCAGACTGATCCGAATAACTCCATGCTCTGGAAATTTCCATTGCGCCGACTGGAAGCCGAAGTGATCCGCGACGCCACACTCATGGCTTCAGCAAAACTTGATCTGACACTCGGTGGAAAATCGTTCGACGGCGACAAGCCTGATCCAGGAACGCACCGCCGGGCCGCTTATATGTCGCGCGGCTACCGCTCGTTTGCCGACGCCATGCCAGACTATTTGCAGACATTTGACGCGGACGATGGCCGGGCCGTGTGTCCCCGCCGGAATCAAACAGTCACGGCATCGCAAGCCCTGTTCATGATGAACAACGAATTCGTGGAAGAAGCTTCGGCAAGTTTTGGTGAACTTCTCCGGCGAACTTCGATCGGTGATGTTAACAGCATCGTGAATCTTGGATTCAAAACTGCGCTCGGACGCCCGCCGAGTGAGTCGGAGCGGGCGAAGTCCTTGAACTACTTGGAAGGCGATCCCAATCGTTCGAAAGGTTTCACATGGATGCTCCTGAACCTGGATGAATTCTTGTATGTTCCTTGAGCTGCGTTGGGGGACGCAGAGCAGCCCACGCGTGGGTAAACCGAGTAACGGGATGACGCCTTACGCGTGAAGGCGATGTCCTAATTTTACTCGCTATCCCTCGATTGAAAGGATTAAGAGCATGAACAAGATGATGATCAGGACACTGCCCGCATGAACGGCTGATTGACGAAAGCCAGTGTATTTAGGCAGATTCAGACCATCGATACATGAAGAATACTCTCGTTTGTCCACTTTCAACAATTCTCGTGGTGGCTACGGTTCTTTTTACAGGATGCACCACTGACAAGGTGATGCTGTTGGAACCCAAGCCCATGCCCGACAGCCCCTCCGTTGAAGCGCGAGCATCACAATTGTTCTCAGCAGATCCGTTGTTGAAAAAGTTCAAGATTCTTGTGAACACATTTCAAGGCAATGTCATGCTCGATGGCGTGGTGGACTCTGAAGAACAGCGTCAACAGGCAACGAAACTCGTCTGGACCATCCCTGGTGTACGTGGAGTGGAAAACAATCTCTTCCTTCCTGGCGAGAAGCAGCCGTAGGATCACACCACGATTAGTGCTGGTGGAACTCGAAAGCCGGGTTTGACTCACACATTGAGTCCGGTGCCAGCCGGATCGATTTCAGCATTTGAGAATTGTCATCGCCATCACTGGAGCGAGCGGAGTCACCTACGCTCAACGCCTGCTCGATTGCCTCGATCCCGTTGCAAATGAGATCCACCTGGTAACGAGCAATTATGCGCAGCAAGTCATTCGGGACGAGCTGCCGGGCGGGTTGAGGATTCAGGAAGGTGTGGTGAGCCACAACATAAAGAGCATGAATGCTCCCTTCGCCAGCGGTTCCAATGCGTTCGATGCAATGGTTGTCATTCCATGCACGGTCGGGACAATGGGGCGCATTGCTCACGGATTCGCCGAAGATGTGCTTTTGCGTGGCGCTGATGTGATGCTCAAGGAGCGGAAGAAACTGATCCTCGTTCCACGGGAGACACCGTTGAGTCTTGTTCACGTGAAGAACATGGAATTACTACTGATGGCTGGGGCTGTCATACTTCCTGCCAACCCCTACTTCTATGCCGGAGCCAGCACCATCAATGATCTGGTGAACACCATCGTCGGACGTGTGCTGGATCATCTCGGAGTGGCGCACACCATCACTCCGCGGTGGAAGGAGGAGCACGAGTGATGATTCGGGCGGCTCTCCAATGGGCTGATTTCGTGAAGCTGTCACACACGGTCTTCGCGATGCCATTCGCGCTTGCATCAATGATGGTGGCTGCGAGAGAGAATCGGGGCTGGCCGGGCTGGCAGCTGTTCGGCCTGATCATGGCGGCCCTCGTCTGCGCACGGACTTGCGCCATGGCATTCAATCGAATCGCGGACCGCAAGTTTGATGCGGCGAACCCTCGAACCTCCATGCGGCACCTGCCGACCGGGAGCATTCCTCTGCCAAGCGCTATCGCACTTTGCCTGGCGAGTGGAGTGGGGTTGATCGTTGTAAGTTGGCTGATCAACCCGGTGTGCTTCTATCTTTCACCCGTGGCACTCCTGATCATCTGCTTTTACTCACTAACCAAGCGGTTCACCGACTACACGCATGTTTATCTCGGCGTCGCGCTCGCATTGGCTCCCATTGGCGCTTGGCTGGCGGTACGAAACAGCCTGCATTTTCTTCCTGTCGTGCTGGCGTTGGCCGTCGTCTTCTGGCTGATCGGCTTCGACATCATTTACGCAACCCAGGACTATGAGTTTGATCGTGAGCATGGCCTGCATTCCCTGGTGGTGCGATACGGGATCAAGAACGCCTTGGGACTGGCATTTCTTTCTCACCTGGCCATGTGGGCGCTGTTGTTTGCATTCGGAATGCTCGCAAGATTCCGGTTGGCCTATCTGGTGGGAATACTGATAATTCTAGCCTGTCTGCTGTTGGAACATTGGCTGGCTCACAAACGCAGTCTGAAATGGCTCAACGTTGCCTTCTTTCGCATGAATGCCCTTATCAGCATTGTCTTCTTGATCTGTACGGCGGTCGAGGTTATCTTCCCGGGATTCAGGATCGTACGATGAATTTCTTCATCCAGCACAGCGAATTGCGCGACCTTTACGATAAGGTTGCCGCCGGCGAACGCATTTCCGAAACCGACGCGCTGCGGTTGTTTGAATCCAAGGACATTAACGCGCTAGGCGCCATCGCCGATCTTGCGCGGCAGAAGAAGGTGGGCAACCGCGCCAGCTACATTATCAATCGCTACATTAACTACTCGAACTACTGCATCCTCTCCTGCCAGTTCTGTTCGTTCGCCCGCAAGAAGCGCGACGCGGACGGTTTCGAATTGACCATCCCGCAGATGGTCGAGAAGGCGCGCGAGGCGTTGAAGCTCGGCATTACGGAATTGCACATCGTCGGCGGACTGCATCCGTCGCTGCCATTCAGTTATTATACGGACATGTTGAAGGCGTTGAGTGCCCTGAATGCTGGGAGCGCCGGCATCCTGCCGGCGAGTTCCGATACGAATTCAGAAACACGCCGGCAGGATGCCGGCGCTCCCAGACTGCAACTCAAATGCTTCACCGCCATTGAAATCCTTCACCTCGCATGGCTCGCGAAGAAAACCGTGGAGCAGACGTTGCGCGAACTGAAGGACGCCGGACTCGAATCGCTCACCGGCGGCGGCGCGGAAATTTTTCGCAAAGAAGTCCGCAGCGCCATCGCCAAAGGCAAGGAATCCGCCGAGGAATATCTCGATGTTCACCGCACGTGGCACAAACTCGGCGGCCGCAGCACCTGCACGATGTTGTTCGGTCATGTCGAATCGCTCGCCGACCGCGTGGATCATCTGCGGCAATTGCGCGCTTTGCAGGACGAGACCAAAGGCTTCGTCGGCTTTGTGCCGCTGCCATATCAGCCAGAGAACAACGACATTCCGGTGAAGACGCCGCCCACGGGCTTCGACGCGTTGCGCACCATTGCCGTGAGCCGCATCTACCTCGACAACTTCGATCACATCACGGCCTACTGGGTCGGCATCGGCATGAAGCTGGCACAGGTGGCGTTGAGCTATGGCGCGGACGATCTGCACGGGACGATTATCGAGGAACACATCTTCCACATGGCTGGCGCGACCTCGCCGCAATTGCAGACCGAAGCCGAAATGATCAAAGCCATCCGCGAAGCCGGTCGCACGCCGGTGCAACGGAATACCTTTTACGCGCCGATCAAAGTCCTGCCTGACGAGTCCGCAGTGAATGAAGCCGAACTGCCGTCGGGCAAATCTAAGGTGTTGGAAGATAATCTGGCGACGGCGTGAAGCGTCAAACAAGACATCAGACTGTTCAGACAGTCGGATGAAGCCTCACATCGTCCATCGAGACAGACTCCAACCAGATCATCGAAGCTGGCGAACCGCTCGCACAATCGAGTCCGGGTCGGGAAACTGTCCGGTCTCCAGTTTGGAATGGATCAATTTCCCGTTCGCTTTTACTTCAAACGCTCCGCCGCTCGATGGAACCAGTTTCATGGAGCCGAGTTGCATTTTCAACTTGAGCAGCTTTTCCGTCAGACCGACGGCATGTGGCTCGTAGTTTCAGGAAGTGCAGTATTCGATGGTGATTTCGAGGGCCATAGATTTGAGAGGTGAAACTAAGGAGTGGTGAAGATCAGGTCAAGTGACGCCGCGAAGTTCGGACGGGTTCAAGGTCACGGGGCGATTGACTGCTATCGAGCTGCCCGCCGCCAGTCCGATCGTGGTGGCCATCAAACCATCCATACCAGATACCGCAGGCGGACGATCAAACCGCACACAGTCCACAAAAGACTGCATCTCGGCCCGGTATGCCTCCTGATAACGATCGATGAAAAATGTTTGCAGCTTCGCGGAATGCGTTCCCGTCTCGTCGCAGTGCCGATGAGCGTCGGGGACCGGGTTGCCCACTTCGATCATTCCGCGAGTTCCGAAAACCTCCGCGCGCTGATCGTAGCCGTAAACCGCGCGCCGGCTGTTATCAATCATGACCATCGCGCCATTTTGCAGCCGCAAGGTCGTCACGCACGTATCCACATCGCCCAGGCGCTCGAGATTGGGGTCCACCAACGCGGCTCCCGTTGCGAAAATTTCAACGACTTCGCTTCCCGTGAGAAACCGCGCCATGTCGAAATCGTGAATGGCCATGTCGAGAAAAATCCCGCCAGACTGTTTCACATACTCCAGCGGCGGTGGCGCGGGGTCGCGGCTGGTGATGCGAACCAGATGCACTTCCCCCACTCTGCCACTGGCGACAAACTCACGGGCCCGCGCAAATGTAGGATCGAAACGCCGATTGAAGCCGATCTGCAATTTCACTCCCGCCTTTTGCACCGCAGCCAGCGCCTTTTCGATCCGTTCGATCTTCAGGTCGATCGGTTTTTCGCAGAAAATATGTTTCCCGGCGGCGGAAGCATCTTCGATGAGTTGCGCGTGAGTTTCGCTCGATGAGCAGATGGCGACAGCCTGGATCGAAGGATCTCTGAGGATGTTCCGACAATCCGAAGCGATGATCGGGACTTGAAAGCGAGCCCCGACTTCACGCGCCGAGTTCAGGTTGACGTCGGCCACGGCGGCAAGCCGTGCGCCCGAGATGCGTGTGGCGATGTTTTCCGCATGGATGCGTCCGATGCGGCCTGCGCCGATCACGGCGATGCTGACGAGTTGGTTGCTCATGGAGTGAGTTTAGAGTCCGCAGGTTTTAAGAAACTCCCGGTTGCGGCGCGCAAATTCCTTTGGCGCACCCATGCCGGGCAATACATCCTGTTCGACGACAATCCAGCCGGAATAGCCGGTGCGCTGCAATTCCGAGGTGACGGCGGCGAAGTTCACGTCGCCTTTGCCTAGCTCGCAGAAGACGCCGTGTCTGAGCGATTCGAAGTAATCCCAGTCATTCGACTTCGATTGATCCTTCACGGAAGGGCTACAGTCCTTGAAGTGCATGTGCCAGATGCGATCCCGATGGCGCTTCAAACCTTCCAGAGGATCGCCGCCTCCAAAACGGTAGTGGCCGGTGTCGAAACAGAGGCCGAGCAAGGTCGGATCGGTGAGTTGAAGGAGCAGCGCGATTTCGTCCGGCGTTTCTATGAAGCCCGCGCAGTGATGGTGAAACACGCACCGCAGACCGGTCTGGTCGCGGACTGCCTGAGCCACTCGCTGGACGCCGTGTGCGAAGGCAGTCCATTGAGTTTCGCTCAAACCATCGGCGTTGGTGATCCGTCCGGCCTTTCTTGTTCGCGACGGGTCTTTGCCGTTGTCATCCGCGAGCACGATGAAGGGCGTGTGGCCTTCGACGGCAGCAAGCAGTCGCGCGGTCTTGACGGCCAGTGCCTCGCCGGCCGCATGCGCGCTCCCATCGGCGAAGGCGACAGGCACAAACGCGCCGACCATCGCCAGCCCACGCGCGTCGAGGGTGCTGCGCAACTGCGGCGGATCCGTGGGCATGAAACCCCAGTCGCCCAGCTCGGTGCCGACGTAGCCGGTGTCGCGGATTTCATCCAGCACCTGCGCGTAGCCAAGCGCTTTGCCAGGCAGATCAAATTCCAGCACACCCCATGAGCAAGGGGCGTTGGCGATGTGGATGTTTGCTAAGGTGGACGGAATCATGTGGAGTTCCTTGTTCGATTCTCAAAACTGGCGTGTCCATTCCTTCGGCCATCGCTCCACCACCACTTTCGTCTGCGTGAAGAACTCGATGGCGTGGCGGCCCTGGCCGTGGAGGTCGCCGAAGAAGCTCTCTCGTGCTCCGCTGAAAGGGAAGAAAGCCATCGGCGCGGCCACGCCGATGTTGATGCCGACATTTCCCACCTCCGCTTCACAGCGGAATTTCCGCGCATTCGCTCCGCTGGTGGTAAAGATGCAGGCCATGTTTCCGTAGGCACCGGAGTTCACGAAGGCGATGGCTTCGTCGATGGTTTTCATGTGAACCAATCCCAGCACCGGGCCGAAAATTTCCGTGCGGATGATTTCGCCGTTTGGATTCAAGTTATCGAGGAGGGTTGGCCGCACAAAGTTGCCACGCTCGAAGCCGGAGACCGCGGCATTGCGTCCATCGACAATGGGTGTCGCGCCCTCCTGCATGGCTTTGCCGATCAGAGTCTCCACGCGTGCTTTGCTCTGCGGCGAGATGACAGGTCCCATTTGCACTTTTTCGTCAAGACCGTGGCCCATGACGCGGCTGCGCGCCGCTTCCGCCAGCGCATCGGTGAAGGGTTTCCGCGCGTCGCCAACCATCACGACCAATGAAGCTGCAAGGCACCGTTGTCCGGCGCAGCCATAGCCGCTGTCGGCGGTGATGCGCGTGGTGGTTTCCAGGTCGGCATCCGGCAGGATGATGATGGGATTCTTAGCGCCACCCTGGCATTGCGCTCGTTTGCCATTGGCCGCGGCCCGTGCGTAAACATGCTTAGCCACCGGCGTGGATCCCACGAAACTGACGGCTTTGATGTCGGGGTGATCGAGAATGGCATCAACGGTTTCGCTCGTCCCGTTGACAAGGTTGAACACGCCTTTGGGAAGCCCGGCCTGCTCGATCAGTTCAGCGATGCGCTGCATGGTAAGCGGAACCTTTTCGGAAGGCTTCACCACGTAGGTGTTGCCGCAGGCGATGGCATAAGGCATGAACCAGAACGGGATCATGCCGGGAAAATTGAACGGGCATATACACGCGCAGACGCCCAACGGCTGGCGGATCATGAATTCATCGACGCCATTGGCGATGTCCTCGGAAAAATCTCCCTGCAACAAGATGGGCGCGCCGCAGGCTACCTCGACATTCTCGATCATGCGCTGCAGCTCGCCGCGCGATTCGGTGATGGTCTTGCCACATTCGGTGGTGATGGTCCGGGCCAGCTCTTCGCCGTGCTGCTGGAGCAGCGCCTTGAGCTTGAACAGAAACTGAACACGTTCTGTGACCGGGGTCCTTCTCCATCCCGGAAAAGCCTTGCCCGCCGCCTGGACGGCGGCATCCACTTCCGCAGCGGAAGATAGCGGCACACGGCCAAGCACGTCGCCTGTCGCAGGATTGATAACATCGAGACCTTCGGTGGCCATCGAATCGCGCCACTCGCCATCAATGAAATTGCGCAGGCGGGCTGTTTGAGTTGTTGTCATGATTGCTTGAATATTCGGCAGGAGCGCCAGTAGTTGCTCCGGCTTGATTGACGTGTCGCTGAGTTCCTCACAGGAAGAAACGCTCCTTCTTCACGGCTTTCTCGAAGTTCTTCCGCGCGTTCTTTACCGGTGCGCTGTTCGACACTTCTGCGATGGGCACGTCCCACCAGGATTCGTATCCGGGGGCGCGTTTCTCCGGGTTCGTTTCGATGACGATCACCGTCGTATTGGTCTGTTGCCTCGCCTCCGCCAGGGCCGCCTTCAGTTCCAGAATGTCACGGGCGGGGATGACGTGAGCGCCAAAGCCGCGGGCGCTCGCTGCAAAATCAAGGGGCAGCTTTGCGCCGTCAAGGTGCCCGCTCCTGGAGTTCCTGAAGCGGTAGCGCGTGCCGAAACCGCCGCTGCCAACCGCTTTCGACAAACCTCCAATGCTTTGGAATCCGTGATTGTCCAGAAGCACGATCGTCAATTTGAAACCTTCCTGCACTGCCGTGGCGACTTCGCTCGACATCATCAGCCAGGATCCATCACCAATCATCACATACACCTCGCGTTTCGGATCCGCCATCTTCACTCCGAGGCCGCCGGCGATCTCGTACCCCATGCAGGAGTAACCATATTCCATGTGGTAGCCCTTCGGATCACGCGTGCGCCAGAGCCGATGAAGGTCGCCGGGCAAACTGCCGGCGGCACACAGCACCACATCCTGCGGATTGGCGAAGTCGTTGACGGCACCAATGACCTCCGCCTGGCTCACCGGCAGATCCGTTGATGTGTGATAGAGCCGGTCCACTTCCTTGTCCCAGGCCCGGTTTAACTTCTCCCCTCGACTCCTGTAAGCACCAGAAACCTGCCAGCCACGCAACGCCTTGCCCAAGGCCTGAAGAGCAGCGCGAGCGTCGGCAACCACGGGCAGCGCCGAGTGTTTGAAAGCGTCAAACTCGGCGATGTTGATATTGATGAACCGCACTTTGGGATGCTGAAAAGCAGTCTTTGAAGCAGTTGTGAAATCGCTGTAGCGCGTCCCGATCCCGATGACGAGGTCGGCTTCACGGGCCACGACGTTGGCGGCAAATGTTCCGGTCACGCCTATGGCACCGAGATTCTGCGGATGATTGTAAGGCAGCGAACCCTTGCCTGCCTGTGTCTCACCCACCGGAACGCCTGTTCGCGCGGCAAACTCAGCGAGCGCATCGTGTGCTTCGCTGTAGAGCACTCCGCCTCCGGCTACGATTATCGGTCGCTTGCATCCACGGATGAGTTCGATGGCGCGCTTCAGCAGCGTTGTGTCAGGCTCAGGCCGAGGAATGTACCAGACACGATCCTCGAAAAGTTCGACCGGGTAATCGAAGATTTCTGTTTGCACATCCTGCGGAAGCGCGAGCGTCACGGCACCGGTTTCGGCCTGCGACGTGAGCACACGCATCATTTCTGGCAGCGCATTCATGAGCTGGTCGGGCCGGTTGATGCGATCCCAGTATTTCGAGACGGGTTTGAAGCAGTCGTTCACGGAAAAATCCTGCGAGCATGGATGCTCCAACTGCTGGAGCACCGGACCCACGTTTCGCCTGGCAAAAATATCACCTGGCAGGAGCAACACCGGAATGCGGTTGATGGTGGCCGTGGCCGCGCCCGTCACCATGTTCGTCGCGCCCGGCCCGATCGAGCTGACGCAGGCGAACGTGCTCAGGCGGTTCTTCATTTTGGCGAAAGCAGAGGCGATATGCACGGAAGCCTGCTCATTCTTGCTCTGGAAATACCGGAACTGGGGGTACTGCTGCAGGGCCTGGCCAATGCCGGCGATGTTGCCGTGGCCGAAAATTCCTATGGCTCCCGCGAAGAAGGGCTGCCGTCGCCGATCACGCTCAACGTGCTGGCGCATGAGAAACTGGATGACGGCTTGCGCCATCGTGAGGCGTTTGGTTTTCATAATGTTCTACTTTGCTATTTTTCAGAATCCGCCATGCCCGGCGATGAATTTGAACGCTTCCTCTTCGTAAGCCATGAAGTTCGCGCATCCATGACGAGTAACGACGATCGCGCCACCGGCATTCCCCATGCGCGCCGCCTTAAAGTAATCCCAGCCCTTCACCAGACCGTAAATGAATCCAGCGGCGAAAGCGTCCCCTGCCCCGAGCACGTTGTAGATCTCGACCGGGAACCCCGGCACGTCAGCAGGTGCCCTGCCCTCTTCAAAGACCGTCGCTCCCTTGTCGCCTCGTTTCACCACCACAACCTTCGGTCCGCGACGCTGCATGGCGGCAACCGCCGCGTTCACGTCACCCGCTACCCTTGCACCAGAGATTTGCGAGTGTTCCACGCTGACCTGCGACGGGTCGGCCAGGGTAACGGCTTTGCATTCGTCCTCAGTGCCGAGGACGATATCAACTGCCGGCAACGCGGACCGGACCGTGACGCCAAACGATCGAGCGTCGTGCCACTGGTTCGGACGGAAATCCAGGTCGAGCACCACGGTTGCGCCTGCGGCGCGCGCCTGCTCGGCGGCGAAAATGGTTGCGCTCCGGCTCGGCTCCTTGCTCAGGCCGGTGCCGGAGAACTCGAACACGCGACATTGCTGAAGGGGTGTGGCCAGTACGTCATCGATCGAAAGTTGATTGTCCGCGCAATTGTCGCGGTAATAAACGAGCGGAAACTTGTCTGGCGGTTCGATGCCCAGCACGACAGCACTGGTGCGTGTGCCGGGTTTGCGCAGGACGAACTTTGTATCCACTCCTTCCACTTTGAGAAAGTTCACAATGAAGTCGCCCACGGGATCCTCGCCCACGCCGGTCAAAACCGCCGAGCGCAAGCCCAGCCGGCGTGCTCCCACGGCGATGTTTGTGGGCGATCCCCCCACGTAGGCCGCGAAGGATTTTATATCGACGAAGGGCGCGCCCACTTCGTTTGCGTAGAGATCAATGGAGGATCTCCCCATTGTGATCAGATCGTATTGCTGTTCGGATGAATTCATGGGTTGCGTGCTCTACTAAACGGAGGAATCGTTTCCGGTCCCCTGCTCCATTTCCAACGTCACCACGGGGACTCTCGGATCCTTGCTCGTCCACGTCTCCCTGACCCAGGCATGCTCGGGATCATCCGACGCCGCGAGCGACTGCGCGCTCCCCGCCAGAAAATTCAGGTAGTAAGTGGTGTAGCCGTGGGCTGAAACCACCGGATGATACCCCTCGGGGACAAGAACGAGATCATTGTTCCGTGCCAGGATCGTTTCATCGAGCCGCGCGTCCGCGGTATAGACGCGCTGAATCGCGTATCCCTCCGGTCGATCGAGTTTGTAGAAATAAGTTTCCTCGAGATCCGCTTCGATCAGCTTTCCGGCAGCAGCCGTACGATGGACATCGTGCTTGTGTGGCGGATAGGAACTCCAGTTTCCAGGTGGAGTATAGACCTCCACGGCGACAAGCCGGTGACACTCAAAACCCGGCGGGAACAGTGAGTTGATCTGGCGGGTCGCATTCGCACCGCCGCGGATTTCAATTTGAACTTGATCTGGGGTGACCAGCCTGGGCTGGTGCCCTGGCCCGGCCTGACACCACCCGTACGCCAGATCCAATCCCCCGCCAAGCGCTGTCACGGTGAATTCCGTTTCCGGCGGCAGATAGAGTGCGTAGGGCATTCCGTGAAAAACGTCCGGTCGCCGTCCGATGTGATCCCAGGTACCGCGTGAAGATTTGACCGAGCAGGTGCCTCCGAGAATGACGAATCCATACTCGCAGTTTCCAGTGAATCCACTCCAACTCTCACCTGCGCTCATTGTCCTCGCAGCAAAGTGCAGGTGTTCCCAGCCTGCGCTTGCGGGAGTAACCCGCACATACTCGCCCTCGGTGGCTTGAGGACGAACCAGGAGATGAGATCGCGCTGGAGCATTCATGGGGAAATTTAGACCTCGGCCTGAACAGAAGATGGTGCCCTCGCCCCTGCGCGTCCGGCACCACCCAGCTTTTCGCATTTGGCTGCCACGAACTCCGCGTAAGCATCCATGTAACTTCTGCCTGGTGGCATGAAATCAAACTCGTTTGGTTTCTCCCTGAAAAACTCCCGATGAACGCGGGTCCAGATCAACCGTCCATCCGTGCCGATGTTCACCTTGACGATTCCGAACCCGATGGCGCGGATCAGCTCGTCTTCGGAAACGCCACTCGCGGAGAGGTCCAGTGCGCCGCCCGCCGCATTGATCCGCTCGACTTCCTGGATTGGCACTGCTGACCCGCCGTGAAGGACGAGGGGGAAACCTTCCAGCCGTTTCTGGATCGCTTCCAATCGATCGAAATGCAGCCCTTGCTTGCCCGAGAATTTGTACGCGCCGTGGCTCGTGCCGATCGCCACTGCCAGGCTGTCGCAACCGCTTCGGCGGACGAATTCTTCTGCCTGCGCGGGATCGGTCAGGATCGCGTCCTGGGCGCTCACCGTCATGTCGTCCTCGATTCCCTTCAGAAGACCAAGTTCCGCTTCCACCGCGATGCCGGCAGCGTGGGCCTTGACAGCAATCCGTCGCGTGATTTCCAGGTTCTGCTCAAAGGGAAAGTGCGACGCGTCGATCATCACCGAACTGTAGTGACCCGAGCGAATGGCATCGTGACAGCTCTCCTCGTCGCCATGGTCAAGGTGGACCGCAAAATCGACTTCGGGATAAATTCTTTCGGCAGCCTGGAGCATCCCCTCCAACATCGCCGGGTCGGCATAGCTTCGGATCACTCTGGTGAACTGGACAATGATTGGAGACCGAGCCCTGGCGGCCCCACGAAACAAACCGTGTATTTGCTCCATATTGGAGACATTGAATGCCCCAATGGCGTAACGACCATAGGCGCTAATCAATAATTCAAGCGTGGCGAGGCGCATCGTTGATTCAATCTCTCAGGCTTTTCCTGTTCGTCGCAGAACAACTCTTCTATTGCCAGACTATTAAAAAGGAACTCATCAGGACGGCGGCGCAATCTTCGGTTTGGATCGCTTATACACCAGGTCGCGCTCTGCTTCGATGCCCCAGCGGCGACCGATCTCGACAAGGTTGTTGTTCAGTTGCCAACGGTCGGGAGTAATCTCTCCTTTGTGGTCTGGATTGGCCCCATCGAGGTGAAGGCCATTCTTATTGTCGCCAATCTCGAGAATCTCCCGGCATTCGTCGGTCGAAAGCCATAGATGAGGCAGTTCAGCGAGTTCCGAAGTTTCCATCTCAATCCGTTTGGCCTGAACTCCACCTTCCTGGATCAACGTCGGCGCCACGGCATACACCGATGGTTGCGACAGACACCAGATGCACGCGAGTTGCAGCAACGTGAGCGAGTTCTCTTCGGCAATCTTCCTCATGCGCTCCAGTTTTCCAAGTTCCGCCGGCAACCAGGCGGCTGGCATCGTTCCACGGGGATCGCGAAGCGCAAACTTGTGCCCTGCTCGAAGGCTGTCGTGAAAGATTCCGTGGTGATCCACATCACGAGCCACGATTTTGATGTTGTTTTCACGAGCTGCGGGAAGGCAAAGGCTCGTTGGCCATGAGCCGAGCGGGCTGAATGGCAACATAGCCCAATCGATGATTTCTCCGAAACGTTCAAAACACTGGATTGCGTCCAGGATGTAGCCGTTCCTTGGCCCTGGTGCCATGCCGATTCGATCAGTAAGGCCTGCGTTCTTCAGCGCATGGAGTCCCTGCCACACTTCATCGCTCACAAAACCCGTGTGGTCGGGATCCTGTAGGAACAGCAGATCGAAACGTCCGGCGGCACATCTCTGTAATTGCTTTTCCGCGGCCATTCGCAGGTAACTCGCATATCCATCGGCGCGCCTCAAGGTAGGATGTGTGAATCGAGGCCAGTTTCCGTCGGCATCAGCCTGGCCGGTGTAGAAGTCACGTCCAATTCCTCCGACCAGGCAATAGCTGTCGCGGGGAACACCTTGCAGGGCGCGTCCCAGCAACGCATCGCTTTGGCCGTTGCCGGGTGAATCGAAAGTGATGTAGGTGCGAAGGCCGCACTGATACGCATGGCGGATCAGAGTGATGAAGAGTTCCTCATCGAGTGGTTCGCCAAACCTGAGATGGCGGCCGCCGCTCCAGGTTCCGAGTGCTGTGCGTGTGAGATCCATGTTGGGCGCGGCAAGGTTCGCCTGTTGGATTCGGCAAAATCAAGGAGCAAACAGAACAAATGAAAGTTCCGGTGGATGCTGAATGGATTCCTGTTTGGATTGTGAGGTGTTTTCTGAAGCACCCAATTGTGACTGTGGATCATGCTTCGAATCCCATTGCTGAGAAAATGCGCTGATACGGACAGTCAAGATTTGGAAACGGGCAGGTCTTGGGGAAATATACGAATCTTGCTCGTCATCTTGATCATGATCTCTCAGAGAAAAGGATTATGAGGAGGAAGAAGATTAAGACACTGCCAGTTCTTACACTCGATTGACGGTATGCAAGCTGTCTGTTTAGCTCTGATCTCCAATGAATCCTCTTATCCTGGGTAGAATCCCGTGGGCTTCTCGCAGGTGCTTGCTCATGATCTGCGCTCTGCTCGCGACCACCATGTTCCGCCTCGATGCCGAGGACTGGCCTCAATGGCTCGGCCCCCAGCGCGATGGGGTCTGGCGCGAGACCGGCATCATCGAGAAATTCCCGGCGGGCGGCCTGAACTTCCGCTGGCGCACTCCCATCGGCGGCGGCTACAGCGGGCCGGCGGTGGTGAAGGGGCGGGTTTACGTCATGGATCGCCAGCTCGCAAAAGGCACGGCCAGGTCTGCCGACGCATTCTCGCGCAGCAAGGTTCCCGGAAGTGAGCGCGTGCTGTGCCTGAATGAATCGGACGGCAAGATTCTTTGGCAGCACGAGTACGAGTGCGATTACACAGTGAGCTATGGAGCGGGCCCGCGCGTTACGCCGGTCGTGAACGACGGAAAGGTCTATGCGCTCGGCAGTGAGGGAAATCTCGTCTGCCTCGACGCGGAGAAAGGCACGCCAGTCTGGTCGCACGATTTCAAAAAGGATTTCGCTGTCAAAACTCCGCTTTGGGGATTCGCCGGCCACCCACTCGTGGATGGAAAGAAATTGATCTGCCTCGCAGGTGGTGATGGCAGCGTGGCCGTGGCTTACGACAAGGACACAGGCAGGGAACTCTGGCGTGCGCTCAGTGCGAAGGAACCCGGCTATGCTCCACCAATGATCTACGAATTCGGCGGCAGGCGGCAGCTCATCCTCTGGCATCCAGAAGCGGTGAACGGCCTTGATCCCGAGACCGGGAAGATCTTCTGGACGTATCCGCTCGCTCCATCGGTCCGATCAGGGATGACGATTCCAAGCCCTCGCCAAGTCGGCGATCTGCTATTCCTCACATCCTTCTACAATGGATCCCTGACGCTGCGCGTCGGTTCCGACAAGGCAACCCTCGTCTGGCAGAGTAAAAAGGTCAGCGAGATGGACACCGACGGATTGCACACCGTCATGGCCACGCCATTCATCGAGAACGGCCACATTTACAGCCCGTGCAGCTACGGCCAGTTTCGCTGCCTCAAGCTGGAGAATGGGAAACGCGTTTGGGAGACCTTTGCGCCCACCAGCGGCAAGTCTGCCCGCTGGGGCCATGCTTTCATTGTCAAACACGACGAACGGAGTTTCATCTTTAGCGAAAATGGCGACCTCATCATCGCAAAGCTCACGCCGGAAAAATACCAGGAAGTCAGCCGCGCTCGTCTGCTTGACCCCGCGAACCACGATCCCGGCCGACCCGTGGTCTGGTCGCACCCGGCGTTCGCGAACAAAAACATCTATGCGCGGAACGACAAGGAGATCGTCTGTGTCTCACTAGCTGACAATTAGCATCGCTCGCGCGATATGAATCCTCTCCAGATCACTCTCATCGCGCTGTTGAGCATCGGACTCGTCGCTTGTAGTGAGAAGCAGGAAGCGCCTGGTTCGAGACGAGGAAACCAGCCTGAAAACCAGCAACGGCAGATCGTAAACAACAATGCCAGACAACCATCTGAGGAGCCCGGCGGTCGGCAGCCGCGTCAGACGGTGATTCCGGCATCGGAGCAGTTACAAAGCTCGAGGCTTCCCCTCTACGAACTGAAGATCGATACGCAAGATCTTGCGGCGCTTGAACGCAACCCATTCTCAGGAAAAACTCATCCGGGCACTTTTACTTTTGAAGGGAAAGTCCATGACCCGGTGCAGGTGCGTTTTCGCGGCCAATGGGCGCGATCCTGGCCGAAGAAGCCCATCAAGATCTTCTTCGACCGAGGCAATTCATTTCGGGAACATCACAGTCTCAATCTGAATTCCGGCTGGCGCGATCCTGCTTTCATCCGGGAAACTCTGGCCTACCACATTTACGCGGTGTGCGGAGTGCCGGCGTCGCGCGCCCGCATGGTTCGCCTTCACGTCAACGACCAGTTCAGAGGGCTCTATGTCGAGGTGGAACAGGTGGACAAGGTGTTTTTGCGCCGCTTCAAATTGGATGGCGCTTTGTTGTTCAAGACCAGCGGACGCGCCAACCAATCCGATGAGCGCAACCTCGGAAGTGAAGCCGCATTCGCGATTCACTATGAGAACGAGACGCAGAAGACCAACAGTTTTCGGGATCTGCAATTGTTCTGCCGTGACCTCGCGCTCTCAACCGACACTCTCGACTTCTTCACCCGCCGCGTGGATCTCGAAAAGTACATCAACTACCTGGCGGCAACCGTCCTCGTCCAACATTGGGATGGCTTCAACAAGAACCACTTTCTCGTTTACGACGAGCGTGGATCAAAGAAATGGTTTGTGGTTCCATGGGATCTCGATCGTACCTTGGGTGATCATTGGAACTGGTCCTTCGGTTCGGCGGACCTCCCCATTCTGCTCGGCACACGCCAGGCACCGGGAGTAACCGGATGGAATCGAATGCAAGACCGATTCCTCAGCGAACCTGCTCTCCGCGCCCGCTTCCTGAACCGGCTGGAAGAACTGCTGGAGCAGGAATTCACCACGGAGAAGCTCTTCCCAATCATCGATCGTCTCAAGTCGGAAATCGCGCCGGAAGCCGAACTGGATCGACAACAATGGCCAAGCCCCGCTGGTGACTTCAAGAGAGGAATTTCCGAACTCAAGAGCTACATCGAGCGACGAAGAGCATTCCTGAAAAACGGGATCAAGAGCCTCCGCTGATCTCCAGCCCGCGAATTGATCGGAGTAATCTGATCAACTCTGACTTGCTACGAAGCTCCACCACTTTTGCCGGTGTCGATGGGGACGCCACAACTGGCACAATACCGGGCGGTGACTGCGGACGGGGCTCCGCAAGCGCGGCACTTCAACTCTTCCGCCGCGGAATTCGAGTGAATCACGAGATTTCGAATGTAGGGAATCCACGTGAAGGCGTAGGCGAAGATGAAGACTGAATCCCGTCGATAAAACAGCGCGTAAAGCAGCAGCAGTATCGAACCCACAAGGCTCAACCACCAAAAGGCTACCGGCACCACCACGCGCTTCTGCTTTTCCGAGGCATACCATTGAACAAAGAACCGGGAAAAGAACGCGACATTCCCCAGCCAGCCGATGACTTTCCAGGTGTTCCACTCAACCCCAAGAAATTTCCCATCGCCGGAGAGCAGGCTCATGGATGCAATTCCAAGACGTGGACCGGGACGTTCCCGACTCCCGATGAAACTGGCCCTCGATGTGAAATTCCCGCCTCGAATCCCACGCGTTCAGTCTTTTTCCGCCAGCAATTTTTCCACCTTGCCTTCGAGATCTTCGCGCGCCTGCAAATCTCGAACGACGCCTTTCTTGTCCAGAAGCCACATTCCGGGAATGCTGTTGATGCCAAACTGGACCCCATACTTGTTCTCCCACTTCTTGCCGTCGAAATACTGGGGCCAGGGCATGTTCTTGATCTTCACGAACTGCTTCAATTGATCGAGGCTCGCATCGAAGCTGATCCCCACGATTTCAAATCCCTTGGGATTGAGTTTGTCATAAGTCGCCTTGACGGCCGGCAATGCCTGCACGCAGGGACCGCACCACGTCGCCCAAAAATCCACCAGGACAACCTTGCCGCGCAGTTTTTCCAGATCCACCTTCCTGTCATCGATCGCGGTGAACTTCATGTCGATCGTTTTCCCAAACGATGCGGTGCGTTTGAGAACTACCTTGGCTCCTTGGACCATTTCTTCGTTCTTGGCTCCATCGATGATCTCCTTTGCCACCTTGGCCGCCAGCACTGGCTCCGCCTGGTTGACGACGCTGTAGAGCATCGCCCACGGCTCTTCACGCTTTGGAAATTCCTTGAGCAAGGTCCGGGCGCCAGCCGCGAAATCGGTCAGCGCAGCATTGATGTCCGGAAGTTTTGACTCCGCCTGGCGCTTGACACCGGAAGCCCGGATGTTGAACCGATCATCCTCGTCCAGATTCGGATCTGCCAGCCGTGCGGTTGTCAGTGCATCCAGGCGGGCAACCAGATTTGTGCCTCGCAATTGCTGCACCCCAGCATTCACCAACTGGTACTCGGTCTTGCGGGCTTCCTCGGCCTTGGGATGCTTTGAATACTTCGTGTAGAATTCCCGCGCCAGGTCCGCCGCCGACTCCACAAACTGGAGTTGTCCGGCACGGAACTTGGCCAGCTCCTCTTCGCTCGGACGTTTGGTTTTCCACTCCTCCGGCGCGGCCGGCGCTTCGAGTGATTTTTCAAGCTTCTCCCACGCCGCATCCGCCACGGCGTCACCCGATGAAACACTCGCCTCGGGCTTCGCGGCCGAAGGCTTGTCGGCCTGCGCCTGAGTGTTGAGCGTGGCCAAAAGGCTGGTTGCGACTGCCAGAGCAATGTATCGAAACATAATCTTGTTGCGTGCTGATAGGACGCCAGGCGCTCTTAGTCGAGGCTAATCTGCTCACGGCTCACGGGTCGTCCACACTGCCGTCTGCCCTCTGCGAACATCCCGCCTCTGCAGTGTTTCAGCCGCTGCTCCGGTTCAGCCCGAGCTTCACAAGACCAGCGGGTCTCAGAACTCTAACGCTCAACCCGCCGTCTGCCCATCTTCCGCTTCGTCGCTCTCAGGCGTCGCGTCTGCTGAACGTTGCAGGAGGGGCACCACTTCCCCGCTCGGCAGCTCCTGGACGTTCTTTAAGCGCCGTTCAATGACACGGGTTCGCACAGCCACGTCGCGGTCGATCACATCACTCGCTTCGTGCAACTTCCTTTGCACCTTGTCGATCACCTCGCCAAACTTTCCAAACTCTGTCTTCACTGCCGCCAGAACCGTCCAGACCTCGCTGGAGCGTTTCTGAATGGCCAGTGTGCGGAAGCCCATCTGGAGGCTATTGAGCAGCGCCCCAAGTGTCGTGGGACCGGCAATGCTGACGCGGCACTCGCGTTGCAATGATTCCGCCAGCCCTTGTCTGCGCAATGCCTCCGCATACAATCCCTCGGTGGGCAGATAGAGTATCCCGAAATCAGTGGTGTTCGGCGGATCGATGTACTTGTCGCGAATGTTCTTTGCCTCCAGTTTGATCCGTGATTCGAGCTGCTTTGAAGCTTCCTCAACCAGCACAGCATCCGCACGGTCAGCCGCATCGACGAGGCGTTCATAATCTTCCTTTGGGAACTTGGCGTCGATGGGCAACCAGACCGCCCCGCCCTCCTGCCCTTCGCCTCCCGGCAGCTTGATGGCGTACTCGACACGATCCGCGCTGCCCTGCTTGGTTGCCACATTGCGCTCGAATTGTTCGGGCGTGAGGATCTGTTCAAGCAGATTGCCGAGTTGAATTTCCCCCCAGGTTCCGCGAGTCTTGACGTTCGTGAGCACTTTCTTCAAATCGCCCACCCCGCTCGCCAGACTTTGCATCTCACCGAGGCCGCGTTGCACCAGCTCCAGCCTCTCGCTCACCAGCTTGAAGGATTGATTCAGCCGCGTCTCCAGCACGGACTGTAATTTTTCATCCACCGTTTTCCGCATTTCTTCGAGACGCGCGGCGTTGTCCTGTTGAATCTGGCCCAGCTTGGCCTCAACCGTTGTCTTGAGAAGATCCAGCTTCGCTTCGTTGGATTGAGTCAGCTTGCCCAACTGCGACGCGAACATCTCCAGTTGATTCTTCTGAAGGTTCGCCACGTCCGTCATCCTTCCAAGCACGGAATCATTGAAGCCCTTCAAATTCTGCGTCAGCTCCTCTCGCAACATTTTCGCGCTGGCCTCGCTGATTTCGCGAACGCGAACGATCTCCACCGCGAACGATTCCAGCCGTTGCTGCTGAACAAGTGAAATTTCGCCAAGACTCTTCAGCGTCGAATCTGAGAGATTCTTCAACGAGCCGGCGACTTCCTCCCGCAGCGCCCGTGCTTGCGCCGATCCTTCTTCACGATTCCGCGCGATCTCATCCCTCACCGCCCTTTCCGTCCGCTCATGCCCCTTTTCCAGGGCTTCCACTTTCAGAAGCAACGGTGCGAAGTCCACTTCCAGCCTCCGTCGCACCAAAACGACCAGGAACCCCACCACGCAGAGCAACAGGAGCAGGATGAGAAAGAGAAGGATGTTGGTCATTTCATCTGAGGGACACAGCGTCGATGACTGTATTCGAAGAACGCTACCTGGCAACTTCGGTCTTTATCAGAGAAACTCAAATCCGAGTGCCACAGGCTCTTAGGAGTGGGAAGGGCCGGGAGTGCATCCGGGAAAGCTGACGTGTTCACTTGCTTTCAGACATTAGTGTGTTGGGCTGAACTCCATTTTCCCGAAGGGAGATTTGATGTTAGCCCGGCAGTTCACTGCCGGGTTTCAGTAAGGAAAAGAGCAAGTCCTGAAGGGATGATCGATGAGAGAGCCTGAATGAAACAGGGACGACCCGAGAGTCGTCCCTGAAGCGGATACATTTAGAGAACCAATTCCGAATCAACCGCCCACTTCAGCCTTGGCCTCGGCTGCCAGCGGTGTGCTCAGATACCGTTCACCGGTTGAGCAGGCGATTGTCACGATCACCTTGCCCTTGTTCTCCGGACGTTTGGCCACTTCGATGGCGGCGATAACATTCGCTCCAGTCGAAATGCCCACGAGGATCCCCTCCTCCTTGGCAAGACGGCGGGCCATGGCAAACGCATC
Organism: Verrucomicrobiales bacterium; assembly: GCA_005777315.1. Taxonomy (GTDB): domain Bacteria; phylum Verrucomicrobiota; class Verrucomicrobiia; order Limisphaerales; family F1-12-MAGs170; genus F1-120-MAGs170. The sequence goes on from SXMN01000106.1 coordinate 27,607, forward strand.
ATCATTGGATACTTGGACGCATTCGGTGATTTGTGCGTTCCCGTTCGAATCCTTCAGGTGAAGATTCTTCGGAACGAAACCCGCGCCTGTTCCCTGAATCTTGTGCGGCCCCGGCTTCACCGGCTGGCCTGAGAGCGTCTGAGAAATGACGGGCGAATCCTTCGGCTCCACAGCGATGGCCTTGAAGGATGCCTTGCGAGGCTTGATGACTTCGTAACAGCCCGTGATTGTTCCGCCAGTTCCGACGGCAGCCACCAGAATGTCCACCTTTCCATCCGTATCGCTCCAGATTTCCTCGGCGGTCGTCTTCTTGTGAATCTCCGGGTTCGCCGGATTTTCGAACTGCTGCGGAATCCATGAATTCGGCGTCTCCTTTGCCAGTTGTTCCGCGCGGGCGATGGCGCCCTTCATTCCTTCCGAACCGGGAGTCAGCACCAGCTTGGCTCCGAGCATCGCCAGCAATGTGCGTCGCTCAAGCGACATGGTTTCAGGCATCGTCAGGATCAGCTTGTAACCTTTCGCCGCGGCGACGAAGGCCAGCGCAATTCCCGTGTTGCCACTCGTGGGCTCGATGATGATCGTGTCTTTCTTGAGAGTGCCATTGCGTTCCGCGGTATCGATCATGGACATGCCGATACGATCCTTCACACTGCCCAGCGGATTAAAGAACTCGCACTTGAGCAGGATGGTGGCGTCCACACCGGCGGTGACCCGGTTCAAACGAACCAACGGCGTGCGCCCAACAGTTTCAACGATGTCATTATAGATTCTTCCCATAGGAGTTGAGGAGGTTGTGTGATTGTTTACGGATCAATTCGAGTGCCGCTCGATATGCTTCTTTCCATCGCTGGCGGCAAGACTTTTCCTGAGAGCCTGTCTGAAAATTGCGTGGGGTCCTGCGGCGAGGGATTTTGGCTGTGGCCAAGGCGGCGAGACCGGAGCATCCCCGCAGCGGGCTGTGACGGCCGAGCCAACGCAGGCCACGGACAAAAGACCCGCCGCCCGCAGGGTTTTCGAGGAAAAGGACGTCTGGCTTCGTTGCTCCTCGGTCGGAGCCCTCTGCTGGTATCCTCCAGTACCCGTGCGGAAGCACTCGCGCCTCGCCATCCAGCCTTTTCCTCGAAAACAGGACTCCCACGGAATATTCAGACAGGCTCTGATCAGGCAACCAGGTTTCTTCCGGCTATTCCCGGAAATTCTGGAATCCCAGCGCTACAGGAAAATCATGCGCTCGAACGGCGGCGATCACGGACTGGAGATCATCCCGGCTCTTGCCCGTGACCCGCACCTGATCGCCGAGGATTTGCGTCGTCACCTTGAGCTTGGTGTCGCGAATGAAGCCTGTCACCTGCTTGGCAACCGGGGCATCGATGCCCTGCTTGATCTTGATCACCTGCCGGGCGTGGCCGAGCGGCGAAATATCCGGGTCACACCGCTCCACGCTCTTGAGACTGATCTGACGTTTGGCGAGCTTGCCGACCACGATCTCCTCCAGCGCGCTCAATTTGAACTGATCCTCGGCGCTGAGTTTGATTTCGTTCTTCTCCAGCAGGATCTCCGCTTTGGAACTCTTGAAATCGAAGCGATTGGCCAGTTCCTTGCGCGACTGATTGACCGCATTCTCGATCTCCATCGAGCTGACTTCAGAAACAATGTCGAATGATGGCATGTGCGCGAGGCTAGAACGGTCGGTGGAAAAAGAAAAGTGGTTCCTGTCTGTTTTCGGTGGAAACAGTGTATCCTCAAGTTGTCGGTGAGATTGGCTCTCGGCCAGGAGCGCGGTTGTGTGCGCAGCACCAGCCGCAGCAGGTTTGGCGTGAGGGCGAGCCATCGGTACTGCTGCGACTGGCTTTCAGCACAGTCGCGCTCCACCGACAACTTGTGGATGCACCGCGGTGGAAAGGACTCCGGGGAAAGGTTGTGCCGTAGCGACATTTGACGAAAGCCCAACGTTTCAACATTGGGTTGTCGCGGGATGGAATCGAGTCGCGAAGGAGACGGCTGAAGCACCGGAACAGCCCCTCGATTTGAATCCGTTTATCGCCTCAAAGGCGCGGGGCCATACCAGCCTGGGGTAGCGTCCCAGGAAACGTGTCGGATTCAATTCCGAGCGCTTAAAACGCGAAACACCGTCCACAGAATGCACCCCCTGCTGTCCTGAAAAAGAACACCGGGACAACTTCAGGTTAACCATCGGACGAAATTTCCGGGGGTAGAACAAGCACTGAAGTTCCCAAGAAAACCTCTGACTTAACTAACTCATTGAATGACTGGGGAAGAAAAACCCTTCAAGTTCCCAAAGAATCCCCCTCCATACCCATTACCCTGGGCCAAGAACCGCCCGATTGGGTTTCCGACTCGATTTGCTTGTTGGATTGCTGAACCAAGATAGAGCTGTGCGTCACCACTGAAAAGCGATGCCGAAATCCGCACAGTCGTGCGATGCCAGTGAAGCCATCGCTCCGGCGGGAAACAAATACCAGCCTCTTGGTACTGGAACGCGGACACTCAACTTAAGCCTTCCGAGAACGTTCCGAAGGGTCCTAACCGTACGATCGGAACGCGGCTCTTCGGGCGCGAATCACTATTCCAACCCGGTCAAACCTCCAACAGCCCTACGGCGCCAATTGGGTTAAAAGCACGATTCCAAAAAAATTCGTACCACTTCGCTGGAGAAGAAGCCTTCTCCGTTCGCTTCATCGGTGGCCAGTCTTCTCCGTACGCGCATGCAGTATTCGCTTGAACTTGATTGGTATGGCCAAGGATAAAGTCCGACCAAACTTCCCGGTAGCAATGTTGCCTTTCAGTGGTCCATCGAATCGGAGATGGATCTCCCGGTCGCCAATGGCTGGCAATTTAACGTCGAAGATGAAATGCTTGGAATCCTCCTGAAGCGTTTTCATGCTGAACCGATGGCCTTTAGTAAAGTCCCCGGGAGCATTGGAATCCATCATGTAGTAAGCTGGAATCATCCCATTGTTGGTGAACCACAGTTCAATACCAATCCCCGGTTTGTCCCCGTTTTCGAGGTAACCTCTCCAAATGCCCTCTCCTTGGGCACTCGCCAACGGTTTTCTTGTGACAGTTCGCTCGTTGAGGCACCCACAGACACCAGCCAGCATCATCAGAAACAATACGTGCAGTCTCATGGATCAACCTTTCTATCGGCAACAGTTCTGTAGCATCAGGATTTGGTCTTTACGCAGTTTACTCACGAACTCCATCCAGAATTCAGATGTATGACGTGCGGCGACATTCGTCGCGAGGTCGAAATACTTGATTGCATAATTATTGGAATCCGCGCCCCTCAACGAACTCGGAGTATCCTTGTTCAGTCTCAAATGAGACTGCAAATCATCATCATGGTCCGGGTAGTTTGCTGAGACAACTCCTGCGGGCACATTCACGGTGCCGTCCCTATTCAGGAATTGCCACACTGATAGGTTACTGGCTTTGGAAACGTCGCTCCCAAAAGTTTCCACATAGGTTGAGTGAGAGTACAAGTCTTGAATGGCGTGCAATGACTTGCCAAATTCCTGAAGCAAGTTGTGAATGTCAGGACATTTCTGGCATTTGGAATTGCCTGCATCGTTAATCCGTGAATACAGCCTATCAATCGTCTCTTTTATTAGGCCATTGTCACCGTGGTTTAGAGGATCCGCAAACGGAGCCATCAAGGGGGCGCCATGGTCTTGCCCGGTGTTGGCGTCGATAATTATCTTGAGGCATTTCTTGCCTAGACTCGGTATGCCCTTCAAGCCGACTTCTGTGATTCTTCGGTGGAACCTTGGCTGGAACAGACCAAAGACATCAATGGAATCAACTGGCCCGTTAGCGACAAAGGCATAGAGGTTGTGCCCTCCCTGTTCCTCTATGGGGTCTTTATTAAGAAACCTCGCCTGCGACGGCGAGTAAGGCCGATACTCGTACAGCACCATGTCGCTGGTTCGATTGATCCGCTTGGTGGAGAAACAGAACTCGTTGTCCAAGGCCATTGGGCCGGTGGTGCGGAGGCTTTCGCCAAAGATGCCGTATTCGTAGTTCGCGCTGACCGTTCCATCGCTGCCTTTCACGAGCCCCGCCGTGTTGCCGTTGCCGTCCATTGCGTAGAAGTGAATCCCGTTCCCGGTGCTGTTGAGCATTACGAGTCCACCCACGCCTCCCGCGCCACCAAGACTGCCACTCAGGTCGAGGCCCCAGGAGTAGGAACGCAGCTCGGCGTTGTTGCTCGCGTTCAATTCCGTCACACACCGCAATCCATCGAAGAGGAACTTCACATCCTTGGTGACGACGAAGCTGCCGGAACTTCCATCGTAGGTCGTCTCGCGAATGCGCCTGCCCTGGCAATCGAATTCCCACGTCACCTTCCGTTGTGAAGCCGTTGAGCTGCCCGGCAGGCTCGCGATTTGCGTGAGCCGGTTCTCTGCATCCCAGATGTACATCCACCGGCCATCGGTCAACGTGTTCCCGTCGGCGTCATAAGTGAATACTTCGGGTGTTTGAGCGATGAAGACGCTTCCTGTTGTGGTCGTGTTGACGTCGCCATTGGATGCGATCACGGAAACGGGCTGCCATACATTGCCGCCACTGTTGTCGATGCTCACGGATTCCTGGAAGTATTCGCCTCGACGGTAGTCGGCGAAGGAGCTGTTCACAGTCACGCTGGCCCCGCTGTTGGCGAGGCCCAGCACGTCAAATGAGTCGGGAACGGTGCGGCTGGTGTATTGATTCAGGGAGTTGGGCGAGTAAGTCGCTGAACGAAGGTTCGCTCCACCGGCATCCCCGCCGCTCCGCGCAGTGATGCGGTTGCCGATGTCATCGTAGGCATTCTCAAATTGCTGTCCGGGAACAAGGGTGTGCTCAGCCCAATAATGCTTCCCCGACTTCACCTGTCCAAGCGGGTCATACTCATAAACCCAATACGAGCCATCTCCGAGGGTCGAGCGAACGCGTTGGTTGCCGTCGTTGTATTGATAGTAAAAGTAGAAGGCAGAATGCGCCTTGGAGCCCGGCGTGGATGAAATCGACTGGAGCCGGTTCAGGTAATCGTACTGTTTGTTCGTTGTCATCCGGATGGTGTTGCCTTGCTTGAAGTCAATCTGGCCGACAAGGGGCGAGTTGGCAATGTAGCTGTAGTTGGCCGAAAATCCGCCATCCGAAACTGTCGTCATGCGCGAGGCGTTATCGTAAGCATAGCTGGTCGTGGACAATGTTGCCGCATTGCGCTTCGTGCTGACTTGAGTGCGTCGGAAAAAGGCGTCGAAGATGTTCGTGATCCTCAGGCCATTGAGCGTGCCGCCAGAGTAGCTTTCTCCCAGAAGATGGCCTGCATCATGGAAATAGCGCGTGGTTGTGATGTTGTTCGCAGTGCAACCAATCGGACGCCCACGCCGGTCATAGCGGTAGGTCACATCGGGTGTGCTGTCGGAATAATCGAGGAGTGTTGGTTCGCCCAAGTCGTTGTAGAAGCTGGTCGCTGTAACACGAGGTGTGCCGCGTGCCCATTGTCGGGTGAGCAACCGGCCCGCAGCCGTGTAGGTGTAATCGCTACCCTGGTTGCCAGCATCGCGCTTGGAATTCAACCAGCCGCGGTAAGGGTCGTAATTCCAGGTCGTGACCGCTGCGCCAGCACCACTGGAAAAATTCGACCAGGTTGTCATGGTCTTCATCCGTCCCTGGGCGTCATAAGTGTACTCGACCGGGTAAACGCGGCTGCCGTACGTCCGCTTGAGCAGGCCCGTCAGGAAGTAATCGTTGTAAACCGTGGTACCATCCGGCCGGGTCACGGATTTCACGCGGCCAAAATAGTCGTGCACGGTACGAGTCACCTGCGGCGACTGTCCATTTCCAGGCGCGGGTGTGATCACTGAAACCACCCGGTCCATCGCGTCGTAAGTGTAGCTGATTGTTCCATTCCGGGCATCGGTGGTGGAAGCCAGCCGTCCCAGCGCGTCATAGGCATAAGTGGTTTGCCCGAGTTGCACGTTGCTGGAGTCCATGCGCGAAACAGCAGCCAGCCGCGCGTTCTGGTAGGTGCTGATCACCTTTGATCCATCCGGCGCCGTTTCGGTCACCATCCAGGAGCCGTTCGATGGAATTGTTTTTAGGCTCGTACTGATCAGACCAAAGCTTGTCCGCATCGATTTCAATCCATCCACGGAGCTTTCAACCCGGGCAATTTCCTGGGTCGTCACACCGTTGTTGTCGTTCGGAAAAATGATGGAACGAGCGCGGTGGACGTTTGCCGACAGTGCCGGGTTGTAGAGGACGTCTTTGAGCGAGCGGTTCACGCGATCCAGTCCCGAGTAATCAATCACGCTGTTGTGATTCGTATCCAGCGCAGAGTCCTGAAGCGCGCCTTCGAGATTGTAAGCCATCAGAGTGGTCACTCCGTCCGGATCAATTGTTTTGGATAATTGTCCGAGCGAGTTGAAGTAGGACTGCTCATTGGGTGAGCCATTGGCATCGGCATACACCGTTTTGTAAATGCGACCGGCGAAATCGACATAGGTCTTGGTCCATTCGAGAGTGTCAGCGTAATTGGAATCGAGCTTGATTTCCCTGGTGCGGAGACGGGCGATGCCATTCTCGGATTCCACCCCGTACTCGTAACGAACCGGATTGACGGCGGTGCCGGTGATCTTCAGCAGTGAGCCATCCTTGGCAAAGGTCTCGATGCGCGTGGTTGCATCGATTGTACCAGCGGCATAGGTGGTGACCCGGGTTGTCTCGCCCGTGCCACTGTTGTAAGACTCGGTGTAACGAGTGACGATTCCGAGCGCGTTGATCTCCGCAGACAGCCGACCCGCCATATCGTACGAATAGGAGTGGATCAGTGTCGTGATGTTGTCCGATCCCACGCGATGTTCTGCAATCTTCCGTCCAGAAGGATCATAGGTGTAGAGCTTGGAAATGTTCAGCCGGGTGGTTTTGATCAACCGCTTGAGGTCGTCATAAAGGAACGTGGTCGTGATTCCGTCGCGATCCGTTTTCGCCATCAACCCACAACAATCGTAGATCATGGTTTCAAAAGTGCCATCCAGGTAGCTTGTCTTCGTGGGCCGTAATTGATCGTCCAAATCGGAGGGATTAACGATTTCCTGCGTGGTCGTGATGCCGCTGGCAACGTCGGAAACAGTGCGAGCAATGAATTCACCGGTAAGCCCGACAATGGTCACGGTGCGAGTTCCCGCGACGATCGCGGTGTCATTTTCATTTGGCTGGCCGCTCTCGATAACTGTGGTCTTGTTCGCGGAAGTGTTCGAGTAGGAATAAAGCGTCAACGTGCCATCGGGATGTTTGACGCTCAACATTTCGCCTTTGAAAGCGCCGCTCTCATGCTGCTTTGTGACGGTCTTGAGGTTTGTCGAATCGTCCCATGCGGCTCCCGGAATGGTGCAGACCACCTCCTGCTGTTCGGCCCGCTTATAGACGAAGAATTTTCGTCCGACTTCCTGGCCGAGGACATAAGCAATCTCACGCCGGGGGAGTTGCGGAGTGTAAGCGCCGGTGTCGCCGGAGCCATCGATCGGAGTGTAATCGAATTCAACCATCCGACACAGGCCAGGATTGGTGGTGGCAGACTGAGTGCCGAAGGAAGAGTAAACGCGTGTCACCCGTTGCTGGGAATCATACTCGACGATCTGCCAATGGCCGTTGGGGAAATCCATTTGTTTGACCTGACCGTAGCCGGTGTCGGAGGGGTCGGTGTAATACTGGTATGCAGTGGTCAGTTGTGCGCCATCGGGATCGACGGTTTGCTCGATGACGGCCTGGCCGAATGGAAAGGTCTGGTACTTCTGGCGCGATCGCTGGTAGATGTCCGCGGCGCTCGAATCCCGGTAAAGGGTGCGAGTCTCGCTGCGAACGCTGCCGTTGGTCTCGGACAAGTTTTGAACGAAGGAAAGATTTCCTGGCGACGAAAGAGACCAGGCATGCGAAGTGGCGCTCAACGACGCAAAAACGAAATCGTTGATCCGTGTGATGTCTCCACGCGACTCGATGATTCTGAGCTGGCTGGGATCATTGGTCGAGCCCGCAGGATTGTGTATGAGATAACTTACAACGGCAGGAGTGCCATTTGTGATGTAAAGACCGGCTTCACCATCAATGGCTCCGTTGTTGCCAATGCCACTGTTGCTGTAGAGATCGATCCGATAAACCCAGTTGCTCAAGGTTATGATGTCGGCCAGGCCCGAAGGTGTCTTGATCTGGCGAAGCACGTTGTTGGAATTCTGCCGAAGAGCGACGATTTCAGGACCCTTTCCGACCAAATCCAGGGCATCCGGTGAAGTCAAAATGGGTGTCGGATGTTCCTGGTAGATTTGAAGGCGGACGGATTTATCACCATACGCAATTTTACCAAGGCTGATCGGAATGATGACGGAGCCATTGCCTGGATTGCTCGCGCCGAGGCCGTTTTCAACACAGGGATTGCAGGCGGCGCCATTTGCGGCTGTCACTCCGATCAGCCTTGCGTCAATCACCTTGATTTCGCAGTCATCAACACCGAAGTCAGGAGCTAGTGTTGGATTGTAAATCAAGGTAAGCTCATCCCCCACTTCTACATCGAAAATAATTTTTTCGGTGAATTCAGCCATGTTGCAACTTCCAGGAGGAGCAGTGCCGAACGGCGCTCGAATCTCATGCCGTGTATTCTCCAATGCGCCCTCACCGAGTGTCAGTATTGCGTGGCCGGGATAATACCCGGAATCAAGCGAGAGCAGACGAGCGAAGACGGTAATCTCCACCTTGTACCTGCAACCGGAACCGCAGCTTGATTCGCCAAATTTCGCGACAGATGTTTGAGTTCCAGGATTGCTCCCATTGCAGGTGCTCAGTTTGTTGACCCGAAGCTTCTTGATCTCGTCCAGACTGATTGATGGACACAGTTGCGGCGGGGTGCCTGATGCATCTATCACAGGACCGCCAACAAGCTGCACCTGCCCCGCGCCTGTTCCGTTGAACTGGGCCGATGGGTTCCTGCCATTACCGACAGAGCCGCCCTTGGGTGTGGACGCGTCCGGGTGCACTGTTAAAACAAATGATTGCGTGGTCACAGCGGTGCCGTCGTCAGCGTGGACATTGATCGTGGCCGTCCCTGATTGATCGGCTGCGGGAGTGATCACGAGCGTCCGGTTCGCGCCAGAACCATCGAACGTAAAGTTGGCGGGCGGGATCAACGTCGAGTTGTTGGAATCGGCGGAGAGAATGATGGAACCAGGATCAGCCCCGGTGACGGTGAATTCGATGGGTGCATTGGGTGTGTTCAAAGCCGTGCTCCAATCTGGGATGTTGCTGATCACAGGCGGATTATTGGCGATGACCGTGAGAACAAAAGTGTCCTGAGCTGAAAGCGAGCCGTCGCTCACGGTGACGGTGATGGTCGTTTGACCGGATTGGCCGGGAGCGGGAGTGATGTTCAGTGCCCGTGCCGTGCCGCCGCCGCTGGTGGAGAGATTGGCGCTGTCGTTCGGAACCAGGGAGGCGTTAGACGAACTGGCAGTCACGGTCAGTGTGTTAGGTGTTTCTCCGTCAGCCACGGTGAAGTCTCTGTTCAGAGTGGCGGGATTGGGAAACATGTAGGTGTCCGGCATGTCGCTTATGGTGGGTGCAGTGTTGGGGCAGATGGTATCGCCAGAGTGGATTATTATCCCCTCGTGGCCACTCCCGATAGCATCAGAGTACTTGCCACCGGTCATTCCGCAAAAATAGGGGTCTACCACCGTTAGATCGCTCGGACCATGAAGAGAGAACCCCCATGTAGATGCTAATGTCCGAAAGTTGCTCGCCCTTTGATTCAGACCGCTGTCAGTAGCTTGTATGAGCAGACCAACAACTGCGTACTTATTTGTCATATTGCTCAACGAGAAACTCATGTTACCAGCGATCCAAAGAGCAGTGTTTGCGTAAATACCGGTGGGTGAACCGTTGCTGATTCCGGTGATAGGTTCTCCAATTGAGTCGTCGTCAACTGCTGTCGTTGTCGCGCCGCTACCCGAGACGGAATTCAAAACCCTGAGCCAGTAGCAGACCGGGCTGCAAGTGTTAGGAGGATACTTCAGGACAGTACCCGGCTCGAATGTACAGTTGTTGACGGTTAACGGACTTGAAAAGTAATAGGTTTCGGCACCACTAAAAGTAACGCTCGATTGACTGTATCCAGTCACAATAATGTAATCGATCACAGCACCGCTGCTCGAATCCAACTCTCCTTCCGTCATCGGATTTGATTCATCATTCACGGTCGATGGAGATCCCGGCCACACGCGCTTGCCAGTATTGGGGGATGGTAGTTGCGATGATCGAGGATTCAGACCTGCCAGCACCTGCGAAAATGACTGATAATCGACCTGTTCAATCAGAAAATTTCGATTTCCATCCTTCGACCAGTGCTTGCCGACTGCGATTTGTTTGTCTTGATCCAACGGTTTCCATGGTCCTTTTTTGGAATCAAACGCCGATCCCGGGATCATCTGTATCGAACCGAAATCCAGCGATTCATCTGTGATGTCCGGCGTTCGCAAAGCAGAACGCTTGGCCGTGTCCCTCTCTTTTTTGAGCACGTGTTCAGTCTTTTTCGGTTCCGGTGTGTCGGTAAACTCCGTGGCCATCTCCATCATGGTTGTTTCATTGTTCATCCCGAAGCTATCCGGCGCTGGCGGTCGCTCACGAAGGATCACGTCTGCTTCAAATTTCCCCTTCTGATACGTGTAGAGAACATCGGCACGAATGGAATCGAACGCGTCTTTGTAGAGGACACGGTTTGGCGGGACGATCACACCTTCGCTGTCCTTGATGCCGCTTAACTTGACCCACCTGTCGTCGGCGCGGTCGTAGTAGTAAAGGCCCAGAGGATGATTCTTCTGCCTTTGTCCATCCGGCAGCGTCAGCTCGATGGACCCCGCACGGTTGATGTTCTTCCCAAAGATCGCCTTGTATGCACCCTTGAGTGCGGCGGCTCCGCGCGGGTGCGGCTCAATCTTCTCCTGGCTCTCCTTCCATTGACCGTCCTCGAAATAATGCAAGCCGTTGGCCAGCTCGATGTAGTGGGATGGCTTTTGAACCGGTCTTCCGGCCGCATCTTTCACTGTGATGATGCTCTCCACGCGACGGTGATTCGGCCCCTTGGGCGGGCTGAAATCATATTCTCTTTTCGACTCCGAAGCCGCCACAGGTCTGGTGTCTTGCGCGGTGGTGTCGATAACGTGCGAAATGAAAATCAAGCAGATGGCCAGTCCGACAAGCCGCGCGCTGCGACAGAGAAGTTTTCGAGAACACATAGTCACATCCTTTGTCCTTACGATCATTGGGGAGATTGAGAAGCGAGAGCCGAAATCAAGGATCCGGCCCTGCGGCTATTTGAACAACGTGAACACCTGAAGCCCTGTGGCACCGGACACGATGCTATTCCCGGCCTGCCAGTCTGTTTCGCCAACGCCAGGATTGAAGACGCCGTTGCCGGTTTTGTCCTCGAGGCAGTCTGGGATTCCATCGCCATCCGTATCCACAGGCAGGCCCAAGCCATTCAGTGCGGTATAATGGAAACCAATATCAACCGTTGAACTGGACTCTTTGGTTTGATCTGCCCGCACCGTGTAATGAAAAAGGCCGGCAGTGGCTGCGCTGCGGCTGCCAGCGTTCACAAGTGTGGCCAGATTTGAACCTGTCGCCGGATAATAGTAATCACCGAGAGCGCCACTCTCGTAATCCGGGATCAAACCCATCTTATTGTTGCCACCTCCAACAGAGATCAAACCGCTCCGATATCCGTTCCGCGCTGCGGTGAGTGTGGCAGAACCGGTTTTCGTAAGAGATTCGCTGTCGAACAGATTATCCTTAACCGTCCATGCGGTTCCGGACTGGTCATAGACGAACTGAACGGTGCCCCCACGAAACAGGTTGTTGAAAAGCACCAGTGAAAACGGGGTGTGACCTGGACTGTTGGGAAGGTTCCAAAGAAGATTGCAACTGAGGAAGATGCTATTGTTGAAAGCGTAGGATGCGGTGCTCGATGAGCTTTGGTAAGCGTTGAGGTAAACACCGCGGAAGGTGGAGTCTTTCACTGAAACAGCGATGGGATTGCCAGTGGCAGCGATGAATTCACATCGCGCCGGAACGTTCGCCAGCATCGAAATGTCCGTGTGATTCAATTGGACAATCGGCTGAGGCACAGCAGCAGATGGGACTCGGAGTAACGTCTGCGAATTGATCGAGATCAGTCCTGAAACAAAGGCAGGCTGCTCCTGGACAACTTCGCAGCGAACCAGCCGATTCATGTTCAGCGGAGCACCCTGGCTGATGAGCTTTGAGCCGTTCTGCAAAATGAAGCCGTCGGTTCCATAGACTCCAACAACGACACCATTGGTCAGCAGGAGAGTCGCGTTGGTAAGGTTGAGGCCGCCCACGCACCAATCGATTGGATCATAATGGTAACCCAAATCTGGCGAATCCGTGTCGCGCCGGGCTTGTGGTCCGAGTGTGGTGAATGTCGTAAAATCGGCGTTCAAGACAATTGGAGGATGTGTTGTCTTCTTCTTCAAATCGGCCAGGAGTTTCGCGTCAATGGCGGTGGTGCCCGAGTTGCGATAGGGACTATCCGCAGCCAGGTAGTGACTGCCGGCACTCATCGATCGGAAGACTCCGCCGGCGTTGGGGAGATTCTGGTTGTTGGAGCCGATCATCGTTCCAACGTTTGAAACCGCCGTGACCAGGCAATTCGTGAAACTGAAATTCGATGAGTCGAGGTAATTGTTGAAGAGCTGGTCTCCGCCATTAAAGGTCGCGTTCTCGCAATTCACTGTTCCTCCCCATGCTTGAACGCCGATGACGAAATTCTGGCAGAGAATATTCCGAATCGCGATCACCCCCTGGTACGTGTAGGTGTTTACGTAGCAGTTGACGAACTGGGCGTGACGGAGCTGGTTTTGCTGGCGATACTCGAACGTGATTCCTTCCAAAGCGTAACGGAACTGCAAGTCGTGCATATCGACGGGTGCTCCGAGATCCCACACGCAAATCGAATCGAAGGCGTAGTACCCGTTCGGAGAGCCAGTGCTGCCACTGATCACCTCACCCACGGTATCATCGTCCTTTGCTGTGAAAACGGCCGGCCGGTAGGCGCTCGTGTTGCAGTTGCTCGGCCCATTGACCATGAAGCGCGGATAGGCTGAGGAAAACGAGCCGTTCCATTTGTCATATTTGACCACTGCCCCTCCTTCAATGGTTGTGGTTCCGGTGTACCAGGATTCCCCCGTACAGTAGTAGGTTGTGTCTCCCTTAAAGGTGAAGTTGTTCGCGCCCGTGGCCAAAACGTAGTCAATCACCACCGCAGGACTCTGACTTCTCCTGATGCGCTCGATCTGTTTCGAGACAGCCCGGCGACCAGTGGAAGCTGATGCTTCCTGAAGGACGGATACCGGCGTGTGGCGGGTCGGAGTGATGGGTGCGGCCGCAATCTGGCGCAGAAGTTTTCGATCAACGCTCAATTTCGCCTCGAGCCTGGGCAGGTCGGCGGTCAGCACCGCCAGTTCCTGGTAGGGCATGGATTCGACCAGAAATGTACGTCCCCCGGAATCAACCCATTGCTTGGTGGCTCGCAATCTCCGCCGGCCCATCAGATCAGCCAATGAATGATCTTCCTCCGACTTGAAAGTCTGGCTTACTGACAGAAAGACAGAGCCATCGTCAAAGTCCAACTGCTCATCCCGCCGCACCGGATGCTTCTCGTGGGCCAGCACACGTTTGTTTGGCTTTGGGGCCTCCAGAAATTCCGTCCAGACCTCAACCTGCGTGTTTTCGGGTTTCAATTCAAAATCCTCCGGAGACGGAAGCTGCCTGCGGAGCAAGACATCCTGCTCGAAGGTGCAGTGGGTCACTCGATAGCGAACGTCGGCCATCTCGCCGAACGCTTCGGGATAAATGACTTCGTTTCTGCCAGCGACACCGGCGTTGCTCGGCTTCAATTCTGCGATCGATATGCTTTTGCCTGTGTTGACGTCAGTGTAGGCGATCGCGAACGGCCGCGAACGCAGGCGAAACAACCCCAGAGGCTCGAGATCAATCGCCCCAAGATCTGACCTCAGATGAGATGGGGCGGACTGAAAAAGCAATGGCGAGTTGAAATCCCTGCGAACGGGACGGTATTCAGGCGGGCGAGCGGATGGGCGCCAGGGGCACCGGTTGCGGGGCAGTGTGCGGGAGAGGCTCAG